>JBFWQT010000668.1:0-3346 GCA_050249295.1 Planctomycetota bacterium
GGTCTCTCGTCCCGGAATCAGACTCCGGGGGCTGACACCCCCGGCTCGCCCGGAACACGGAGGGCACGCTGATGGCTGACGTGACGCGCATCAAATTCTGTGGCATCACGCGCCCGGAGGACGCCGCCGCCGCCTGTGAGGCTGGCGCGTGGGCGATCGGTCTGATCTTCGTGCCCACCAGCAAGCGCTTTGTTCGCGCCGAGCATGCGCTCGACGTCTGCGCGGCCGTCGCGCCCACGGCCCTCAAGGTCGGCGTCTTCGCCAATCAGTCGGCCACCGTCATTGGCAAAGTGCTGGAGCGCGTGCCGCTCGACCTCGTCCAGCTGCACGGCCACGAGACCAACGAGCAGTGCGACGAGATTGCGGCGCTGCCCGGCGTCGGGCGCGATCGGCTGATCAAGGCGGTCGTGATGTTCGACGCGAGCGACGTCGAGCGAGTGCTCGCCTACCGCGTGCACCACCTGCTGATCGATCAGCCCAAAGAGGGGCTGCCCGACTCGAAGCCCGAGGTGGACCCCGCGCTGGCCCGCGATCTGGTTCGCCGTGCGCCGTGCACGCTGCTGGCCGGTGGCCTCAACGCGGCCAACGTCGGCGATCTGATCCAGCGCATCCGCCCGTGGGGTGTGGACATCGCCAGCGGTGTCGAAGTGCGCCCCGGCATCAAGGACCCGGCCGCCATCCGCGAGTTTGCCGCTGCCGTGCGCGCGGCCGACGCCATCGAACGAGGAGTGTCTCAATGACCATGACCACCGCGGCGACCACCACACCCGGCCGCTTCGGCCCCTACGGCGGCTGCTACGCGCCCGAGACGCTGATGACGCCGCTGGCCGAACTCGACGCCGCGTTCGCGACGGCGCGCACCGACCCGGCGTTCAACGACGCATTCGCGGCGTTGCTGCGCGACTTCGTCGGCCGACCCACGCCGCTCACATTCGCACGCCGCATGACGGCGGAGCTCGGCGGCGCGCGCGTGTACCTCAAGCGCGAGGATCTCTCGCACACCGGCGCGCACAAGATCAACAACTCGCTCGGCCAGTGCCTGCTCGCGCAGCGCATGGGCAAGACGCGCGTGATCGCCGAGACCGGCGCCGGACAGCACGGCGTGGCCACCGCAACCGCCTGCGCCGCGCTCGGGCTGCAGTGCGTGGTCTACATGGGCGAGGTGGATATGGCGCGGCAGGCGCCCAACGTCTACCGCATGCACCTGCTCGGCGCCGAGGTGCGCGGCGTGGCCAGCGGCAGCCGCACACTGAAGGACGCAATCAACGAGGCGATGCGCGACTGGGTGGCGAACGTGCGCGACACCTTCTACGTGCTCGGGTCCGCGCTTGGCCCGCATCCGTACCCGACGATCGTGCGCGAGTTCCAGCGCGTGATCGGCCGCGAAGCGCGCGAGCAGATTCTCGCGGCCGAGCGGCGACTGCCGGACCTGCTGATCGCCTGCGTCGGCGGCGGCAGCAACGCGATCGGCCTGTTCGCCGACTTCATCGACGACGCCAGCGTGCAACTCGTTGGCGTGGAAGCGGGCGGCGACGGCGTGACCACACCGCGGCACGCCGCGCGGTTTGCGCCGGGCAGCGATGGCGGCAGCCCGGGCGTGTTGCACGGCACGCGCACCTACCTGCTGCAGGATGCGCACGGGCAGATCCGCGAGACGCACAGCGTGTCGGCCGGGCTCGACTACCCCGCGGTCGGGCCGGAGCACGCGGCGATGTTTGACAGCGGCCGCGCGACGTACACGAGCGTGACCGACGCCGAGGCGCTTGACGCGTTTGCCTGGCTGAGCCGCATCGAGGGCATCATCCCGGCGCTCGAGAGTTCGCACGCAATTGCGCACGCGCGGAGGGTGGTGCCCACGATGCCGCGCGACGCGGTGGTGATCGTCAACTGCTCCGGCCGCGGCGACAAGGACATGGATTCGGTGCGCGCGATCACCGGGGAGGGCCGCTCCGATGGTTGACGCCGGCCACCTCGCCGCACATCTGCGGGCCATCCGCGACTCCGGTCGCGCGGCGTTCATCCCGTACATCACGGCCGGCGATCCGTCGCTCGCGCAGACCGCCGTGTACCTCCGGCAGCTGGCCGCGGCCGGCGCCGACCTGATCGAACTCGGCGTGCCGTTCTCCGATCCGATCGCCGATGGCGTGGTCAACCAGCAGGCGGCGGAGCGGGCGCTCGCGGCCGGCACCACGCTTGGCGGCATCCTCGACATGGTCGCCGCGTTGCGAGCGGATGGCTTTGCCACGCCGTGCATCGTGTTCACGTACCTCAATCCGTTGTTGCGCATGGGTGTGGATGCGTTCGCCGAGCGGGCTGCCGCAGCCGGCGTGCAGGGCGCGCTGGTGGTGGATCTGCCACCCGAGGAGGCCGACGAGTTCGTGCCGGCCTTGCACGCGCGCGGGCTCGACACAGTGTTCCTCGCGTCGCCGACCACACCGCCGGAGCGTCTCGCGCGAGTGGCCGCGGCAAGCAGCGGGTTCGTCTACTACGTGTCGCGGCTTGGCGTGACGGGCGAACGCCAGGCGCTGAGCGACTCGTTGGCCGACGAGGTGTCGCGCGTGCGCGCAGCCGTCGCGCCGCTGCCGGTGGCCGTCGGGTTCGGCATTTCCACGCCGGAGCAGGCCGCTGCGGTGGCCGCGCACGCCGACGGTGTGGTGGTGGGCAGTGCGCTGGTGAAGTTCCTGGCGGATGCGGCACGCGATCCGGCGGGCGCCGGCGAGCGGATGGCGGCGTTGGCGAGGTCGATTGCGGGTGCGCTGGGAGGATAACCCTGACCTGGCAGAACAAGAGCCGCGACCGTAAGGGAGCGGATGTACAGCTTGAGACCTTCAATGGCCCACAATCAGCCCGTCGCCTTCTTCATCACGTTCACGACGTACGGCACCTGGTTGCACGGTCGCGCCGAGGGCTCCGTCGATCGAGAGCACAACCAGTGGGAGACACCCACATTGAGCGACGACTACCTGCGCGAGGGCGGCATGCGGAAAGCCATGAACGAGGATCGCCTGACGCTGGATGACGCGATGCGCAAGGTTGTGCACGCCGCGATCACCGGCGTCTGCGAGCACCGTGGCAGGACGCTGCGTGCGCTGAATGTGCGGACCAACCATGTGCACATCGTGCTCGGCGCCGGCGGCATCGACAAACCTGAGAAGGCGATGAACACATTCAAGTCGTGGGCGACCCGGCGACTGCGAGAGGCCCACCTGCTCGATGAGGAACGCGAGCACGTGTGGACCCGGCATGGCAGCACACGATGGCTGTTTCACCCGGAGGACGCGGAGGGAGCGGCGGACTATGTGCTGAACCAGCAATGATCGGTTGGCTCGCGCCGCTACATCCGCTC
>JBFWQT010000669.1:0-3345 GCA_050249295.1 Planctomycetota bacterium
TTGATCCCCCCCGGCACGGTCATCGCCGGTGCGCCGTCGCCGCCGCGGGGATCGGTGCGCGGGCCGCCGCCCACATTGCGGCCGCGGCCGTACTCGCGTTTGTAGTGATAGCCGCGCGCGACGTCGCGCTCCTGGTTCTGCTTGTCGAGCAGGCCGTCGCCGAGGACATCTTCGGAGGCCTCGCCGAGCACGAGCCGCCAGCGGATGCGACGCTGGCGGTCGTCCGGGGCGTGGTCGTCAGGCGGCGGGTTGGCGGCGGGTGTGGTGGTCATCGAGCGGTCGGCAGGTGGGAAGCACCGCACGCGATGCATGTTCAAGGCGAGCCGGGGACGTCAGTCCCCGGAGGGGCAATCCACAGGATCAGGTGGTTCCCGCTGTCACCCTCCGGGGACTGACGTCCCCGGCTCGCCCGGGTCGCTCGTTCTTTGCGCGCACACACTATCGGATGATCCACATTGCCACCAGCGGCGACGCGGCGGCCGAGGGCACGTTGGTCGCCAGCGCCAGCAACGCCGAGCGCCGCCACGACCACCCGGCCGCGATGCGCCAGAGCAGCGCCTCGACCAGCACCACGGCGGTCTCCATCAGCAGGAACAGCGCCAGCGTCTGATCGCCGCTCTCGGCCGCGCGGAACCACACGATCGTGACCAGCGGATGCGTCGCCAGGTTGATCGCCGCGCCGAGCGCCAGCACCCGCCGCCAGCGCCACGCACGATCCTCACCGTCGTCGTCCTCGCCGCGCGGCGCGACGGCCAGCGCGATCGGCAACTCGATCAGCAGCGTCCACGCAAACGCCTGCAGCCAGATCAGCAGTGCCGTCACGTTCAGCCGCCGTCCGACGAGGTGCCGGGCAGGCGGTCGGGCGTCGCCGAGTCGTCGGCCGGGAGGGGCTCGGGCAGCGACGCGAGGTTCTCGAAGTGCGCGCGCACGGCCTCGCGGTTGTCGGCGATGGTGATCTTCTCGTTGAGCTTGAGCACGCGCAGCAGCACGCTGATCGTGGGCGGCGGGTTGAGCACCACCAGGTCGCCGCCGGCCTCGCGCGCCGTGTGCCACAGCTCCATCAGCGCAGCCAGCCCGGTCGAGGTCATGAAGCTCACGTTGGCGAGGTCGAGCGCGATGCGATGACAACCGGCCTCGAACGACCGCTTGATCTCGGCCGCGACCTCGCCCTGCGTGCTCTCGTCGAGGTAGCCCGACAGCGTGAACGCCGCCACGCCGCTGGCCGCATCGCTCGTGTCGATGGTCAGGCGGATGCCGGGCGCGTCGTCGCCGCTGGCGGTCGTGTTGTCGGTGGTGTCGGTCGTCATCGTGACAGGATTGTCGGCGATCACCCGGCGCGGGCGCAAGTCGTCGCGCGTCCTATTCCTCGTCGCCCTGCGGGGCCAGGTCGTGGCCCATGCGTGTGCGCTTGGTTTCCAGGTAGCTGCGGTTGTGCTCGCCGGGCACCATCCGCAACGGCACGCGGTCGACGATCTGCAGCCCGTAGCCGGCCAGCGCCGTGAACTTGCGCGGGTTGTTGGTCATCAGCTTCATCTGGCGCACGCCGAGGTCGTGCAGGATCTGCGCACCGATGCCGTACTCGCGCTGGTCCGCCTTGAAGCCGAGCTTCTCGTTGGCGTCCACCGTGTCCAGGCCCTGCTCCTGCAGCTCGTAGGCGCGCAGCTTGTGCACGAGGCCGATGCCGCGACCCTCCTGCCCGCGCAGGTAGAGCAGCACGCCGGGGCCGTTCTCCGCGATCTGCTTCAGCGCGGCGTGCAGTTGCTGGCCGCAGTCGCAGCGCAGGCTGTGGAACACGTCGCCGGTCAGGCACTCGCTGTGCACGCGCACCAGGATCGGCGTGTCGGCGAACGCCTCGGGGTTGTTCGCGTCCGGCTCGAAGCCGTGCACCAGCGCGATGTGCTCGCGGCCGTCGAGCGTCGAGGTGTAGGCGTAGCAGTCGAACGCGCCGGCGTCGGTGGGCATCTGCACGCGCGCCACGCGCTCGACCAGCCGTTCGGTGCGGCGGCGGTACTCCACCAGGTCGCGCACGAGGCCGAGCTTCAGCTCGTGCTGGGCGCAGAACGTCTTGCAGTGCGGCAGCCGCATCATCTCGCCGCTCTCGGCAATCATCAGCTCGCTGAGCACCGCGGCCGGCTTCAGCCCGGCAAAGCGGCACAGGTCGATGCTGGCTTCGGTGTGGCCGGTGCGCACCAGCACGCCGCCTTCGCGCGCGCGCAGCGGAAAGATGTGGCCGGGTCGCGCGAGATCCTCGGGGCGGGCGTCGGCGCGCAACGCGGTGCGGATGGTGGTGGTGCGGTCGGCCGCCGAGATGCCGGTGGAGATGCCGCGCGCCGCGTCGATCGCAACGGTCATGGCGGTGCCGCGCGGCGTGGTGTTCTTCGGCACCATCATTTCGAGGCCGAGGCGGTCGCAGGCCTCGCCGGTGAGCACAAGGCAGACCACGCCGCCGGTGTGGCGGATCATGAACGCCATCTGCTCGACGGTGATGTGCTCGGCCGCGACGATCAGGTCGCCTTCGTTCTCGCGGTCCTCGTCGTCGCACATCACGATCATCCGCCCGGCCCGCAGCTCGTCGAGCAACTCGGGGATCGTGGCGAACGTGGTGTCGGTGCTGGAATCGGTACCGGAGTCGCTGCGGGTCGTGGTGGTCACGGCGCTCACTTCCGTTTGTTGCGGCAGCGGGCGGCGGTGGCCGGGGATGACGAATGCGCCCGCAACCGGATTGTAGAACGCCCGGCCGTCACGGCAACGGCGGCGCGGGGAAGGCGGCCGGTTCTCGCTGGCCACCAGCGACAGTAGTGTTGTGTGCATCGTCGTCGACGCTGTTGCCGATTCTGTGCCGCCATGAGCGACATCCGCACTGTGCTGGCTGCCGCTGCTCGCCTGGCCGGGCCACGACCGCTCGTCGTGCTCGACCCGGCCGGCAAGGTCGTCGAACTCTCCAGCGGCGCACGCGCGATTGCCGGCTGGATAGTGGACATCGGCAACGACGGCCCGCAGTTTGCCCTGCCCGCGACGGACCAGGCTGGCCCCGGCGCCCTGCCCGCCGCCCTCTGGCGTACGCCGCTGACCGACGCCGCCGCGATACTGCGCGCACCCGGCGCCGACGCGCCCGCCCGCGAGTGCCGCGTGACCACCGAGCAGATCGGCGACACCGCTAACCCCTTGTTGATGATCTGCGTCGATGTGGCCGCCGTGGCCGCCGTCGGCGCACGCACCGCTGGCGGCCTCGCGCGCGGCCCGCCGCTCGAGGTGCCCGGCGCGACGAAGTTCTTCGGCATGTGGACGCGCTCGCCGCCGATGAAGACGCTGTTACGCACGATCGAGCGCGTCGCCGAGTCCGAC
>JBFWQT010000670.1:0-3345 GCA_050249295.1 Planctomycetota bacterium
CCTTTAACCAGCCAGCCAGCCGGGGACAGCTTCGCTGTCCCCGGCCACTTTGTGGTAGCCCGAATCATGCGGATGGAATGTGGCGCCACCGCGACCGAGGCGCGACGCATACGAGGCTCCCTTGCGGTCGCGGCTCTTGCCGGAGCATCCACGACACCCCATACACCTCCCGCAACACCCACCCTCGTAACTACACAGTTTATCGCACGGCGCGCCGGCTCAGCGGGGTGGGTCAAAGGCCCGCTCGATGTGGTCGAACCTCACGACCCGCCAGCGCTCATCGAACTCGATCGCGATCACGTCGAAGCGCACCGCCACATCGTGGATTCGCTTGTGGGCCAGGTACTCGGTGGTGGCGCGAACCAGGTGCTGCTGCTTGATGCGGTCGACCGACTGCTCGGGCGAGACGGGCGCGCCGGCGCGACGGCTGCGCACCTCGACGATCGCCAGCACGTCGCCCTTGAGGGCCACGACGTCGAGCTCGCCGCGCTGCATCGTGACGTTGCGGCCGACGATGCGGTAGCCGAGCCGGCGCATGTGACGAGCCGCCAGCGTCTCGGCGAAGCGGCCCATCCGGCCGCGATGCAGCAACCGCTGGAGGAAGGAAGCGCCGCGGGCATGATGGCCGGGCGCCGGCGTCGGTGCAGGTGCGTGTGCAGGGGCGGGCATCAGAAGAGCGTGTAGATGAAGGGCGCGGCGCCGGTGCTGCCGAGTACCAGCAGCACGCCGAGCAGCAACAGCACGAGCACGATCGGCGTGAGCCACCACTTCTTGTGGTGCGTCAGGAAGTCGACGAACTCGGCCACGATGCCGGGGTCCCGCTCGTCGGCGAGTTGCTCGACGGACTTGTCGGCAGGCGGCCTCGCCGTGTCGCCGGTATTGGTGTCGGTGGTGTTCATGACTGGCGGAAGTAGCGGGCCGCGGGCGGTGGTGGCGGCATCGTCACCCAGTAGCTTGTGGCCGAGCGGTCGAGCCGGCGCGTCATCGGGTCGTGTCCGCGCAGCCGCAGCAGCAGCCCGATCGGCGTGACCACCAGGCACCACACGCCGGCCAGCACAGTGTACGACACGACGAAGCCGATCGGCAGCGACACCGCCAGCAGCGCCACGTACAGCGGCCGGATCAGCGCCGGGCGTGTCAGGCCGACGAGCACGGACGGCGCCGCGAGGCTCCAGACGATGACGGCCGCGGTGGCTTGCTCCGCGCGCCACAACAAGAGTGTGCCGACGAGTGCCGCGAACAACGGGAACCACAGCAGCGCGAACGCGCGCAACTGGCGGGGCTCCGGATTCCAGTCCACCTTGATCAGTGACATGCTGCTGCGGGCGCCGATGGTCGATGCTGCCGCGACGTTGTCTCACTCCGAACGGCGCCGCTCCACGAGGAAGAACCGCACACTCAGCTGTGCCGACACAGCGTCCTGCGCGGGCAGCGGCGCGAAGATGTGCGCGTCGCGGAACTGCCACGCCAGCGTGCGATCCCGCACCCGGCGCTCCAGCTCTTCTTTCTTCACCGGCAGGAACGACAGCCGGGCGACCTCGAAGGTGCCGGTGAGGCTGGCCGGACGGGTGGCGTCGGTGCCGGCATCCACGCCGAGCACGCGCACGCGACCGGAGGTGAACTGCGCTGTGTCGTACTCGAGCCTGACGACCGACGGCGGCAGGCGCGAGTCGATGCTCTGCAGCATCAGCTCGCGCTTGTCGAACTCGATGGTGAACTCGAAGCTGCCGACCTGGGCCTCGGTGCTGATGCTGACCACCGACTCGATCACGCGATCCTCGAGCGGCAGGTACACGATCTTGACCGTGTCGGGCTCATCGGCGACGGGAGCGGGCGCGCAGCCGGCGGCGAGTACGATTGCGACAGCGGCGACCGTGGCCAACCAGGTGACTGCAAACCAGGAAATCGGGCGATACACGGGATCCGGATCCGGTCGATAGAGGGACATCCTGGACTATCGGTTAAGCATGTAACGGCCTCCGGAGTTCAGTCATTCCAGGACTGTGGTGCGGGCTTTCAGCCTGAATCCGCTGTGATGCAGGCTGCCGGTTGTGGTGCAGGCTTCCTGCCTGCTTCCCCGGATGCAGGCTGGAAGCCTGCACCACACCACAGATGCAGGCTGGAAGCACCACATCGCTCACATCCAGACTGCGATCTCGTCCAACGACTTGCGCTTCACATCCGGCACCGTCGCGTCGGCTGTCGGGTAGCCCACCGGAATCAGGACGAACGCACGCTCGTTCTCCGGCCGGCCGAGCAGCTCCGCCAGAAACTTCATCGGGCTCGGCGTGTGCGTGAGCGTGCACAACCCGGCGTTGTGAAGCGCAGCCAGCAACAGGCCCACCGCAATGCCGACCGACTCCTGCACGTAGTAGTGCTTCACCTTCTCGACGATACCGCTGCCATCGGCGGCGCGCTTCAGGCCGGTGGCCTGCGCGAAGACCACAATCAGCGCCGGCGCGACGGTGATGTGCGGCTTCTGCCAGTCGGTGCCCAGCGGCGCGAGCGCACGCAACCACTCGTCGCTCATCCGGCCGCCGTAGCTGATGCGCTCTTCTTCCTCGGCCGCCTCGCGGATCTTCCGCTTGAGGTCGGCGTCGGTGACCACCACGAAAGTCCACGGCTGCTGGTTGGCGCCGCTCGGCGCGGTCCCGGCGGTGGCAATCGCGTCAGCCAGCACCTCCATCGGCACCGGCTCCGGCGAGAAGTCGCGCACCGTGCGCCGCTGGTTCATCCGCTCGCGGAAGTCGCGCGAGCGCTCGCGCATCTCGTCCTCGCCGAGGCGCCGGTGCGCCAGCGGAATGCGCGCGTAACGTGCCGGGTCCGTCATCCGTGCTCTCCTCCGCTGCATCGACTGTGGCGCGCGGCGCGAAGCTACCTCGCCGTATCGCCCACAACCAGCGGCTTGCCAGCGTAGCGCAACAGCCATATCCTGTGTGCCCGCTCGCAATATGCTGCAGACTCGCCCCGTCACGGGCCTCGCCGGAAGCGCATCATGAAGCTCGTCGTCATTGTGCCGGATGGACTTGCCGACCGCCCGCAGCCGGGGCTGGAGAACCGCACGCCGCTGACCGCTGCGCGCACGCCCGCGCTCGACCAGCTGGCGAAGGCCGGCACCGTCGGCACCGCCACGATCCTGCAGGCCGGTGGCAGCACCGACACGTCGGTCGCGCTGATGGCGATCCTCGGCTACGGCACCGGCAACCTCACCGGCCGCGGCTACTACGAAGCGCTCGACCGTGACATCGCGCTCGGCGACGGCGAATGGGCGGCGCGCTGCCAGCTCGTCACCACCGATGGCACCGCCATCACCGACCCGAGCGGCGGCATCACCTGCTCCACCGT
>JBFWQT010000671.1:0-3343 GCA_050249295.1 Planctomycetota bacterium
CGTGACCAGAGAATCGAATCGTTGCCGAGGCGCACCAGGCTGTTCGCCACGGGCATCTCGGTGCCCACCGGCGTCGGTGTGTCGCGTCGCAGCGCGAGTGACTCGCGCAGGACGCGCGACGAGTCGGGGTCGCCCATCACGCCGAGCAGCGTGCCGAGCCCGGCCGTGATCAGGCTGCGGCCGATCGCGTTGCTCTCCGGCGTGACCTGCAGCGCATGCTCGAACGCCTCGCGCGACTCGCTGAACCGGCCGAGCAGCTTCAGGTTCTGCGCGACCTGAGTGAGCAACAGCGTGAGCATCGTGCGCGTCGGTTCGCTGCTCGCGTCGTGCAACAGCGCGACGCCGGAGTCGAGATCGGCGCACGCCCCGGCAAGGTCTCCGTTGCGGCGGTGCGCAAACGCGCGCGCCATGTACAGCCCGCCGAGGGCGATGGCCGCGTCGCGATCCGCCGGGTCGAGCGAGTCGGCGGCGGTCCCACCGGCGAGCACCGGCGCGAGCGGCGCATGCGCGCGCACGAGGTCGATCGCGCGCGTCGCCAGCCCGATCGATTCCGCGATGTCGGCCATCGCGTTGTACTGCTCGCACGCGCAGCGGATCGCGCGGGCATACTGCGCGACATCGGCACACGGATGATGCGCCAGCCGCAGGCACGCCTCGATCGTCTGCTTGCGCTCCGACACGGCGCGTGCGCTGAGCAACCACTGGTTCACGGCGGTGCGGACGTAGTGGATCTCCTTGCGACGGAACTCGTCGTGGCGCGCGTCGTCGGCCGGCACCTGTGCCGCCAGATCGGCCAGCCGCAAGGCCTGGTCGGCACGCAACTCATCCTGCTGGCGCGCGTACTGCGCCTCCAGCTCCTCGAAGTCGGCAATCGGGTTGTCGTCGCTCACGGCCGGGCTCCATGCACATCACTGCAACCACGAGCGGACGTCCGGGTTGGAGAGTTCCAGCGAGCGCTTCGCGTCGGCCGACAGCTGCGAGCCCATCCGGCGCAGCGCGGCCGGGTCGAACTCCAGCCACGTGTGGCCGAAGTAGAGCCGCGGCGGACGATCCTCGTCGCGCGCCGCTGCGGCCTCGTTGATCACCTCGCGCACGTTCGCAATCTCGGCGGCAAAGCGTGACCGGCGCAGATCTTCGTCAGCCTGCCTCTCGGCGAGCGACGACTCCATCCGCGCCAGGCACTCGCGCGCGGCCACCAGCAGGTCGTCGGCGTCGCGCCCGCCGGCGTCCATCGCGGCGATCAGGCTGCGCGCCTGAAGGCCCAGCGCGAGCACCCGCCACGCCGGCGACGCCTGCATCTTGCTGCTCGCCAGGCGCACGCGCGCCGAGCAATCCTCGCCGCTCAACAGCAGGCGCCGCCCGTCGGCAATCGCCCACTCGCCGACCTCGAGCCACGGCGCGTCGAACTCGGTCAGCGGACGCGCGGCCATGCCCAGCGCCAGCTTCGCCCGCTGCAGGTCGCCCTGGCGCAGCGTGCGTTCGCCGACGACGATCAGCGCCTGGCCGATGTCGCGTTGCGGGGCGCCGTCGGTCGACAGCCCGGCGCGCGCCGCGTCGATCACGGTCGAGTCGATCTGCGGCTCACCGGCCAGCAGGTCGGCGTACAGCCGCATCCACGGCTCGTCGCGCTGCCGGCTCAGCTGCGAGGCGCGCGACAGCAGTTGATGCCGATCGGGCAGACCGAGGTGCCCGGCCAGCGTGGCCAGGTTGATGGCCGGCACCGCGGCGGCGCGCATGTCGTTGCGACGCTCCTGGATCTCCAGCGCCTGGCGGTAGCAGTCAATCGCGCGGGCGAAGTGCGACCAGCACATCGCGTCGTTACCCAGCTGCACCAGCACGTTGCCGACCGCCTGATCCGGCCCGACTGGCGACGGCGTGGCGCGGTACAGGTCGAGCGCCGACTGCAGCATGCGCGTTGCATCCGCGTTGCCCATCGCCGAGAGCAGCGACCCGAGGCCCGACAGCATGTACGCCCGGCCGATCGGGTTGCTCTCCGGCGCGACCTGCAGCGCGCGCTCGAACGCCTCGTGCGACTCGCTGTAGCGACCGGCCGATTCCAGATTCTGCCCCTTCTGTGCGAGCAGCAACGACAGCGAGGTGCGGGTCGCGTCCGTCGTCGCACCGCTCATCAGCCGGATGCCGGTGTCGAGGTCGGCGCGTGCTGGCGGCAGATGCCCGGCACGCGTTTGCGCGAACGACCGCGCCATGTACAGCCCGGCCAGCGCGAGCACCGCGTGGCGATCGTCCTCGCCGACGGCATCCACCGTGGTGAGCCCGGCGATGACCGCGGCGACCGACGGATGCTCGCTGACCTTCTCGATGCCGGCAGTCGCGAGCGCGACGGCGTGCACGGTATCGCCCTTCGCATTGGCCTGCTCGCACGCGCAGCGCATTGCGCGACCGTGCTGCCCGGCGTCGCAGCGCGGATGCGCGGCAATCCGCAGGCACAGCGCGATCGTGTCGCTGCGCTCCGATGGCGAGCGCGAGGTCACCAGCCGGTCGGCCACGGCCACGCGCAGATAGTAGAGCTCCTTGAGCAGGAACTCGCCGTGGCGCGGATCGGCCTCGGGCACCAGCGCGGCCATGTCGGCCAGCCGCAGGGCGTGATCGGCGCGCACGTCGCGCTGCGTATAGAGCGCCTCGAGTTCCTCGAACCCGGCCACCGGGCTGTACATGTCAGTGGCCATGCGGCGACTCCAGTCGAACACGCGCTCGGCAAACCCGGAGGTCTCGCCACTCGCAACGATGCGGACGAGCTTCTGGCCACCCGGCGCCGCGTCCTCGCCGAGCAGTTCGGATTCGAGCTTGTAGAAGCGGTTGCCTTCGCGCTTCGACGCCGACGTCGGCCGGCCGCGCGGTTTGCTGCGGATCGCCTCCAGCTCGGCGCGCAGCTTCGTGACGTCGTCCGGCGTCCACATCGGCCGGCCATCCACCGACTGCGGAGGCGGCGAGACCTGCCCGCGCGAGAGCAGCGTGGAGAGCCGGGAGTGCGAGATCCCGACGAGCCTTGCGACTGCGGCCGTCGTGAACATCGGGCGGTCGGTGATCGGTCATGATTCCAACGCCAACTACGCCAAGGGAGTGTGTCAGACGCACAGGATGCTGTCAACGAAGCAGGATACCATCGAGGTTTAAAATAAGAAAGAAGCTTTTGACTTTTAACGCCCATTGGGTAAGGTGTCGAGAAGCGAGCCCTTTCAACGCACCCCACACACCTGCCCCAGACCCATGAAGCCCTCACACCAGTATCTGGTTGTTCTTCTATTCCTTGCCCTTACGGCCGTTCCGTCAGTCGCTGTCGCGCAAAGCACCTGGACCGGAGGCGGCGGCGACACATTCTGGA
>JBFWQT010000672.1:0-3331 GCA_050249295.1 Planctomycetota bacterium
CGTGGTCCTTCGTGTCCTTCGTGCCTTTGTGGCCGGCCATTCATCGCGCTCTCGATCTACACCCGCCTCGCGACTCTCCACGTCGCGCACGCGCTCTCGTCGACGTCAGCTGCGCGCCTTGACGACGTTTCACGCGACTTCACGATCACCGTCCGATCCTGACATCGGTCCAATTTAGCTGATGTAGCGGCAACCCTTTTGCCCAGCTCGCGTTGCGGCGAAAAAACGGGTCGAACTTCGGACAATCCTCAATACAGAGGGGGTGTGTTGTTGTGAACGCCCGCCCAGACCGACCTGGTTCCGACCCCGAAACACGATGACGACCGATGCCCAAGTCGCGGCCAATCGCCGCAACGCGAAGCGCTCCACCGGCCCGAAGACGGCCGCTGGCAAGGCGCGCAGCCGGACCAACGCCTGGAGGCATGGCCTCACCGCCCGGCTGCTCTGCATGGATCACGAGGATCGCGAGGAATTCGAGGAGTTCCGCTTCAACATGCGCGTCTCGATGCAGCTCTCGACCGACCTCGAGGAGGAGCTGGCCGAGCGCATCATCATCGCCAGCTGGAAGCGCCGACGCCTCGAGGCGATGGAGAAGCACGTGATGCATTTCTTCACGACCGACGATTTCCGCGCCGAGGAGTTCAACGTGCTGCTGCGGTATCGCGGCACGATCGAGCGCGAGTTCCACAAGTGCGTGGCGGATCTCGATCGGATGCAGAAGAATCGCAACCGCCGGCTGAAGGTGTTCGCCGAGGAGCATGCGGCGGACGCCAGCATCAACGACTACCGGCTGGCTACGCCGTTGAACCTGAAGCGGATGGCGGCGCTCGCGATGGGCGAGTACCTGCGCGCGATTCATGCGTGCATGCAGCCGAAGGCGCCGCCGGAGAAGGGGCCGGAGGAGGCGGCGGAGGCGGCGATCGCGGACGACGAAACGAACCCGATTACCCCGGAGACGCCCGGAAACACGAGCTCGCAGCCGGACGAGGAGGCCGCGGCGGTCGCGAGGCCGGAGGCGGAACTGGTGGTGGCATGACGCATCGACCAGTGACAGCGTCGCCGGCAAGGCGTCGGAACGGGCTCACCGCGGGGCCTGGCGCAGACGGTCCGTGTTGCGTGGTGCCTCGGGTCGGAGAACGATGCGGTTCGCTCGCATGGCTGCAGCGGGTCACATACGGTCTGTCGCTGACGGCCGGGGGCTGTACTCGCCCGCGTTCACCGCCTGACTCGACCGCATGTACGACGACGAATTCACAACGAACGGCGGGCGTCCTGCGGCCGGTGCTGGCGCAGCTGTGGTGCGACGACGAGCGTGGATTTTGCCGACGGCACGCTGTCACCGCCGATGGCGCGACGAAGCCGGTACTGCAGGATCTCGCCACCGCGAAGTCGGCCGGCAAGCTGCTGTTCGTGTACGTCTACGTGCCGGCGGTCGCCAACGACTGCCACGTGTTCTTCGGATTGCGGTGCTGGCGCCATGCGGTAGCGGCGTTGCCACCCACCCACAGGAACACGAACAACGGCAGCACCAGACCGACCCACCAGCCCACGCGCCACGCAATGCCCGCGCCGGGCGGCGCCACGCGCACGTCGAACGTGGCTGACGACCACGTGCTGTGCTCGGCGTACAGTTGCGGACCCACGTTCACCGGGTACTCGACATGCATCGAGACCGTGAGCCGCATCGTGGCGCCGGCGTCGTCGAAGACCTGTACGTCATCCGGAACGCGGACCGTGAAAGCCGGACGGAACGCACGCTCTTCGGCGTCCGGTCGCTCCTTCGGACTCTCGATCATCTCAGCCCAGTCTTCGCCAAGGCCATGCAGCGCAAGGTCGGCGTCGGGCGGCTGCGACGGCTCGACGTGGTCGAGACGCACCTCGAGCGTTCGCCACTTGCCGTAGAGCGACTTCTCGGCGACGGCCGGTAACTGCAACACGACCGAGTCGCCGGGCGAGACCACGGCCGGCTGTGCGTTGGACGAGGCGGGCTGAACAGGCCAACCAGCTAACACGCGAACGATCTCGCTGTTCATCGAGAACAGGGCGGCGGCGAGGAGGATCAGCGCAGGCCGGACCAATCGCGGCTCGTCTGGCTGGTAGTTGTCGCGCGACCCGACCGTGTGCCCGGCCAGGGGCAGCGTGACGGCAACCAGCAGGCCACCGACAACCCACGGCACGATGGTGGCGGAAGCGGCCACCACTCCACCGACCAGCATCCCGAGCAGCACCACGCAGGCCGCGGACACGGTGGCGATGCGGAAGTCACGCTCGATGCGGTTCGCTCGCATGGCTGCAGCGGGTCACATATGGTCTGTCGCTGACGGCCGGGCAGCTGCTACTCGCCGGTGCCCGTGCCGGCGGCGGCGGGCGCAGCGGCCTTCGCTACGCGCAGGAAGCGATAGCTGTGGGCAGCGGTGATGCGCGTCGCGCCGTCTCGGTGGTCGACCGAGACACGGATCGTCAGTGACTCGATCGCGCCGGTCTTGACGTCGAAGATGTAGTTGCCGGTAATCGTCGGCTCGCCGCTGACCGGCGACGAGAACTCGACGTTGGCCTGGTGCGGCTTGCCCTCGACCCGGCCGGTCAGCTTGCAGTTGACCAGCGCGTCGCCAGCGGGGCGACCGGGCAGCGCGGGAAGGCGCAGCGAGCAGTCCCACGCCGGCTTGTCCGGCCGGTCGGGGTTCGGCGTGACATCGGCGTCGGGCACAGCCACGAGCAGCAGCGCGCCGAGCTGGCCGGGGTTGAGCCAGGTGACGATCGAGCGCGAGTTGGCACCAGTGCCCGGTTCGGGCAGCACCGTGGCGCGACGGCTCAGGGCGCCGGTCGGCGACAGCGTGGCCTGCGCGAGGTCCTTGCCCATCGACTCGGGCAGGGTCGAGGCGTAGTCGCCGCCGGACCAGAAGTCGAGCTCGCGCACGGAACTCGACTCGCCGTCCTTGTGAGCGGTCATGCCGTCCTTGCCATCGGCGCCGAGGCCGGGGCCGATGCAGAAGTCGAGCGTGGTCTCGCCGTCGCGCAGCGCAAAGGTGAGGCGCGTGACGCCGAAGCCGAGGCGGTAGTCGCCGCCAGCGTTGGCGAGGCAGCGCACGCGCAGCGTGGCGCCGGCGTTGACGTCGGTGGTCAGCACGATGTCCTTGCCGCGCGGGCCGGCGCCGGTGATGGTCGTGGTGGCGGCGCAGTGCGACGAGTAGTCGTAGAGCGTGTCGCGCGAGGCCTCGTCGGTGTCGAAGCGATAGCGCAGCTTGAGTGCCGGCGGCGGTTCGGGCTGGGCCGGCTGGGCCGCTGGCTGAGCGTCGGGCTGGGGCTGGGCCGGGGCCGGCGCCGGATCCTG
>JBFWQT010000673.1:0-3329 GCA_050249295.1 Planctomycetota bacterium
TGGCCGCGCACATCACCGCCCGCCACCGCCCGCCACCGCATGACGACCCCGCCGCCCCGGCCGACAGTCGCGCTCGCCGTCACGTGCCTCGTCGACCAGGTCGCGCCGATGGTCGGCCGTGCGGTGGTCGAGGTGCTGCATCGGCTCGGCGTGCGCGTCGAGGTGCCCGGCGGCCAGACGTGCTGCGGACAGCCGGCGTTCAACAGCGGATACCGCGACGAGGCCCGACGGGCGGCCGGTCCGTTGCGGCAGCTGCAGCGCGAGCTCGCGGCGCGGCCGATGGAGAGCCGGGTCGCGGCGCTCGTCGTGCCGTCGGGGTCGTGCGCACTGATGGTCCGACGCCACTTCGCCGAGCTGTTCGACGACGCAGACGACGCGGACGCGACGGCGATTCCGGTGCTCGAGTTCGGCGAGTACGTCGCGCAACGGCTGCGCGAGCTCGGCTGGTCGTCGGTGCCGCAACCGCCACCGGAGGGCACGCCATCGGCCGGCACGCTGCGTCGCGTCGCGTGGCATTCGTCGTGTCACCTGCTGCGCGGGCTCGACGCCGACACCAACGCGCGCGAGCTGACCGCCGCGATCGACGGCCTCGACGTCGTGACGCTCGACCCGCGCCAGGAATGCTGCGGCTTCGGCGGCCTGTTCAGCGTCAAGCTGCCGGAGATCAGCGCCGACATGGCGCACGGCAAGGCCAGCGCGGCGGCCGCCATGGAGGTCGACGCGGTGATTGCCGGCGACATGGGTTGCCTGCTGAACATCGGTGGCGCGCTGCGCCGGCAGGGGTCGCGCGTGCGCGCGCTGCACTACGCGCAGGTGCTGGCCGGCCCCGCGTTCTGCCACGAGCAGTAGCCTCCGCTCGCGTGTACAACCTCACCACCGTCCGCCACCGCCCGCCGCTCGAGCGCACACCATCCCAGTCACTGCCATGCCCGACCAGGACGACGATCAACTTCTCGCCCCCGTCGGCAATCCGCGCCCCGGCATGCCGTTCCTGCCCGGCTACGGCGCCGTGCTCGACGACGATGTGGGCGTGCAGTTCACGCTCGTGTCGCGGCATGCCACGTCGGTCAGCATCCTGCTCTTCGACAAGCCGACCGACGACACGCCCTCGCGCGAGATCCCGCTCGACGCGGCGAACTACCGCATCGGCGACGTGTGGAGCGCGCTCGTCCCCGGCCTTCGCGCCGGGCAGCTCTATCTGTTCCGCGTCGACGGCCCGTGGGATCCGCACAACGGGTACTGGTTCAACCCGCACCGCCCGCTGCTCGACCCCTGGGCGCGCGCGATCACCGGCAGCTACAACCACGCCGCCGGCCGGCCGCAGTCGTTCGTCGGCCAGCCCGAGGCGGCCGTCATGGCCACCGACAACACGCTCGCGGCGATGCCCAGGTGCGTGGTCGTCAACGACCACTACGACTGGCAGGGCGACCGGCCGCTGCGCACGCCCGACGCCAACACGGTCATCTACGAGATGCACGTCGGCGGCTTCACGCGCCACCCGTCGTCGGGCGTCACGCATCCCGGCACCTTCCGCGGCATCATCGACAAGATCCCGCACCTGCAGCACCTCGGCATCACGGCCGTCGAGCTCATGCCGGTGATGCAGTTCGACCCGCACAACCCGCGCCGCAACCCGGCCACCGGCCAGCCGCTGGTCAACTACTGGGGCTACGACCCGCAGGCGCTGATCGCGCCACACGCCCAGTACGCCGCCGACAAGACGCCCGGCGCACAGGTCAACGAGTTCCGCGACCTCGTTCGCGCGCTGCACAGCGCCGGCATCGAAGTCATTCTCGATGTCGTCTTCAATCACACCGGCGAGGGCAACCACCACGGCCCCCAGTTCGCGCAGCGCGGCCTCGACAACACCATCTGGTACATGCTCGACCCGGCCGACCGCATGCGCTACGCCGACTACACCGGCTGCGGCAACACCATCAACTGCAACCACCCGGTCGTCCGCCAGCAGATCCTCCACGCGCTGCACTACCTCGTGCTGCACCTGCACGTCGACGGCTTCCGCTTCGACCTCGCCAGCATCCTCGGCCGCGGCTCCGACGGCGAGATCCTGGCTGACCCGCCGTTGATCAGCATGATCGCCGAGGACCCGGTGCTGCGCGACACCAAGATCATCGCCGAGGCGTGGGACGCGGCCGGCGCGTACCAGGTGGGCGGCTTCCCGGGCCGCTGGGGCGAGTGGAACGGCCGGTTCCGCGACGACGTCCGCCGCTTCTGGCTGCAGGGCAGCGCTTCGGCCGGGGCCCTGGCCACGCGCCTTGCCGGCAGCGCCGACCTCTACCAGCGCGGCGGTCGCACCCCGCTGGAGAGCGTCAACTTCGTGACGTGCCACGACGGCTTCACGCTGATGGATGTGGTCAGCTACAGCCAGAAGCACAACGCCGCCAACGGCGAGGAGAACCGCGACGGCGCCAACGACAACAACTCGGCCAACCACGGCACCGAGGGCCCCAGCGACGACCCGGCGATCCGCGCGCGGCGCCTGCGCCAGGTGCGCAACCTGATCGCCACCACGCTGCTCTCGCAGGGCATTCCGATGCTGTTGATGGGCGACGAGTGCCTGCGCACGCAGCACGGCAACAACAATGCGTGGTGCCAGGACAACCCGGTCTCGTGGCTCGACTGGTCGTTGATGGAGGAGAACGCGGCCTTCGTGCGGTTCATCAACGAGCTGATCCGCTTCCGCCAGGGTCACCCGTTGTTCCGCCGTCGCGGCTTCTTCCGCGGCGCCGACACCGACGGCAACCAGATACTCGACGTGCAGTGGTACGAGCACGACGGCACGCCGCACACGTGGTCGCCGGAGAGTCGCACGTTGATGATGTTGATGGATGGCAGCAAGGGCGAGACCGGCGCCGGCGAGGACGACCGCGACGCGCTGCTGTTGTTCAACGGCACCGATCACGACATCAGCTTCCGCCTGCCGCCTGCTCCGCGAGCCAACTGCACGTGGCGCGTGTTCCTCGACACCGGCAAGCCCGGCTCGCATGGCATCAACCCGGCCGAGACCGGCCGCATCGTGTTGGCCCCGACCGAGCACCGCCTGGTGGATCACTCGCTGGCGTGCCTGCTGTCCCACCAGCGGTAGCGAAGGTCTTTCCGAGCCGCGACCGCGAGGGAGCGAACCAGACAGCGTGACGGTTGCCTCACACCGGATGCCGTTGCAAGTTCGTCCGAACTGGTTGGTCCCGCTCCTCACGAGCCTGTCCGCGAATCGCGATTCCGGGCGAGCCGGGGGCTTACACCATTTGGCGCTAGAACAAGAGCCGCGAGCGCAAGCGAGCGGGCCTCGAGGGCTCCGGGTCAACGGA
>JBFWQT010000674.1:0-3317 GCA_050249295.1 Planctomycetota bacterium
CGTGGGTAAGTACAGCTAAACAACAGTCGTCGTCCCATCGTGAAGCCCTTGGGGCGTGCCGGGGGTGTGAGCCCTTTTTGGCGCAAAGCAAGAGCCGCGAGCGCAAGCGAGCGGGCCTCGAGGGCCCCGGGTCTACGGATCAACCGTCGGAAGTTTCGTGAACACGCTTGTCAGCGTTCAAACGGTGGACTTGCAGGCGTGACCCCCAAGGGGGCCCGGGTCTACGGATCAACCGTCTGAAGTTTCGTGAACACGCTTGTCAGCGTTCAAACGGTGGGCTTGCAGGCGTGACCCCCAACGGGGCCCGCTCGCTTGCGCTCGCGGCTCTTGTTTTAGCGCCCATCGGGCTAACAACCCCCGGCTCGCCCGGAGGGCTGCATTGATGGGACGCTGACTTGTGATTCGCCATGGTAAGCCCCCGCGACCCGCGAGCGTCTGCAGCCGACTTCGCGACGACCCACCTTGCTGCGGGCCCACGCTCAATGGTTTCTCCCGTTGACCGGCGAGCCTCGCGGCGGTGCAATCGTGTGGCCTGACTGCCGGTTCGACTCGCACGTGCCACGCCCCCATGCCCGACCCCACTCCGTCGTCACCTGCTCCACCAACTCCGGACGCCCGCGCCGATTCGCCCGACACGGCCGCGCCGGGGCAAGTGGCACTGACCGCACCGCGGGACGACGAGCTGCTCTCGGCGGAGTTCATCCGCAAGCTCGACCAGATGGCGCTGGCCAGCAAGAAGATCTTCGCCGGCCGCATGAAGGGCGAGCGTCGCAGCCCCCGCCGCGGCCAGTCGGTGGAGTTTGCCGACTACCGCAACTACGTGCCCGGCGACGATCTCCGCTTCATCGACTGGAACGTCTACGCGCGCCTCGAACGGCTGTTCCTCAAGCTGTTCATGGAGGAGGAAGACCTCCACGTCAGCATCGTGCTCGACTGCTCGGCCAGCATGGCCTACGGCGAGCCCGACAAGCTGATGTTCGCCAAGCGCGTCGCGGCGGCCCTCGGCTACATCACGCTGCGCAACCAGGACCGCCTCAGCGTGCACACCGCGCGCGAAGCGCTCGACCTCGGCGTGACCGACCTGCGCGGCCGTCGCGCCGCGCACCGGCTGTTCACGTTCCTGCAGGGCCAGGCGGGCGACGGTCGCACCAACCTGCGCGCCACGCTGCGCGAGTTCGCGTTGCGCCGGCGCAGTGGCAAGGGCGTGATCGTGCTGATCTCCGACTTCCTCGACAAGCGCGGCTACGACGAGGCGCTGCGTTACCTGCAGATGGGCCAGAACGACGTGATCGTGATTCACGTGCTCGCGCCCGACGAGATCTCGCCGGACCTCACCGAGGACCTGCGCCTGGTCGATCTCGAGGACGGCAGCGTGGTGGAGGTCAGCAAGAGCGATGTGCTGGCCCGCCAGTACAAGGCCACGCTGCAGACGTTCTGCGACGACCTGAAGGAGACCTGCCTGCGCCGCGACATGGTGTATTGCTACGCGGTCACCGAGCAGCCCTTCGAGGAACTCGTGCTCAAGACGCTTCGCGCCCGCGGCGTGCTCGCCTGACTGGCGGCCGGACGGGCGCTGCTCGCATGCGGGGCTCCTGACGCAGCGAATCAGGATTCATACTAGCGGGCCGGGTTTTTTACTTGCCACATTGCTTCCATGTGGTATGTTTCATGGTGGTGAGCTGCCGGCCGGCCTCAACTGAGCGGGCCGGGCCACCAGATCAGGACTGCGTGCCGGGTGCCGCGCCAGCGTTGAGCGCCCCATGATCGCCGTCGCGAGGTCTTTTGTAGGACTCTCGCGGCCGTGATCCCTTGCACCACGCACGCGCCGCAAAACGTGGACAGGTTGCAACTTTAATCCGGATGCCGGGGCCGCTGACGGTCCGTCCATCTCTCGAGCGCTGCGCTTCGCAGGTGCGATTCGCGCTGCGAACGAACGCGAGATGATGCGCGCGATCGTCAGCGGTCCGGGCGAGCCGGGGACGTCAGTCTCCGGAGGGGGGAATAGCGAGCGCCTTGCGGGTCAATCTGCGGTGCGTGAGTTGCCCCTCCGGGACTGACGTCCCCGGCTCGCCTGGCTGGTCTGGCGTCGTTGGCGTCGTTGGCGTCGAGTGCACGAAGCACGAAGCACGAACCAGGACACAGACGACGCCACCACCCGGACCCGGTTTGGAGCTTCAACCTGCCCTTACGACCCCTCTTCGCAACTTCACGAGCGTTCACGAACGCACAGAAACGCACAACAATGACGACCACTGACACCAATAACACCAAGCCGACCTCGAACGCGCGAATCGAAGCCAACCGCCGCAACGCGCAGCGCTCCACCGGACCTCGCACGGCCGCTGGCAAGGAGCGCGCCAGCCGCAACGCCTGGCGCCACGGTCTGACCGCCACCACTGTTGTGGCGCCCGACGAGGACGCTGCCGCCTTCGATCACTACCGGCTCGACATGCGCCTCTCGCTGCAGCCGGCCAACTCGATGGAGGAGGATCTCGCCGAACGCATCGTCGTGGCCGGCTGGAAGCGCCGCCGGCTGGAGGCGTGGGAGCAGCGCGTGTTCACCAGCGACGAGTTCAACCAGCGCGAGTTCGACAACCTGCTGCGCTACCGGCGCTCGATCGATCGCGAGTACCACGCGAGCGTCGCCGACCTCGATCGGATGCAGAAGAACCGCGACCGCGCGAACCGGATCGAGAGCGAGGGCAAGATGGTCGAATGGTCGGAGGGCCAGGAGACCACGCCGTTCTCGCTGAAGCAGGCGGTGGCCTTCATGATGATGTTGTTCGCCAAGCATCGGCGTGACCGCCTCAAGCGCGAGGCCGACAACGCCATGTCCGCGCCGGCGCCCGTCGCCCCGCAACCGGCCCCGCTGGCCGATCCGGCCGGGGTGGTGGTGGAGGAGGAGGTTGACGAAGCGAACCCATTCAACCGCATGGTGCTGGAGATGCCCGGCGTGCGTCGCGAGGATTGCCTCGTGGCGCCGGGTGGATTGCTGATTCCGCCGATGCCCGCGTGACCTGACGAGCGAGCCGGGTGTGCCGTCTGTGGTGCAGGCTTCCAGCCTGCTCCGGGCTCACGGTCCGCCTGTGGTGCAGGCTCCAGCCTGCTCCGGCCGTGTGCCGCCTGTGGTGCAGGCTTCCAGCCTGCTTGCCCTCGCTTGCCCTCGCCCTTGCCGTTGCCCTTGCCCTTGCCCTTGCCCTTGCCCTTGCCCTTGCCCTGCTTCCCACCTGTGGTGCAGGCTTCAAGCCTGCTCCCCATCCCCGCGCCGTTGCAGGCGAGCCGGGGATTTTAATACCCGGAGGGGATTTGGCTGGAAC
>JBFWQT010000675.1:0-3310 GCA_050249295.1 Planctomycetota bacterium
TCGCCGCGATCAGCCAGGAGAAGAAGAACCTGGCCAAGCAGAAGAAGGACGAGGCCGCCGCTGGTGGTGGTGCCGCTCCGGCCGCCCAGTGACATCGCAGGCCAGATCGAGTTGATGCCGCGGGGCGCTTCATCGCAGGATGAAGCGCCCCGCGTGCGTAGCGGGATGCCGGCTCACATTCCACGGGTCACATCCACGGCACCAGCACGAACCGGCCGACCGCCACGAACACCACGCCGACTCCGAGCACACCGGCGAACGCTGCGAACGGCGGCTCCTTGCGGCGCACATGCGTTGCCACCGCGCCAACCATGATCACCGCGAGGCAGCTGGCCGCCACCGGCGTCAGCACCGGCAACACCGCCAGCATGCCGGGCAGCAGCAAGCCGAGTCCGCCGAGCACCTCGGCCAGGCCGATCAGCCGGACCTTCGGCTGCGTGAAGTCATTGACCCAACCCATCTGCGCCTGCAGCTTCTCTTTCGGCACGAGCACCTTGGTTGCGCCCGCAAGCAGGAAGATGCCACCGAGCACGTACTGCGCGATCCAGATTGCCTGATCCATAGTGGTTGCCGAGATCGTCAAAGGTCTGGTAATGCCGACAACGCCGCCGCCGGGGTGGTTATTCCCCGCTGAGTTGTGGGTGAATTGAGGCGAGAGCCGCGACCGAAAGGGAGCGGGGGAATCGCGAATGGCGAGAGAGTCGCCAGCCTTCGACGACTTCCCCGCTCCCTTCGGTCGCGGCTCTTGCCTCAATCCGTCAAACTCAGCTGACCGCGAAGCTCGTGCCGCAACCACACTGGCCGGTCGCCAGCGGGTTGTCGAACGTGAAGCGCTGCTCCATCAGCGTGTTGATGTAGTCGATGCGCGTGCCGTTGATCAGCAGGTAGCTCTTCGGATCGACCAGCACCGTCAGCTGGCTGCCGTCGCGCTCGAAGCGGAACACGTTGTCGAGCGGCTTCTGCTCACCGTCGAAATCGAGCGTGTAGGTGTAACCGGCACAGCCGCCACCCTTGATCGAGAGCCGGGCGCACGTCCCGTCCGGCAGACTCTGCGCGGCAATCGTGCCCAACAACTTGTCGACTGCGGATTCAGTCAGTTCGATCGCCATACCTGTGATCCTGCGCTGCGAGTCCGGCAATGTGTGCGGCGCGACGGCGACCGCAACTACCGGACACTATCCCGAAGCCCCGCGCGTATCAACAAGCGATAACGGTGGGCACACACGCACGCGGGCATCCGTTTGGTACACCACCGTACTCTCATCAACGTCACCCACTGCCACCGCATTCCCATGCTGTACCGCGCGATCTGCGTCGCGTTCCTGTTGGCCGTGTTCCCGTGGATCGCACTGCCACCTGCCGCCGGGCAGGACCCCGCCACCGACGCTGCAGCGGCCACGCGCGCACGCACCGAGACGCTCGGCATGCTGCGCTGCCACGTGATCCGCCCGGTGAACGCAGCCGGCGAGGACGTGCCGGGCAGCGGGCTGCTGCTCGGGTTGCCGGGCACCGCAGTGGAGGCCGACGCATTCAACCGCGACCTCGCGAAGGCCTTCGGCCAGCCCGGCGATATCGTGGCCACGCCCGACCTGAGCCTCGACGACCCCGCGCTGCGCACCGCCTTCCGCTCGGCCGACGCGCTGTCGATTGCCGATGCCGAGGACCAGCAGGCGACCGCCCGGACGCTGGCCGTGCGCGCGCTGGCGTTCCTGCGGCAGAACCATCCGACCGCCATGCACCACGTGCGCGTCGTGGCGGCACTCGACGGCGCGGCCATCTGCATGCAACTGCTGGCCGACGGCCGGCTGGTGGCCGACGAGGTCTCGCTGGTGCTGCCCGATGCGTTCAGCCTGCCGTCGCTGGTGCCCGACGAGGACGACGACGACGATGCCGATGACGATGGCGAAGCCGTGCAGGAGGCGGCGGCGCCGCGCGCGTGGCCGGTCTTCGATGTGTATCTCGACCGCCGTTCGCCCGACGACATGATCGACGCGGCCGCGGAGGTTCGCGAGCGTCTCGGCCCGGCTGGCGCCACGGCGCGTGTCTACTCGGCGGCTCGCGGCGCACGGTCGCTCAACCAGTACCTGCTGGATGCCGCGGCGCTGCATCGTCCGGTGATCATCGACGCGCAGCGCAATGCGGGGCTGTCGGTGGCCCAGCTGGTCGACGCGCTGACCGCCTTCGATGTGGTCTTCTACGGCGAGTTGCACGACAGCACCACGACGCAGGCGATCGAGGCGGCCGTGTTCCGCGGGCTGCTGGCGAAGGATGCGAAGACCGCGCTCTCGATGGAGATGTTCGAGCGCGACACGCAGCCGGTGGTCGATCAGTACCTGGCCGGCACGATCGACGAGGCGGCATTCCTGGCGGGCAGCCGGCCGTGGCCCAACTATCGCGAGAGCTACCGCGCGCTGATCGAGGCAGCGCGCAGCGCGAAGGCGCCGGTGATCGCCGCGAACATCCCGCGCAGTCTTGCACGCAACTTCTCGCGCAACGGCACCGACGCGCTGGGCAAGCTGGCCGACGCCGAGAAGCCGTTCGTCGCGCGCGAGCTGCACGCCGACCCGGCTGGCGCGTACTTCCGCGAGTTCGTGAAGGTGATGGGCGACATGAGCGGTCACGGCGCGGGCGCTCCTGACGTGAAGTTGATGTACACGGCGCAATGCAGCAAGGACGACACGATGGCCGAGTCGATCGCCGACTTCCGTGCCGCGAATCCGGGCCGTCGCGTGCTGCACATCAACGGCCGCTTCCACTCCGACTATGGCCTCGGCACAGCCGAACGACTGGTGCTGCGCGAGCCCGGCGTGAAGATTGCGATCATCACCACGATGCCAACCGACAACCCGCTGCTCGCCACCGCGGCCGACGCGGAG
This sequence comes from Planctomycetota bacterium, assembly GCA_050249295.1. GTDB lineage: Bacteria > Planctomycetota > UBA8742 > SKZP01 > SKZP01 > JBFWQT01. The sequence goes on from JBFWQT010000675.1 coordinate 2,877, forward strand.
GCTGGCGTGGCACGCTTCGTGGTGTTTGTGCCCGCCTCCCGCCCCGGCAGTCGCTGATTGCGCGCCGCGCACCGGCTCGCGCGGCGAAGGCTTGATGGAGCCGCGACCGACTGGAGCCTGTAGCAAGAGCCGCGAGCACAAGCGAGCGGGCCCCGTGGGCCGTGCGATACGGATCTGCCGATCGACGGGTTGATCGAAGGCGCGTGGCCCACTGGGCCCGCTCCCTTGCGGTCGCGGCTCTTGCTACAGGAGCCTGTAGCAAGAGCCGCGAGCGCAAGCGAGCGGGCACCGAGGGGCCGTGCGATACGGACCTGCCGATCGACGGGTTGATCGAAGGCGCGAGGCCCTCTGGGCCCGCTCCCTTGCGGTCGCGGCTCTTGCTACAGGAGCCTGCAGCAAGAGCCGCGGGCGCAAGCGAGCGGGCACCGAGGGGC
>JBFWQT010000676.1:0-3307 GCA_050249295.1 Planctomycetota bacterium
CTCGCGGACCTGTGCGAGCAGCATCTCGGTGTTGGTGTAGGTGCCGTCGGTCGGCTTGCCGTCCGTGAGGAAACGGATCTCCTCGGCGCCGGTCTCCATCAACTCCATCTTCTCTCGCCGGTGTCGGTGATCACGGGGCCGTCCTTCGGCTTGCCGTTGTTCGACTTGACCTGCTCGCCGGTGGTGATCTCCAGCGCGGCCGCGATGGCGTCGTAGATGTTGGTGAGGCCCCACTTCTCCTCGCGGTCGTTGCTGTTGGGGTCGGGCTGGTTGCTCACCCAGGCAATCGCCTTCTCGACGTTGGCCTTCGTGGCGGGCACCATCGTCTCGTTCCAGATCCACACGCGATGGTCGAAGAGCAGCACGGTGAAGTAGCGCTCGGGCAGCTTCTCCTTGCTGCCGCCGGTCATCTCGGCCTCCATCGCCTTGTGCTCCTCGGCCATCGCCTTGAGCGTGGAAATCAGCGACTCGCGCGCGAGGTCCCACTTCGTCTGGACCTTGCTCCAGTCAATCGGGTTGCGCTTCTCGTCGTCGTCAGCCTGCTTCTTCGCGTCCTCGTCCGACGCCCCGGTGGTAACGGCCCGGCGCTCGCGCTTCTTGCGCATGCCGGTGATGACCGCTTCCTTGTTCTCGAGGCGCTCGGTCATCGAGTGGCTGCGGTCGAGCACGAACACGATCCGCTGCGCGTTGATGCGGTCGCCGCCGAACTCCGGCGGAGGGCCGGCCGCGCGGGTGCCACCCGGATCGCTCGGCGCCGGGTCGACCTTCGGCATCGGGTTCTTCTCGCCGCGGTTGACGGCCACGCGGTAGAGGCGCGCCCAGTCGGCCCAGCGGTTGTAGGTCGGGCCGACGTCGTCGCCGGTGATGTCCTTCAGCGCGTTGTAGATGTCGTCACGGACCGCGCCGTTCTCCTTCTCGAAGGCGGCAACGAGCGCGTCGAGCACCGCGAGGAACTTGCGCTGGTCGCTCTTGTTGCTGAGCTTCGGGATGCACTGCGCCGCGGCCGCGCGCACCGCGCGGTTGTCGCTCTTCAGCGCCGCCACCACCGCATCGACCACCGAGTCGGCGCCGAGCGGCAGGCCACGTTCGCCGAGCGTGTCGAGAGCCGCCACGCGCAGCGACCAGTCCTCGCCGGCGATCACGCGGGCCAGGCGCTGGTTGATGTTGCCGCCGGCGCGGTTCTTGCCGAGGCCGCGCAGCATGGTGTTGCGCACGACCACGTCGTCACACTTGGCGCGGCCGATCTTGCCGTCGACGAGGCAGTCGAACAGGGCCTGCAGCTGGCGCTCGTCGGAGTAGTTCGCCACGATGCGCTGCGCCGCCTCGTAGATCTTCAGCGGGCGCTGGATCTTCTGCTGGTCGAGCAGCTTCTCGTAGTACTCGAGGATGTCGTAGAGCTGGGCCACCGCTTCCGGCGTGCTCCAGCGGCCGAGACTCATGATGGCGCGGGCCACCTTCATCTCGTCGTTGATCATCTCCTCGCAGTACTTCTGCAGGTCCTTGGCGTACTTCTTCCAGTCGGTGTACAGCGACCAGTCGGTGTTGGCCTTGTCGATGAACGGCTTGCCGTTGATCCAGGCGCGCACGCGGTCGAGCATGTCCTGGTTGGTCCAGCCGAAGGCGCGCTGCAGGGCTTCCTCGTGTTCGAGGTTGCCGTTGCGCGTCTTCTGCAGCTGCAGGTACTGGCGGAACATGTGGGCCTTGGCCTCGTCGGCCACCGAGATCACGCCGTCCTGGTCGAGGTCCCACTCCTGGAACTCGCGCTCGGCCGTGGCCTTCTCGGCATCGCCCACCACCAGGTCGCCGTCGGCGTCGTGCCGCGGATCGGCCAGCCACTCCTCGAGGCTGACGTCCTTGCTCTTGTCGGCGTCCAGACCCTTCAGGATCGCGCCCGACCGCTCCTTCGAGTAGTCGATCATGTAGCAGATGATCGCCCACCCGAGGATGCGCTCGTCCTGCGTCAGGTTCGACTTGGCCTTCGTGAAGATCGCCTTCACCGCGTCGTCGTTCATCGCGTCGGCCACCTTCTTGGCGTGGCCCTTCCAGGCGTTGCCGTCGATGTGCGCGGCCGTCTCGTAGAGCTGCTCTTCAAAGATGATCGTCGTGTGCGTGTCCATCTCGCGGTGGATCCGCGTGAAGTAGTACGCAATGCCCTCGTCGAGCCACGCCGGGATGCTCATCTGGTAGCGACCCACGCCGCGGTACTGGCTGGCCATCTGCCCGGCGACGAAGTGGGTGAAGTTCTCCCACAGGTCGTTGTCGGTCGGCATGCTCTGCCGTTCCCAGTAGTTGGTGCTGGGCTGCATGCAGCCGCGCGTCGGGCCGGGGCGCAGTTCCTTCTTGTTGATCTTCTGCGCGGTCAGCGCGCACTCCTCCGCCTTGTCGTGCATGTAGAAGCGCAGCGGCGCGCTCATGTCACCCATGCTGGTCGGGCCGAATGCGTCTTCCCAGTCATGCCACGTCATCTCGGCCCGCTTCGCATACTCCAGCATGCCGCCGACCACGTCGACCTGCTGCTTGCCGAGCAGCTTGATGCTCGGGATGTCGTAGGCCAGCTCGAAGTGTTCGGTCTTGATGTACCAGACCTTGGTCTTCCACCCGACCGTCTTGCGCTCCGACAGCTTGGCGGTGCGGAAGGCCTGGGCCTTCTCGAGCAACTCGTCGAAGGTGGCCTGGTCCATCGGCTCGGGCTTGGGCCGCCGGCCGGCACCGGGCATGTGGGTCGAGATCAGGATGCCGCTGCCTTCTTCGCCCGTGCCGGGCACGACGGCGTAGAACGGCTGACCGTAGATGGTGTCGGGCGTGCCCTTGACGTCCTTGTCCTTGATGTCCGGTCCGCCTCCCGCGACGGCATCGGATGGCATCAACAGTGCGGCCATGGTGGCCAGCAAGGCGGTGAGGATGAGGCAGCGCCCCGTAAGACGGAAGGAATTCATTCGGTGTCCTCGATCGTCTGGCAGGTTCCGGGGAAGTGTCTGCAACGGTGCAGCCCGGGTGGGACGGGCCGTCCGCCGGGGAGGCGGAACGGGTTGCAGCGCAGATAGAGTGACGCTACGTAGCTTATACCGCGCTGTTCGCCGCAACCCTTGAAGATTTGCCCCGCTGGCCAGATTGGCCAAATCAACGCGGGATCTTTGGGCGAGTTTGGGCCTTCAGGCCCACGGGCTGCTGCCCGTGGGTAGCCGCGAACCACAAGCGACCCCCCCACCAATTGGCGCTAAAACAATAGCCGCGAGCGCAAGCGAGCGGGCCTCGAGGGCCCCGGGTCTACGGATCAACCGTCGGAAGTTTCGTGAACGCGCTTGTC
>JBFWQT010000677.1:0-3307 GCA_050249295.1 Planctomycetota bacterium
GGTGCTTCACGAACATGGCGGTGTCTCCGTGGCAGTGGGTCGATCGATATTAGTAAAGTATCTCCTTTCTAAAATAAGTCAAGCGACGTCTTGCGAAAATCGGCCGGGCCGGGTACCGTGTGCGCATGACGACGACGCCCCCTTCCGATGCGGCCTCGACCCGCGACACGATCCTCGCCCTGCTGAAGACGCAGGGCCCGCAGGACGCGGCCGCGATTGCCGGCCAGCTCGACGTCACGCCGATGGCGGTGCGCCAGCACCTCTACGCGCTGCGCGATCAGCGGCTCGTGTCGCATCACGACGAACGCCGCCCCGTCGGCCGCCCGGCCCGCATCTGGAGCCTCACCGGCGCGGCCAGCACTCCCGCGGCCGGCGAGTTCCCGGACAGCCACGGCGAACTGGCTGTCGGCATTCTCGCGGCGGTGCGCAAGGCGTTCGGCGAGGCCGGCATCCGCAAGCTGATTGCTGCGCGCGTGGCTGACCAGGCCGCGCGCTACGGCAAGCGACTCGACGGCAAGCGCACGCTGCGCGCGAAGGTGAAGGAGCTGGCCGCGATCCGCCGCGAGGAGGGTTACATGGCCGAGTCCGACACGGCCGACGATGGCGCGCTGCTGTTGATCGAAAACCACTGCCCGATCTGCACCGCAGCCGGCGCGTGCCAGGCGCTGTGCAGCGGCGAGGCCGAGCTGTTCGGGCGTGTGCTCGACGGCGCGAGTGTGACGCGCACCGAGCACATCCTCGGCGGGTCGCGGCGTTGCGTGTACCGCATCGCTCCGGGCGAGCCGAGGGTGTAGAGCCGCGGAGTCTGGTTCTGATGCGGGCCTGCAAGGCTGTAGTGCCCTGGTTCCAGAATCAGGGTTGGTTCGGGAAGAGCCACGACCGAAAGGGAGTGGGGGCAACCGGGAGCGGCGCGAGGTTGCCATCCTGCGACGATTTCCCCGCTCCCTGTCGGTCGCGGCTCTTACCGAGTCAGTCCGATGTCGACTCCTCAGGAGCTGTCCGTGGGTTGGTTCGGGAAGAGCCACGACCGAAAGGGAGTGGGGGCAACCGGGAGCGGCGCGAGGTTGCCAGACTGCGACGATTTCCCCGCTCCCTGTCGGTCGCGGCTCTTACCCGATGCAACCACAGGCGGCTTTCCCACCAGCCGATTGCGGCTGGTGAGTGCAACCCGCCTGACGTAACCTGGTACGGGTTCCCGGCAACCCCCGCTTCGTGCCGTCATGTCGCACGCCTCCGAATCCGCCGCGTTCGTTGAAGCTGCTCGCACGGCGGGTCTGCGGCCGGAGCAGCTGACGGCGATCGAGCACCTGGCGCACGAGGCCCTGCAGACTCTCGGCGACTGGGCCGTCGATCTCGGCGCCACGCTCGTGCGGCGCGGCACGATCAGTGCGCACGAACTCGACACAATCCGCGAGCGGCTGCTGGTCACGAGCGGGCCGTCGCACCAGAAGCCGGTCAGCGAGATGACGCTGCTCGACCTGGGGCATGGGGGACACAGCGGCGGTGGCGCGAACCCGGACGGCGGGAGCGAGGCCACGCTGGTTGATTCGTTCGCGCCCGAAAGCGCGCCCGGCGGCGGCGAGGCGACGCGCGACGAGGCCGACCGCTACGTCTACGGCGCGGTGATCGGCGCCGGCGGCGTCGGCGAGATCCGCCAGGTCACCGACCTGCGCATCGGCCGTCAGGTAGCGATGAAGACGCTGCACAAGCCTGACCACCGGCCGCATCGCCTGCGCTTCGAGCGCGAGGCGCAGATCACCGGCCAGCTCGAGCACCCCTTCATTGTGCCGGTGCACGAGGCCGCGACCGACGCGCACGGCCGGCCGTACTTCACGATGAAGCTCGTGCGCGGACGCAACCTGTTCGACTGGCTGAAACAGCATGCGACCGCCGACACCGATGGCCGGCTGCTCGGCGACAAGCTCGATATCTTCAACCGCATCTGCGACGCGGTGGCGTACGCGCATGCGAAGGGCGTGATCCATCGCGACCTCAAGCCGCACAACGTGATGATCGGCGAGTTCGGCGAGGTGCTGGTGATGGACTGGGGACTCGCGGCGCGCATCGGCATCCGCGAGGAGGGCGACGTCGAGGCGGCCGCGGCGGCCGGTGGGCCGGTGCAGCTCGATCGCGACCACCAGACGCGGATGATCGCGCACGAGATCGACAAGCACCTCACGGCCGACGGCGCGCTGATCGGCACCCCCGCCTACATGCCGCCCGAGCAGGCGCTCGGCGAGATCACGCGGCTCGACGGGCGCGCCGACATCTACAGCCTCGGCGCCATCCTCTACGAGATGCTCACGCATCACGCGCCGTTCGACGGGACCGACACGCTCGACGTGCTGCGCAAGGTGATGGCCGGCGAGTTGATCGGCCCGGCCGCGCGTGCGCCGGAGCGCAACATCCCGGCGCGGCTCGATGCGGTAGTGCGCAAGGCGATGGCGCGCCGGCCGGCCGATCGCTATTCGACCGTCGCCGAGTTCCAGGCCGACGTGCGGCGCCTGTCGGCTGCGCGGCTGGAGGGCGAGATCAAGCTCTCGCGGCCGATCACTGACCAGTCGGCGCTGGCCGTGATCGCGCTCGGTCGCACGTCGCGCATCGTGCAGATGGCCATGAACGGCATCCTCGAGAAGATCGGCATGCGCATCGAAGACGGCAACCTGCTGCGCATCGTCTCCGGCTCGGGCGACAACGGCATCGGCATCCGCGACACGTGGAGCCGGATGGTCTCGTACGCGGCCGACATCACCGGCATGTTCGCGTCGCTGCACACGCGCGGCCTGATCGAGCCGGTGCCCGGCGACCACAAGCCGGTGAAGTGGCGCTGCACGCCGGCCGGGCACGCGCAGTCGAACATCTCGCGCGACGCGCTCAACCCGTATGTCGGGTCGCTGCTCTCCGACCTGACCGGCGACGAACTGGTGCAGCTGATCGGGCTGCTTGACCGCGCGCGCGACAGCATCGAGCGCCACGCGGTGATGCCCCCGCCGCCGGCTGAATGACGCGGATTCGTTTTCGAACACGACAAAGCTGAAAAACCGCGATTCTCTGACAGCCACTGGCCGTCGCGGCGCGGACCGGATCAGTCGGAATCAGTCCGCTCGCGCGGGCGTTGCTGCGCGCGCTTCATCGCCTCGGCCGTCGCCACCGACTCCGCGTCGCCGCGCGCCAGCAGGCCGGCGATCGCGCCATCCTGGTCGGCAGTCGAGCGGTTCTGCGAGAGCTTGAACTTGCCCTGTAACGTCGTGATCGGCATCTCGAAGCCGATGATGCCCTTGAGCAGTTGCTCGAAGTACGCGGCGGG
>JBFWQT010000678.1:0-3305 GCA_050249295.1 Planctomycetota bacterium
GGCTGGAAGCCTGCACCACACAGAGGCAGGCTGGAAGCCTGCACCACAACGGAAGCCTGCACCACAACAGAAGCCTGCACCACAACAGAAGCCTGCACCACAACAGAAGCCTGCACCACACAGAGGCAGGCTGGAAGCCTGCACCACAACAGAAGCCTGCACCACAACAAGAAGCCCGCACCCCACCAAAACCACCCCGCAAGACCGGCTTGCCGACCGCCGGCAGGTCGCCTACACTTGAACCGGCTACGGCACACTCATACCCGCCGAGCCAGCTACCCGATCCGCACCCGGACCGAACCCCCGCGGAGAATATTGCCGATGGCACGGACTTCACCTGCTCGCAAGACCGGCCGTTCGGGATCCGGTTCCAACCGTCGTACCGGTGGCGGCGGCGCCGCCACGTCCACCGGCAAGATCCAGGGCAGCCGACCCGGCCGATCGGGTGGCAGCCCGCCTCCGCCGCCGGAACGGCCGAGCCCGGCGCGCAAGTCGGGCAAGGTGGCCACCGGTCGCGTGCCCGCGCGCGGTGGCGATGATCGCAGCGCGTCGCGTCGCGGCGGTCCCCCGGCGGGCGGTCGTGGTGGCAGCGAGCGCGAGCGCGGCGGTCGTCCCGGCTCGCGTGGTCCAGCCAAGGCCGCGGGCCCGCAGTGGGCACTGATCGGCGGCATCGGCGGCGGCGTGCTGCTGATCCTGATCGTGATCGTGGCGATGAGCGGCGGCAGCCCGGCTGCGAAGCCGGAGAAGAATGACAAGAAGCCCGCCACGGTCGCCAACAATGCTCCGCCCGGCGAAACCGAGCAGGAGCGCCTGGACCGCGAGTTCGACGAGCAGATGAAGGCGGCCGGCACGAACAATGCCGCCATCGACCCGGGTCTGGCGAACCGCGCCAACCGCATGGCCGAGCACGCCCGCAACGGGCACTGACAGACTGCCACTTCGGCCTTGTACTGACATTCACGGAGCCGCGCGACACCGCGCGGCTCTGTTGTTCCCGGGTTCTGGAGCAGGCTGGAAGCCTGCAACAACACCAGGATGCAGGCTGGAAGCCTGCACCACAACGGATGCCTCTTCCTGTGTGCAGCTGTGGTGCAGGCATCCAGCCAGCCTCTTCCGGTGATGCACCACAACCTGATGCAGGCTGGAAGCCTGCACCACAACCAGATGCAGGCTGGAAGCCTGCACCACAACAAAGACGTGATTCGCGAGACGGCCAATAAAAACGCCGCGAATCTGTGGCATCGGCGGATCAACCCCTGAACCTGCCGTTGCCGCATGACCCTTCATCGGTTCGTGGCTGCCGCAGGTCGCGTCCCGCAACTCGCGCAACTCGCGCAAGCCACCATCCGCTGATGAAACCGAACCACACTCGTCTGCCCCGCACGGGCGTGCGTATCGCACTGCTGATCGCCGGTCTGTTCCTCACGCTGCCCCTCACCACCGGGTGCAACGACAGCGCGGCAAGCGGCGGAGGCGGCGGCACGACCACGATCACGCTGCCGTCGCTCGGCACCACCATCATCGTCGCCAGCGGCGGCACCGCCACGGCAGCCGGCCTCAACGGCGGCGACGGCGGCAACGTGACGATCACGGCGAGCAACGGCCGCTTCATGGAGGACGACTCGCGCTCGCGGCCGACCGTCACCACCAACGCGCTCAGCGGCTACGGGCCGACGATCACGTACGCCGACCTCGGCACGCTGGCCGGCGCGGATGCCAACGTCACGCTGACGGAAACTGCGCCGACGACGACGCTGGCGATCACCGGCGAGGACTTCCAGCTCACCTCCGACGCGACGCTCGACCTCTCCGACCTCGGGACGACGTTCACCACGCTGGTGATCACCTGCGACGGCGTGATCCGCATCGAGGGGACGATCGTCTCCACGCGCAGCGGCGCCAACGCGGCCCATCTGCAGATGACCTCGACGTCGGCCGGTGACCAGGCGGCGACGGTCTACATCGGCGGCACGATCACGCTCGACGGCGCCGACGAACGCGACGGCGGCAACCTCACGGTCGCGGCGTCCGACGGCTCGATGATCGTCACCGGCACGATCTCGACGCAGGGCGGCGCCTCGGCTGGCTCGGCCGCGGGTGGCGACGGCGGCGACGTCTCGCTGGGCGCCAACGTCGACGTGCTGCTCGACAGCGGCGCGATCGTCACCAGTGGCGGCGACTCGGCGCAGGGCGCGGGCAGCGGCGGCGATGTCACGATCACCAACTACGCGGACTTCAACTCGACGTTCAACTGGGGCATCGACACGCACGGCGGCATCGGTGGCACCGCGGACGGCGGCATTGCGGGCGACATCACGCTCGCCAATCTCGGTCATTGCACCTTCAACTCGCGCGTCATCGCCACCGGCGGGCTCTCGAACAACGGCGGCGATGGCGGCAATGGCGGCGACCTCACGATCAGCGCGGTGGCCGTGATGAACATCCTCTACTTCTCCGGCGACTCCGACGGCGCCGAGAACGGCGGCGATGGCGGTGACGGCGGCAACGTCGTCCTCGACTGCACGATCCTCGACGACTTCTACCTGCGCGGCTCGTCCAACGGCGGCAAGGGCGATAGCGGCGGCTCGGGCGGCGACGCGCTGCTGCAACCGGCCGCGCTCGGCCGCAACGTCGACGTCGAGTTCGACGCGATCGGCGGCGTGCCGGAGGCGGGTTCGGGCGGCGATGGCGGCCAGGTCTACATCTACGCCGCGGCGATCAATCCCGACCTGATCAACTGCTCGATCACGGCCGATGTCTCGGGCGCCGACGCGCTGGCCACCGGAAATGGCGGTGCGGCGGGCAGCATCCGCATGGGCAGCGACAACTACGGAACGGCCACTGGTTGCACCATCGACGGCACGGCCAACGGCGGCGACGGCGCGGATGGCGCCGACGGCGGCGAGATCAGCATCGTCTTCACCACCACCGGCGAGATCGACGCGACGATCACCGGCACGGCCAACGGCGGCGACGGGCTGGACGGCGATGGCGGCGACGGCGGCGATGTGTTCATGGGAATCACCGGCACCGGCACCATCGTCGGCACGATCGTCGCCGATGCCAACGGCGGCGACGGCACCAACGGCGACGCCGGGGCCGGTGGGACGGTCTACCTCGGTTCTGGCAGCGACGCGACGATCACCGGCACGGTCGAGGGCAACGCGAATGGCGGCGCCAGCACCACCGACGACGGTGGGACCGGCGGCGCGGTTTACATGAACGTGGGCGGCTACGGCTCGATCACCGGCGCGGTCGTCGGCGAGACCAATGGCGGCGACGGCGCGGAGATCGGAAGAGCACAC
>JBFWQT010000679.1:0-3296 GCA_050249295.1 Planctomycetota bacterium
GCCCAAGCCCGACAACCTGGATGATTTCGTGAAGCGCCTCGATGGTATGACCGATCGCTTCACCCGCTTCGACTGAGGCCCCGCGATGACCGTGCACGACCCGCACCTGCCTGAAGACGACGCGCCGATTCCGGACGCGCTGCCCGAGAAGGCGTCCTCCGCGGCTCCGGCCACGCCGTCGTTCCCGCGCATCGCCCGCCACACGCGCACCGCCTCGGCCTCCGAGACGGCGGCGCTGCCGATGGTCGCCAACAACCCGTCGCTCGCTCGCGCGCTCTCGTCCGACCCGACCGAAGCCAGCTGGAGCAGCTCGTCGCACGGCCTCGGCACCACGACCAGCGAGGTCGTGCCGGTGCTGTGCTTCATGCTCGGCGAGAGCTGGTACGGCCTGCGCACGCAGCATGTGCGCCAGGTCGTCGCGATGCCCATCGTGTACCCGGTACCGACCACGCCGGCGCACATCATCGGCGTCGCCAACCTCGGCGGCCTCGTGGTGCCGGTGCTCGACCTGCGTCGCTTCCTGGAGATCACGGGTAGCGGGCTCCCCAAACTGCCGCCGCTGGCCATGCGCGAAGTCGGCGAGCGCCGGATGGTGATTGTCGAGGCGAACGAGATGGCCGCCGGCTTCCCGGTCGACCTGGCGCGCGAAGTGGTGGACATCCCCGAAGCAGACATCCGCGAGCCGCGCGTGTCGGTGGGTCGTGTGCGCGAGTTCGCCGACGGCGAGGTGGAAATGCGGCAGCGGATTCTCACGCTGCTCGACCTGCCCGCGCTGCTCGAATCGGCGCGCCACTGAACTGAATGGCTGACGTGCAGCGTCGTGGCCCGGTCGCCGGATGCAGACGAAAGGTCGGCTCGCAGCGGCTCTCGCGGTACACTCCGGAACGCAAACCCCGGCGCTCCGGTGTGCGTACCAATGCCACCGGCGAGCGTGTACCTGCGTGTCCGACGTCGACCGACCGATCGAGCGAGTGAGCGAAACATGAAACGCATCCTCCCTGCCATCCTCTCCCTGCTGGCCCTGGTCGCACTGCTCGGCGTGCAGCCGCCGGCGACCCTCGCGCAGGATCACAACACCACGCCGCGCAAGCCGCTGCCGTACATCGTGCCGGAGGGCACGCTGCTGTTCGCCACACTGCCCGACGTGCGCGGCGCCCGCACCCAGTTGAAGACGTGGGAGTTCAAGAAGCTGCTCGACCTGCCCGAGATGGCGAAGTTCATCAAGCCGATGACCGACCAGATCGAGGCGCAGCTGGCCGAGATGGAAAGCCAGCTGAAGGGCAGCATCGGCATGGGCCGCGAGCAGGTGCTCGACCTGTTTGCCGGGCAGGTGTCACTCGCTGTGATCGACGCGGACATGAAGACGCTGCAGGAGTTGCGCCAGGGCCCACCGTCGCCGGAGCAGATGAAGGGCCTGAAGCTGCTGCTGGTGATTGACGTGGACCGCACGACCGAGACCTTCGGCAGTGCGTTCTCGTACTTCACCAAGGAGCTGGCGCGCGAGGCCACGTTCGAGGTGATCAACCACAATGGCGTGGAGATCACGCGCGTGAAGCCCACGCCGCGCACCGAGGCACCTCGCAAGCCGCAGGATGGCGACGGCGAGGGCGACGGTGAAGGCGACGACGACAACAATGGCGCACCGCCCCCGCAGCCCGCCGCGCGCGAAGCACAGGGCTTCTGCTATTGCCTGTTCAACCAGGCGCTGCTCGTCACGCTGAACGACGGCGAGATGCGCTCGACGCTCGACCTCTACCGCAACGCGCTGCCCGACGGTTCGCTGGGCGCCACGAAGAAGTACCGCAAGGTGCGCAGCAACCTGCCGGTGCGCGGCGAACTCGGCTTCGTCTACGCCGACATCCAGGCGATCGTCGCGAAGTCGCGCGAGACGATTGCCGACGAGGAGCAGCGCAAGAACTTCGACAAGGGCTACGACATCAGCGGGTTCTCGGGCCTGCAGGCGATGGGCGCCAACGCGGTGCTCGACAACGGCGTGCTGCGCGACAACCTGTTCCTGTATGCGCCGGGCCTGCGCAAGGGCGTGATGCAGGTGCTCTCGCTGCCGCCGACCGACTTCGCGACGCTGCGGCTCGCGCCGAAGGATGCGCTCTCGTACCAGTCGCTGAACTTCGACGCCGAGCTGCTCTGGGTCGAGATTCTCGAGGCGGTGCGCGCCGGCCAGCCGGAGGCGTACATGGAGTTGCAGGAGTCGGTGAAGCGCCAGGCCGAGGATGGCTTCGACCTCAACAATGACCTGTTCGGTGCGGTGGGCGGCGAGATGGCCGCGTGGACGTGGCGCGACGCTGACGACAAGCAGCAGTCGGCCGTGTGGGTCAGCCTGAAGAGCGCCACGAACTTCACGCGCTTCCTCAAGGCGTCGGTCAAGCTGGCGCAGTCCGACGAGGGCGGCCAGATGCAGATCGACACGATCAACATCGGTGGCTCGACGGTCTATGTGATCCCGATTCCGGAGCGCGACGCGGTGCCGCCGCCGCCCGGGATGGGCCAGATGGGCGGCATGGCGCCATTCATCGAGGAGGCGCTGAAGAGCTTCCAGCAGCGCAACATGCCGAAGCAGCTGTACGTCGGCGTGGTGCGCGATGCGCTGCTCGTCACGTCGTCGCAGGCCGAGTTCACGTTCCACGTGCAGAACCCGGCTGGTCGCGAGGAGTCGCTCGCGCAGAACGAATCGTTCCAGAAGGCCCGCCAGCAGGGCTTTGCCAACCCCAGCCTGTTCTACTGGGCCGATCTGCCGCGCATGATCGAGCCGTTGCACGCGCTCGGCAAGGAGATCGTCGAAGGCTACCGCGCCGAGAAGAAGACCAACCCGGAGGCGGTGGCCGACATCCCGCTCGACTTCGATCACTACCCGGCGCGGGACGACGTGAAGGCGTTGTTCGCGTCGGGCGCGGTCGGCGAGGCGCGCAACAATCTGGACGGGCTGCTGGTTCGCACCCGCGGCCTCGGCGTGGCGGGCCTGGTGGCCAGCGTTGCCGCCACAACCGGCGCGACGATGCGTCGCATGGGCGGCCGTCGCGGCCCCGGCGCCGGTGGCAACGTGCCGCCGCCCGGCATGCCGCCGATGGTGGTGCCGGTGGATCCGCAAGGCGATCACAACGAGGAAGCCGCGCCGGCGACGAATGAGGGCGGCAACGACGAGTAATGCGTGAATGGGCGCCAACATCAGAGCCGCGAGCGCGAGCGAGCGGGCCCCGAGGGCCCCGGCCTACGGATCAACCGTCGGAGTTTCGTGAACGCGCTCATCAGCGTTCACACGGTGGGCGTGCAGGCGTGAC
>JBFWQT010000680.1:0-3290 GCA_050249295.1 Planctomycetota bacterium
GAACGCGCGAGCTCTGATTCGCAGGGCAGGGCGCGCCTCCGGAGCCCCGGAGGGGCGCCCCTGCAGTAGCCCGGGGCGTGAGCCCCGGGTTGACCGGGGGCGTGAGCGCGCAGCGCGCAACCCGGGGGGAGGGTACGGAAGCCTCACAGTTCCCTCCGGAGCCTGCGCAGCAGGCGGCTCTTGCGTTAGCCCCGGGTGGAGCGCGCAGCGCGGAACCCGGGGTACGGATGATGCGCGAACCCCTCCGGAGCCTGCGCAGCAGGCGGCTCTTGCGTTAGCCCCGGGTGGAGCGCGCAGCGCGGAACCCGGGGTACGGATGACGCGCGAACCCCTCCGGAGCCTGCGCAGCAGGCGTCCCTGCAGTAGCCCGGGGCGTGAGCCCCGGGTTGACCGGGCGCGTCGTCTCCTTTGTTGCTTCTTCATCCCGCCGGAGCCCCGGAGGGGCGGTCCAGGCCACCGGGTGATCATTGAGCCGCCCCTCCGGGGCTCCGGCAGCTGAGCGGGGGAACGTAGGAACGACGCGCCCGGTCGACCCGGGGCTCACGCCCCGGGCTACTGCAGGGACGCCCCTCCGGGGCTCCGGAGCAGGATCACCGAACTCAACGGCATGGGGGTTTGCACCCCCGGCTCGCCCGGGTGCGTCGCCACTCACGACGCCTCGTCGCTGTCCAGCAACCGCCGCAACTCCTGCAGCAGATCGACCGGCGAGAACGGCTTCTGCAGCAACCGCGTGTTCGCCGGCAGGGTGTCGGATGTGCCGTCCGCCAGGTAGCGGTCGGGGTGGCCGGAGATGAACACCACGCGCAAGTCGGGCCAGCGCGCGCGAATGCGCTGCGTGAGGTCGCGCCCGTTGAGCCCCGGCAGCCGCAGGTCGGTGATCATCACGTCCGGCGCCTCGGTCGCCGACTCCATCGCCTGCAGGGCCAACTCGGCGGTCTCGGCGATCTCCAGGCGGTAGCCCTGTTGCTCGAGCGACAACGCCACCAGCCGGCGCACGGCCGGATCGTCCTCGACCAGCCACACGCGCTCGCTGCCGCCGTAGTGCGCGGTCAGATCACGCCGGCGCGAGTGCTGCGCGCGCGGGTCGGCCGGGTTGGCGCGCGGCAACCACACGCGCACCGCCGTGCCACCGCCGGGCGTCGAATCGACAGACACGCCGCCGCCGAGTTGCCGCATCACGCCGTGCACGGTGGCGAGGCCGAGGCCGGTGCCGCGGCCGGGCGGCTTGGTCGTGAAGAACGGCTCGAACATCTGGACCGCCACCTCGGGCGACATGCCCGTGCCGGTGTCGGCCACGTCGAAGGTCACCCACGCGCCGGTTGGCAGCTCACCGAGCGCCGTCACGGTGGACTGCGTGATCTGGCGCAGCGCGGTGCTGATGCTGATCGTGCCGCCGCCCGGCATCGCGTCGATCGAGTTGACGACCAGGTTCATCACCACGCGTTCGATCTGCGCGCGATCGCCGAGCACCATCGCCGGCGACTCGCACAAGCTGAAGCGCGTGTTGATGCTCATCGGCGCGATGCTCGCCATGTCGTCGATCATGCGCTCCATGCCGCGCAGCACATCGTTGAGGTCGATCGCCACGAGGCGCAGCGGCTGCGGCCGGCTGAACTCCAGCAACTGGCGCGTCAGGCGGGCCGCGCGTTCGCCGGCGTCGCGCACGGCCACCAGGTCTTCGTGCACCGGGTCGCCCTCCTGCACACGGCCGAGCGACAGTTGCGTGTGGCCGATGATCGCGGTCAGCAGGTTGTTGAAGTCGTGCGCGACGCCGCCGGCGAGGCGGCCGATCGCTTCCATCTTGCGCGCCTGCTCGAGCTGGCGCTCCAGTCGCGACTCGTGCGTGGCGTCGCGCAACACCGCGATGTGCCGGACGACTTCGCCGGCCGCGTTCTTCATCGGCCGGATCGATACGTCGGCCTCGAACACGGTGCCGTCCTTGCGGCGCCCGCTGAGCCGCCCGCGATACTGCTGGCCGCGGTCGATGATCGTGTGGATCTGCTCGGAGAGCGCCGCTTCGTTGCGCCCGCTGTCGAGCAACTGCGTGGACTCCAGGCCGATCACCTCGGCCGCCGTCCAGCCGGTGAGCGTCGTGAACGCCGGGTTCGCGTACTCGATGTGCCGCGTGGGGTCGGCAATGATGATCGCCTCGGCCGCGACCTCGACCACCGTGGCAAGCAGCCGCAGCCGCTCCTCGGCGCGCTTCCACTCGGTGACGTCGAGCGCGACGCCTTCGATCGTGGTGCCGTCGTCGTCGAGCCGCAGCGTCGACCGGACCCACGCCTCGCTGCCGTCGCGGCGGATGTAGCGCGCCTCGAAGTCGTGGATCAGGCCGTTGTCGGCCAGCAGTTCGCGCAGGCGTCGTTTGTCGTCGAGGTTGGCGTAGGGCACCATGCCGCCCTCGCGCAGGACCTCCTCGGCGTCGCTGTAGCCAAGCATCTGCGCGAGTTGCAGGTTGCACTCGACGAGCCGGCCGTCTTCCACGCGCGATCGGCCGAGCCCGACCATCGCGTTGTCGTACAGCCGGCGGTAGCGCTCGCGGCTGTCGCGCAGCGCGCGCTCGGCCAGCACGCGCTCGGTGATGTCGAGCGTCGCCACCGCCACGAGGTCGGGCGGGACCGGCGCGTAGTTGCAGTGCAGCCAGCTGGTGCGGTTGGTGGTGCGGAACGGATACTCCATCTCGTGCGCGTGCGTGCCGCTGGAGACGCAGCGCGCGAGGCCGGCCAGGATCTCCGGCAGATCGCCGAACATCACGTCCGCTCGTTGGCCGACGAACCGCCGGACGGCGCCGTGCGTGAACGCCTCGGCCGCTGCGTTGTAGTCCACCAGGTAGAACGCCCCGTTGTCGTGGCGCCACACGAAGGTGGGAATCGGGTTGCCCTTGAACACCGCGAGCAACTGCTCGCCGGTCAGTGCCGACCCGGCAGGCGTGGCCGGAGCGGCACCCGGGTCGGGCGCAGTCGGAGTGACGTCAGCGGTCATGGCGGCGGCGTGGCGGCGGCGTGGCGGCGGCGTGGATGTGGCTCGCTTGTCGGATGCGGGGCGCGGACGGTCAAGCGCCGACACCGTTCCGTTCCGGTTGGGTTCGTTTTGTCGTGGGCCACCTCTCGCCAGACCAGTAGCTCGCGCACCAGTCGGGTTCGCTTTGTCGTGGGCGCCCCGTCTCGGCAAGCCACCGTCTGCCAGTATCTTGTGCAGCGGTTGGGTTCGCTTTGCAGTTCCAGCTTTGCGCGGCAGAGCGGATGGAGTCGGGTTCGCTTTGTCGTGGGCGCCCGTCTCGGCAAGCCACC
>JBFWQT010000681.1:0-3286 GCA_050249295.1 Planctomycetota bacterium
AGGTCATCGGCCGCCAGCTTCTGGCGCGTGCTCGCGGTCAGATGCGTGATCGACAGCGCGGCCATCGGTTCGACGTGCTGCAGCTGGTTCTTGGCTGTGGAGTTATTCAAGGTGAACTCCTTCTCGTTGGGGCAGGGGGCTCGGGGCGCTGCGGCTGGGCGCTGAACGGTTGAAGTCCATGCCGCAGTCACGGCAGCGGTACCAGCGTAGACGGCCCAGCGTGCCCAGCGGCACGCCGTGTCCGGGGCACAGGGGGCAGCGTGGTGCAGGGGTGGTGGACATGGTGTTCCTTCGCGTTGAACGGAAGGCTGGCCTCAGACCAGCCCGCGTTCGGCGAACGAAACGACGTGGTCGCCGGCGACGATGAAGTGGTCGAGGAAGCGAACGTCCACCAGGCTCAGCGCGGACTTGAGGGTCTGCGTCAGGAATTCGTCGGCGCGGCTGGGCTCCGCATTGCCGCTGGGGTGGTTGTGCGCGACGGCCACCGCCGCCGCGTTGCGGGCCAGCGCCGCCTTGACCAGTTCGCGCGGGTACACCGAGGTTTGCGTGAGCGTGCCACGGAACAGCTGCTCGGTGCCGATCAAGGCATGGTGCGCGTCGAGGTAGAGAGCGAGGAAGACCTCGTGCTCCAGGCTGGCGCAGTACAGCCGCAGCCATTCACGCAGGGTCTGCGGCGAGTTCATCACCGGGGCACCGCGCATGCGGGCCTGCAGGTCGCGCAGGATCAGTTCGCGCGCGGCGCTGAGCTTGTGGTCGAGCAGCGTCTGCTGCGCGATGACCGGCCCTTGGAACGGCTCGCCGTCGGCGACGTGCAGGCGCTCATCGGGAACCTCATCGGGAAGATAGCGGCGGTCGTGCGCGAGCAACTCGCCGACCAGCTCGGACCTGGAAAGGGTGGACATGTCCACGGCGTTCTCCTTCATGAATGTGAAAGCGGGAACGCCGAACCCGGGTGGGAACGAGGTTCCCGCTCGGGATGCACGGGCCGGACGGCCCATGCTGATGACAAGGCAGGTGACGACTGCGACGCCGGCTCCGCCGGAAGGCACTTCGCTGGGAAGTGCACTGGGGAATGGGCAGTCTGCGACGCCTGCCGGCCGGCGGCAAGCCCTGGGATTGCGGCGCCATGTCAAAGCGATGGCGCGGGGCTCGGCTTGCCGGTGGCGGCGCCGATCCTGCGGTTCAGGCGCCGGTCGCGCTGGAAAGCGACCCGGTTGACATTGGAATCGCGCGTCAGAATTCTTTCGCAAGCCGCTGGTCCAATCGACGACAAACGCTTGCGACTCGGCCAAGATGGCGTGCGACAACGGTTCGCGCGCACCATGATCCGCCTCGGTCAACAGGTTCGACTCACCCGCCGTGAGGTCGAGCGCTTCGCCAAGATCACCGACATCGCGCCGGTGGGCATCCGCACGCTGGCGGAGTTCGACGCCTACGTCGCCCGGTGCAAGGCGCACTACTGGGGCGTGTCGCGCGAGACGCAGTTCCTGCACTGGCTGATCGACCGCGAGTACCAACGGTGTCGCCAAGCGGCGTAGCCCCGAAAGCAAGAGAGCCCAGGCTCCACGCTCGTGGAGGCGCTGGGCTCGAAGGCCTGAATCGTCAGACGGCGCCAGAGTTCGGCGGGTCCTCCGGAAACCAAGCCCGGTAGGCCTCGGCGCCGCTGATCGTCGCACCGTTCAACAGCGGCGCGATCGCCGTGCGGCTCAGCTCCAGCACCAGGTCGGCGTAGTCATCCGGCGCGGTGTGGATCGAGGTGTACAGATCGAAGTCGCATTCATCGAGATCGGCCTCGATCACGGCGATGGCGCCGAGCTCATCGAACCTGCCCTCGTCGATCACCGAGTCGGGCAATGTGGCACCGGCCACCGGCACGGCCTGCGTCACGGCGTTGCTGATCGAACGGTAGGTGCCGCCCTGATCGTCGTACTCCGCCGATGCACTCAAGGTCGCCCGCAGCGACTGCAGCCAGGGGTGGCGCACAAACAGGCCCGCCAGGCAGGCGCCAGCCCAGCAGTGCTGGAGCGTGTCGAAGGCGCGCTCGGCCTCGCGGTAGGCGCGGTCGACGGCCAAGCCGGCTTCGGTGACGGTAATCGCCCCCGAGGCATCGACCCGGTAGTCGGGCACGTCGGTGTTCTCTGCGGTGTTCATGCGATTTTCTTTCTGCGGTGGTTGCCTTCCGAGAAGACCACCGCGTTGGGGTTGATGTGTCGCAGCAAGGGCCACCACCAGGGCGGCCGTTGGCAGATCTGATGCCAGTCGCCCCGGCCGTCGTTGGCGCTGACGTGGACTTCGATGCATCGCTCGCAGGCCAGCATGTCGCGCACGAGGGCGTCGTCGCGAACGCCGCTGTGGCAGGCCAGGATGTGCAGGTGCGACAGGTCGATGGCGTAGGGCACGCCCGACTCCAACAACTGCCGATACTCGGGCCAGGTCGAGACCAGCCATGGGTCGCCTGCGGTGGGGTACTGTCCTTCGACGCCGACGACGCAGCCGAACAGGTCCGCGCAGCGGCGCGTGTGGTCGAGCATCTCGGCCATGGTGGCGTCGCGTCGCGCGCCGGCATGTGCGGTGTAGGCCGGCGCGGCAAGCCGCCGGCCGATGCGGGCCGCCTGCCGGAACCACCCGCGGTGTACCGGGTAGCCCGACAGATCGGCCAGATGGTGCTCGGGCAACACCCGCACGTTGGCGTGCAGCCTGAAGCGCACCTGGGGAAACGCGGCCATCAGTCCATCGACCATCGCCTCGGTCAAGACGCCGAAGTTCTGCGGGACGATCTGGACGTGGTCGGTGCACAGCCTCCCGAACAGCGGCTCGACCACGTCACTTGCGAGATGCCGCGCGGCCTGGTCGTGGCGCAGCCCGGGCCAGCACGCGAGCGAGACGTGCACAGTTGGGCGCGTCACAACGTCGTCTCCTCGTAGTCGGAGTCGGTGAAGTAGGCCGTGTGCTCGATGCGCACCGTGCCGGCCTGGCAGTCGAAGATCACGCTGCCGGAGCCGCCGTCGCCGTTCTCCCATCCGCCATGGACCACATCGATGACCTCGTCGGCGAAGTCGCGCAGGGCCTGTTCGATGCTGAGCTGTTGCTCGACGATGGTGGTCTGCCACTCACCGTTCTCGAAGACGCCGCGTTCGGCGAATGCGGTGACGAGCGCCGCCATGTCGAAAGGCGCTTCGGCCGGCATCTCGACCGACACGTCTTCGACGCCGCCCGAGTCACCGCAGCCCACGTACGTGGCGGTGGCCGTGATGGCGCCGGCCTGTGTCAGCGTCGCCAGCAGGAT
>JBFWQT010000682.1:0-3280 GCA_050249295.1 Planctomycetota bacterium
TACCGCGGCATCTGGCAGCCGCACTGGCCGATCAGCATCAACACCGCCAGCGAGGCGGCGCTGGCCTGCGTGCCCGGCATCGGCGACTCCACGGCAATGCGCATCGTGCGCGACCGCGAGGTCAACGGGCCGTTCGATTCGGTGGCGCAGCTGTCCCGCGTCAAGGGCATCGGCCAGCGCCTGATCGACGGCTGGTCCGGCTACCTGTCGCTCTGAGCGCGCCGACACGCTTGCCTTTCGCACCGCGCCCGGAGATACTGCGCACTCGCTCGCCACGCGCTGCCCCCGCGCATCTCAATCTGGCTCCAAACCCGCACACGCCGATGAAGGTCGGTGAGACGATCCGCGTCAACGATTACACATTCTCCATCGTGCGAAAGATCGCCGAGGGCGGGATGGGTGCGGTCTACGAGGCCAACCAGAACGGCGCGCTGGGATTCAAGAAGCGGATGGCGATCAAGACCATTCTCGCCGACCTCGGGTCCGACCCCGAGTACGAGGAGATGTTCATTGGCGA
Source organism: Planctomycetota bacterium (assembly GCA_050249295.1). GTDB lineage: Bacteria > Planctomycetota > UBA8742 > SKZP01 > SKZP01 > JBFWQT01. The sequence goes on from JBFWQT010000682.1 coordinate 518, forward strand.
GGCCAAGCTGGCCGCGAACCTGATCCATCCGAACATCGTGCAGCTCTACCACCTTGGCAAGGTGGACGAAGCCGGCCGCAAGATGCGCTACATGGCGCTCGAGCTGGTCGACGGCATCACGCTGTACGACTTCATGAAGCGGCACCGCGAGCGCAACCAGCAGGTGCCGTACGAGATCAGCGCGTTCATCGCGAGCCGCATCTGCCGTGCGCTCGACTACGCGCACACCAAGACCGACGACGACGGCCGGCAGCTCGGCATCGTGCATCGTGACTGCACGCCGAAGAACATCATGATCGACCGTCGCGGCGTGGTGAAGCTGACCGACTTCGGCGCGGCCAAGGCGCGTCACTTCCTGAAGAACCAGGAAGGTCAGATCCTCGTCGGCAAGATCGCCTACATGAGCCCCGAGCAGGCCGCATTCAAGCAGACCGACGGCCGCACCGACGTGTTCAGCCTCGGCATCGTGCTCTGGGAATGCGTGACCGCGAAGAACCTGTTCGACGAGGGCGACACGCGCGTCGGGCTGGAGGCGGTGCAGAGCAAGAAGGTGGAGAACCCCTCGAAGTACACGGCCAACATGCCGAAGATGCTCGAGGACATCATCCTCAAGGCGCTGCAGCGGCCGCTGGAGAAGCGCTACAAGAACGCGGCCGAGATGGGCAAGGAGCTCGAGAGCTACCTGTACCACGACCGCTTCGGTGTGAATGACGACACGCTGAACCGCTACCTGAAGCGGGTGTTCCCGGAGATCTACGGAACCGCGGTCTGACCCGGCGCGGTTGTGTTGCACCTTCCATTGAAGCCCACGGGCTGCCGCCCGTGGGCAACCCTGCGACTCCACCGACTACGAATCGCGCGCGTTGCCCCGCGCCTGCTGCGCGGTGCCGCGCAGATCACTCGACAGTGGGGCGCCCCGGGTCTGGTTCGGACCAGCGCGGGTCGCGGTGGCGGTTATCCCTGGACTGCCAGTTGAACCCGTCGATCATGAATTCGGTCTGCGTGATGCGCAGTCGGTGGATCGCCACCTGCCCTTCGGGTTCGCGCACCAGGATCCACGCCTGGCCGCCGGCCTCGACGATCCGACAGGCCACGCCGGTCATCTCGTTGTCGCGACGGTCGCCACCGCCGGACATCATCCACGGCTTGTCGACCACCGGGTTGTTGGCATTCATGCCCAGCCAGTCGCTGGACGACGCGTTGTACGGGTTGAGCGGCTCGCGGGTGTTCCCGGTAATCGACCAGCTGCTGTAGCTGCTGGTCGTCACGTCCACGGTGCCGTTTGCCTTGAACGTCCACTTCCAGATGTAGCTGGAGCTCGATTCCGCGCCGTTGTTCATCTCGAAGTAGTTGAACGTTCCGTGCTTCACGAGCCAGTCGCGGATGTCGGGCCGATCCTTGACCTCCGAGAACGTCACGCCGCTGGCCGTGCGCACCAGCGCATCCAGCAGTACACGCTCGTTGTTGCCGTTCCAGTCGAACGTGCAGAGCATCAGCGTCATGGCGTTCTGCGAGACGAGCACCGCCGGCAGGAGGCGCACCCGGCCATCATCGTCTTTCTGGTGGAAGATCATGCCGACAATCATCGTGCCGTCGGCCAGGCGGTGCGAGTCGGTGAATACGGTTTCGGGCGCGTACTTCCGGCTGCGGTAGTGGCTGCGGGCCTGCCAGAACGCGAAGTTGCCGAGTTGCACGCGCGGACTCATCGCCGGGCTGGGCACCAGTTCGCCGCGAACCAGCACGGTGTTGTCGCGGGCCAGCAGCGAGAACTGGTTGCGGCGCTGCATCGACTCCCAACTGGTCTTGCTGGCCGGGCTTGATCCCAGGCGCATCGGCACCGACGCGTTGAAGATCTGCAGCCGCTCGGCGGCCGGAACGGTCAGGCGCTCGATCAACGGCGCGCACGTGGTGAACTCGCGCCGGCCGATCGCTTCGCCGACCGCCGTGAGACCGGCTTTCCAGGCATCCACATCGGAGCCGAGCAGCGCGAACGTGTAGAAGCGGTCGCCGATCGCCACCACGATGTACGCGACGAGCACGCGTTTGGAGCCATCCACCGTCTGCGCGAGGCCGACCTCCATCATGCCCGGCAGGCCGTCCTGGATGAACGGCTTGCGGGCGCGTGGCTTGTCCGCCACCGGCCGCGCGTTGAACTGCTCATCCCACGCGGGCACCAGCACGTTCATCACGTCGTCAATCGGCTTGTCCGTGCGCAGCGCAGGAATCGTCCACAGCTCGATCTTCTGACTCTCCGGCCGGAAGCGCCCGGCGCCCTTTGGCGCGTCGGCCACCACGCTCCACTTGCCGGGCAGCGTCAGGCGCATTCCCTCCAGCGCAAGTGTGGTGGCACTGCCGTCTGCCGTTGGCGTCGCCTCGTAGCCCTGCGCGAAGGCCGGCCGCGAAAGCAGAACGACGGCCACCAGCAGGAGCGGGGCCGGAACACGAAGCAGCAGGCGCATTGTGATGTGCGCCACCGGAGTGAGAATTCCCATGGTGGTTGGTCTCGGTGAGTCGTTCGTGTCGAGCCGCGACGGCGACCGGGAATTCGCTCACCCGTCATCGGCGGCGCCACCGTTATACCCGGGACTCACGCCGGATGCCGTTGAGTTGGCACGATGCCTTCCGGAGCCCCGGAGGGGCGGCCCTGCAGTAGCCCGGGGCGTGAGCCCCGGGTTGCTCCGGCAGGAACAGCGGGAGAATGTTGCAGTGCACGCCCCGCCAACCCCGGGCTCACGCCCCGGGCAACTGCAGGGCCGCCCCAAC
>JBFWQT010000683.1:0-3280 GCA_050249295.1 Planctomycetota bacterium
GAGGCCCTCGAAGCCGAGGCGACGGCGATCAGCTCGTGGCGCGCCGGCGTGTTCGTCGCAGCGGCGGCGCTGTTCGTCGCGCTGAATGTAGCGCTCGTCGCCGGCGAGTCGCTCGGCGCGGGCCTGTCGAGGCGCACCCACATCAGTTCCACCACCACACCCACGATCTGGTCCGCCCGCCGGTCCAGCATCCACTTCACCCCCGACGCTGACCGGAGACCCGACCATGACGCACGCACTTCTGTGGATTGAGAGCATGGCCGCCGCGATCCTCTGGTGTGCCGCCTGGCGCACAGCCGCGCGGCAGCCGGTCGCGCCGATCGTGCGCATCTTCGCGAACGCCGTGGCGCTGCTGCCGTTGCTGCCCGGCGTCGGCATGGTCGTCGCATCGGCCTGGCTGATTGATGCGGGCATCGCCGGCAACGCCATGCCGTTCTCGGCGAGCTGGTTGCTGGTGCTGGTGCCGGGCATGGTGTGGGTCTGGCGGCGCACCGGCCGGAACTCGACCAGCACCTGGTCGCTGCAGTGGGTCGGCACGACCGCGGCCGGTGCGATCGCGATTGCGGTACTGACGTTCTGGATCATCGACAGCCGGGTGCGCGGGCAGCTTGCGCTGGTGCGGGCCGAGGCCACGGCGCTGTCGCTCTCCACCGCACCCGGGCGCGTGCCCGACGCGCAGAACGCCGCGCTGGTCTACGAGCAGGCCATCGAGAGCTATGTGGACGTCGAGGACCGCAGCGCGATCGACGACGCCACAGATGCGTGGCTCGACGACGCGTCGAAGCCGATGCCGACCACCGCGGAGGCAACCGCCTGGCTCGCGCAGAATGCCGGCGTGGTCAACCTGCTGCACCGCGCCGCGGAACGCCCCGGCTGCTACTTCGAACGCGACTACGCGCGGCTCGGATTCAACACGCCGATCCCCGAAGTGCTGCCGATGATCCAGTTCTCGCGCCTGCTGACGCTGGACGTCGCGGGCCATGTGGCGGCCGGCGAGTCGCGACAGGCGGCGCGCAGCCTGCACACGATGATGATGATGGCGCACCACCTGAGCAGCGATCCGATCCTGATCTCGATGCTGGTCGGCCATGCGATCGGCGGCCGCACGTTTGTCCTCGTGCCGCGGGTGCTGGCAATGCCCGGTCTGACTGACGACGACCTGGCGCTGCTCGAGCCACCGGTCGGCTACGCCAACGGCCGTCATGCGCTGCAGCGCGCACTGCTCGGCGAGGAAGCGTTCGGCCTGAGCGTGTTCGCGATGATGGGTGAGGGCGAGGCGACGTACGACTCGCTGATCTCCGAGGTCGGCCTGAGTTCATCGCGCCAGACGTTGCGCAGCTGGATGTGGAGCGTCGTCACGCCGGTCTGGCGCGTGCTGCTGCTCGGCGACGATCTGCGCGGCTACCGCGAGTTCATGGCATCGAACCGCTCGGTGGCCGACGAGGCATTCAGTACGGAGGCCACGCGCAAGGCGATGGCCGGGCTGGAGGAGCGGGCGACGCTGCTTGCCACGCAGTCGCCCGGTTTCCTGACGGGACTCGTGGCGCCGTCGATCGCGCCGATCCACCGCTCCGTGGCGGGCAGCGATGCGCAGGCCCGGATGCTGCAGGTGGGCGTCGCGATCGAGCGCTACCGGCTGGCGCACGATGGTGCTTTGCCCGACACGCTGGCCGCCCTGATGCCGGAGTTCCTGCCGGCGGTGCCGCTCGATACGTTCGATGGCAAGCCGCTGCGCTACGTGAAGACCGACAGCGGGTACACGCTCTACAGTGTGTCCGAGAACCTCACAGACGACGGCGGCACGAAGGGCGAGAACCGGCAGAGCGGCGACCTCGTGATGTCGGTGCGGCACTGAGCGTGTGGGGCGTGTGGGGCGTGTGGGGCGTGTGGCCTCTGCGGAGCCGCGGTCAGACGTGGTAGCCGCGCACATCCTGTTGCGGCTGCCGCTCGCGGAACCAGTCGATCATCCGCTGCAACCCCTCTCGCAGAGGCACGCGCGGCGCCCAGCCGATCGCCTCGCGCAGGCGCGTCGCGTCGCCCTCGAGGACTTCCACCTCGCTGGCCGCCGGGCGCACGCGCTCGTTGGCGCAGACCAGGCGGGTCTCGGGCTTGCCCACCAGTTCGGCCGCCAGGCGCGCGGTCTCCTCGATGCTCTGCGAGGCGCCGGTCGCGATGTTGAACTCGCGGCCCTCGACACCGGCATCGCGCGGGGCGTCGAGCAACTCGCACAGCGCCTCGGCCGTGTCCTCGACAAACACGAAGTCGCGCCGCGGCGAGAGCGCGCCGAGTTCGACGATGCCGTCGTCGCGCCCGAGCAGCTGCGCGATGATCGTGGGGATCACGGCGCGCAACGACTGCCGCGGGCCGAACGTGTTGAACGGCCGCGCCAGCACAACCGGCATACCGAAGCTGCGGTGGTAGCTGAGCGCGAGTTGATCGGCGCCGACTTTGCTGGCCGCGTACGGGCTCTGCGGATGCAGGCGGTGGTCCTCGGTGATCGGCACGGTCTGCGCGGTGCCGTACACCTCGCTGGTCGACGTGACGATCACGCGCATCGTGTTGCCGTGCTGGCGCGCCGCCTCCAGCACGTTGAGCGTGCCCAGCACGTTGGTGTCGATGTACGAGCGCGGCGCGTCGTACGAGTACGGGATGCCGATCAGCGCAGCCAGGTGCAGCACGCCGTCGGCCGTCCCGATGATGCGGCGCATCTGCTCGAGGTCGCGCACGTCGCCGCGGATCACCGACACGCGATCCATCGTCTCGGCCGACAGCCGCGCAAGGTGGCCGATGCCGCCGTCGGAGGTGTAGCGCACAAGGGCCGTGACGGTCCGCGCGCGCTGCACCAGTCGCTCGACGAGGTGGCTGCCGATGAATCCGCCGGCACCGGTAACGACAGTCGGCATGGTGGTGGTTGGCGCGGCGCTGCTTGCGCGCGGTGTAACCGATTTGCCGGGTGAGGTGAAGGATAGAGGGTGCGTGCAAACCCGACGACTCCGGGACTGACGCCCGGCTCGCCTGCTTCAGCACCACCCGGATTCGAACGCGACGACGGCGCCACGAGCCCTCACGCAACTTCACGCGGCCCGGCACCGCGTGCGCGGCACCACACAGGTTGCGACTCGCCTTGCGGCCGGCGAGAATGGCCCAGCCCGCGCGCGTGATGCACCGCACATGACTGCTCCGTCCGACTCTGCCAGTACCCTGCGCCAGCGACACCTGCTGGCCGGCCTTGCCGTGTCCGCCGCGGTCGCGCTGGGCCTGATCGCGATGATCAGCTCGG
>JBFWQT010000684.1:0-3263 GCA_050249295.1 Planctomycetota bacterium
GCGCCCAGGTCTTGCCGTTGCCCGCGTCGTTGTACGAGAAGCGGATGCACACCAGGTTGCGCGGCGTCGTGAACAGGATGGAGCGGTCGGAGACGAACGGCGTGCCCACGATCGGCTCGCCGGCCGGGAACTGGAACATCGCCTTGCTCGACTTGTCGAGCGCGTACAGGTTGGTGTCCCACGTGCCCATGAAGATGATGTCGTACTTCATTGTCGGGCGGGCCGAGATCGTGGTCTTCTCGCCGTCGCGCGGCCAGACCCAGTTCTCCGAGCCGTCCGACGTGTTGATGCTGTAGAAGCGGCCGTTCTCCGAATAGAAGTACAGGCGGTCGTCGTCGGCGTGCGGCTGCTTGGCGACGCGGCCGGTGTTCAGCTGGTTGTGTGGCCAGAACCACATCTCGCGTTCGAACGCCGAGTTGATGCCGTAGACGCGGAAGTACTCGCTCGAGCCGAAGTAGATGCCCTGGTCGTTGGCGATCGGCGGGCTGCAGGGCTTGACGTGCAGCACTTCTTCCCAGCGCTTCTGGTAGCCGTCGGGCTGGCCTTCGCGGTAGTACCAGACCACGCGCGGGCCCTTCGTGATCCAGTACACAAACTGGTTCGACACCACCGGCGGGTACTCGGGCCGGGCCTCCAGGTTCTCCGACCAGTCGAGCGACATGTCGCCGGCGCGCAGGCGGTAGAGGTCGTGGTTGCTGAACAGCGAGTACAGTTCGCGGGTCCCGCCCTGGTTGAAGTAGTAGAGGCCGACCATCCAGGCCTTGTCGAAGTCCACCGTGTCGGTGTGGCTGAAGTCCTGGTAGGCGTCCATCATGCGCAGCGGCAGCTGCGCGAGAATGTTCTGGTAGTGCAGCCGGTCGCGCGAGGCGAGCTGCGGGCGTTCGTAGTCCTGATCCTTGATGTTCTCGCCCGGCCGCGGATCGGTCGGATCCTGCGACACCGGATCGCTGCTGCCGCAGCCCAGCGGGAGGCCGGCCACGAGAGTGAACGCGAACATCAGGGCCAGGGTCCGCAGCAGGTAGCGGTGGCGGGTGGACATTATCGATCCCTTTGGAGGGGCGTGCGGCGCGAGCCACCACGGCATGCGGGAGCATTGCCGGAGGCGTGCGCGGACTGATCGACCGATCTGAGGGGGAGTGCAAGAGTATAGGGAGCCCCGCGCCGGCCGGTCAACATCCGTGCGGAAATCGCGAGCGGGCGAACCGGTGCAATCCGGCCCGCCCGCCCGCGGCTTCCGTTTCAGGTGCGTTGTCGGCTACTTGCCGATGATCGCCTTCGCCGCAGCCAGCACCTGCGTCTCGAGCTCGCGCTCCATGCGGATGAAGATCCGCCCCGGCTCATTGTTGTCGTCGGTGCTGAACGCCACCCGGCCCGACTTCACCTCGTGGGCGAACAGCCGGCTGAGATGCTCGACGACCTGCACCTTGCCCGGCGCGCCGGCCGGCACCTCCACGACGCTGACCACCGTGTCGGGCGCCTTGTCGATCGCCACCACGGCGGCGTACAGGTTCGGAATCTGGTTGCGGTGGTCGCTGATCAGCAAGCCATTGGTGACCGAGATCGGCATGACCACGCCGCCAGGCCGCGTCATCAGATTGAGCAGCGCCCGCTGCACGTAGGCCGGGTCGGCGTAGCGCAGCTGCAGCGACATCGTCACCCACATCACGTCGTCCTCGATCTGCGACGGGTCGGTGACCACCGGATGCGCCATCCGGCCGAGCTCCTCGAGCGACAGGATGCGGTACAGCTTCTGCCCGGCGTTGAGCCGCTGCCAGCCATAGCCGCGCGAGAGCAGCACACAATCGAGCCAGCGCCAGCACGCGCCATCGGTCTCGAAGGTGGGCATCGGGCCGGCTGCGCCGTCACCCGTGAGGTAGATCAGCTGGCTCTCCATCTGGCGGTTGTCGTAGAGGAACTGCACCTTCAGGCGGTTGGCGATCACGCGGACGATCTCCGACATGCGCATCGGCTGTTCGCGCATCGATTGTCCGGGATCCTGGGTGAGCGCGGGGGCGGCCGGCATCGTCAGGGCGATCATCAATGCGCAGATGATCAGGGCGAATGTGCGTTTCATGGGGAATCTCCCGGCAGCCGACGGCGTGATGCGCCGGCTGGTCCGTAACGGTTGCAGTGTGGTGTTGTTGTGGTCGGCCGTGGTCGACGAGCGAGTCGTCGTGGCGCGCGAACCAGTCCGCGTCGCCGCCACATTGAACGCGCAGGGGTGTCGCCGGTTGGGTGAAGAAATGTCGCCCGCCGGATCATGCTTTACGCGGCCGATGCGGTCGTGGATGATACGCGCTCGCGCCACTGCGCGAGCCCCATGCCCTGCGCCCGCCCCCCGGCCATCCTGGCTGTCTGCCACGCGACCCGACCTTCCCGACGACCGCCGTATGGACGAGTTCAACGCCTTTGTGAAGAAGCTGGTCCTCCACAACAAACTCGCTGGCGACGACCAGGTCGAGCTTGCCGAGGACATGATCGAGGACGGCCAGAACCTGGCCCGGGCGCTGGTCGATATCGGCGCGCTCACGGAGGCCAAGGCGGCGGCCGTCGGCAACGCCTGGACCAAGAAGACCGGCAAGCCGGTTCCGGGCGACGACAACGGATCGGCCCCTGCAGCCGCGTCGCCCGCGAAGGCATCGCAGCGGCCGAAGACCGCCAGAACCGCTGGCGGTGGCGGTGCGAAGCGCAGCGGCGGATCGATCGGCAAGGACGTCTCCGGCTTCCGCCACCTCGACGAATACTTCGCCTACGCGCGCGAACTCGGCGCGTCCGACCTTCACATCGTGGTCGACAATCCGCCGCAGATCCGCCAGTTCGGTTCGCTCGTCAACCTCAACCGCGCGCCGTTCACCGCGACCGAGACTGAACGACTGCTGTTCGAGATCCTGCGCACCGATCAGGCCGAGGCCCTGAAGGAACACCTCTCGATCGACTTCGCGTACACCGACAAGACCGGCCGCTACCGCTGCTGTCTGGTGCGCCAGCGCAACGGCTGGGACGGCGCGTTCCGCCTGGTCGCCGACAAGGTGCCGTCGTTCGATGAGCTGGGCCTGCCCGAGCAGCTCCGCAAACTCACCGAGTACCACCAGGGTCTGATCCTCGTGACCGGCCCCAACGGCTGCGGCAAGTCGTCGACGCTGGCCGCGATGATCGACCTCGTGAACCAGACCCGTGACGATCACATCATCACGATCGAGGATCCGGTCGAGTACATCTTCGAGCCGAAGCGCTGCCACGTCTCGCAGCGCGAGGTGGGCACG
>JBFWQT010000685.1:0-3261 GCA_050249295.1 Planctomycetota bacterium
CTACCCGCCACCGACAAAGCAGGACGGCGAGAAGGACGAGGACTACGCGACCCGGCTCAAGGAGTTCAACGACCGCATCAACCAGCTCGACCCGGACGGGGACGGCAAGCACACCGAGATCATCGTGAAGTGGGAACTGCGGCCGGAGGCAAAGTGGTCGGACGGCGTGCCGGTCACCGCGGATGACTACATCTACGCCTTCGAGTTCATCATGTCGGAAAACCCGGCCTTCCCCGTGCAGTCGCGCGACGCGGAGAGCCGGATCAAATCGATGACCAGCGAGAACGACGGCATGACGCTGGTGGTGCACTGGAAGGAATCGTACGCCAACTGCGTCAGCAACGGGCACACGGTGCTGCCGAAGCACGTGGTCGAGCCGCTGGTGAAGCAGTTCCGCGAGGGGTTCACCAACCACGAGTACAACCGCAAGCCGCTGTCGAACGGGCCGTGGGTGCTGTCGGCGTGGCAGGCGGGCCAGCGCATGGTGTTCGTGCCCAACCCGCACTGGTGGGGCGACAAGCCGAAGTCGCCGCGCCTCGTGGTCAACCTCATTGCAGAGTCGGCGACGATCGCCGAACACCTGCGCAGCCATGCCGTGGACGCCACCGCGCAGGTCGGCGTCAACTTCGACGACGCGACGAACTTCGAACGCGAAGGCTCGCAGGGGTTCAATGTGTACTTCACGCAGGGCCTCGTCTGGGAGCACATCGACTGCAACCTGCAGGACCCGATCCTGAAGGACGTGCGGGTGCGCCAGGCGCTGCTCTTCGGCATGGATCGCGAGTCGATCTCGCAGAGCCTGTTCGAGGGCAAACAGCCGGTCGCCCACTCGTGGGTGCCGCCGCTGCACCCGTGCTTCAACCCCGATGCGCCGCGCTACAACTACGACGCGGAGAGGGCCGGCAAGCTGCTGGATGACGCCGGCTGGAAGCTGGCCGATGGCGATTCGGTCCGGCGCAACGCGGCCGGCGACCGCCTGACGATCACGCTCTCGACCACCTCGGGCAATCGCGTGCGCGAGAAGGTCAGCGAGATCATCCAGCAGCAGTGGAAGAAGATCGGCATCGATCTGAAGATCGACCAGGTGATCCCCGATACCTTCTTCGGCGCGGCCGGGCCCCTCACGCGAGGCACCTACCAGCTGGGCATGTACGCGTGGCTGTTCAACTCCACATCCGACGGCACGCTGTGGACCAGCGGTCAGATTCCGACCGAAGCCAACGGCTGGCAGGGGCAGAACTACCCGCGCATGCAGAACGCCGACATCGACCGCATCGACAATCTGATCCCGATCACGCTCGACCCCGAGGCGCGCCGCAAGCTGTTCCTCGAGGAGCAGGTGCTGTGGAGCCAGAACCTGCCGTCGCTGCCGCTGTACTACCGCACCGACACGTCGATCACCCGTGACGACTTCCTCGGCTGGCGACCCACCAGGGGCGGCGCGTACGTCTGCTGGAAATCGACCGACTGGGCGATCGCCAAGCCGGCCGCGAAGTGACCGACCGACGACCTGACGACGAGTGACGCATGGCGACTTTCCTGCTCCGGCGACTGCTGCAGATGGCACTCGTGCTCGTCGTGCTGTCGTTCATCATTGTGGGCTTGCTGCGCGCCATGCCCGGCAACCCGCTGGACCAGCTCAAGGCCGATCCGCGCGTCAAGGCCGAGGACATCCGCCGCCTGACGGAGATGTACGGCTACAACGACCCGATCGAGGTCTTCTACGCCAAGCGGATCGAGCGCATCCTGCATGGCGACATCGGCTACTCGGTGAAGACCAAGCAGCCGGTCGCCGATGTCATCCTGCCCTACGTGTTCAACACCCTGAAGCTGACGGTCAGCGCCTTGCTGCTCTCGTTGCTGATCGCCATCCCGCTGGGGGTGTACTCGGCCGAGCACCAGTACTCGGCATTCGACTACACCGTGAACCTGTTCGCGTTCATCGGCGTGTCGTTCCCGAGCTTCTTCCTCGCCAACGTGCTGATCCTGATCTTTGCCACCGGCCTGAACTGGTTCCCGCCGGGGCAGATGAACTCGGACATCAACACCGACATCATCGACGAGTTGCGCCACCTCGTCCTGCCCACAATCGCGCTCGCCACGCTGACGATCGGCTCGTGGACGCGCTACATGCGCAACGCGATCCTCGAGGTGAACCAGCTCGACTTCGTGCGCACCGCCGTGGCCAAGGGCGTGCCGCACGACGACGTGCTCTGGCGGCACACGTTCCGCAACTCGCTGATCCCGCTGATCACGCTGCTCGCACTCTCGATGCCCGCGCTGTTCTCCGGCGCGCTGATCACCGAGACCGTTTTCTCGTGGTCGGGCATGGGCCGGCTGCTCTACGACAGCGTGCGCGGGCATGACTACGACCTCGCCGTCGTCGCGTTCATGTTCCTCGCGTTCGTGACACTCCTGTTCAACACGCTGGCCGACGTGGCCTACGCGATCGTGGACCCGCGCATCCGCGTCGGCTGACGCCTGACGTGGCCTTGCCCGGCCGCAGACGGCCTCGTTGGCCTGCCGGAGCCCGGCAGGAACCAGCGCGGGCGAACGCGGGACGCCGGTTGCTCACGGCCAGGCGCAAAGTCATAATGCGCCGCGTTCCGCGGGAACCCCCTCTACGGGCGGCCACCGGGAACACCTCCACCACGATCCGGTCCGCCGCGCACAGCCGACAAAGGCCGGTCGCAGTCCGTCCGCACACCGAGAGACTCCGCATGGGTCAGATCAACGTCATCGTCGACGGCCAGACCATCGAGGTCGAAGAAGGAACGCCGCTGATCGAGGCCTGCTTCAAGGCCGGCAAGGAAGTCCCGCACTTCTGCTACCACAGCGGACTTACGGTTTCGGGCAACTGCCGGATGTGTTCGGTGAAGCTCGCCAACGCGCAGTTTCCGGACAAGGCCTACCCGATGGCCTGCCTCGTCCCGGCCCGCTACTACAAGGACAAGGACGGCAAGCAGCTGCCGATGGAGGTCGTCACCGAGTCGGCCGAAATCACGAAGATGCAGAAGGACATCATGGAGTTCCTTCTGATCAATCACCCGCTGGACTGCCCGCAGTGCGACCAGGCCGGCGAGTGCGTGCTGCAGAACTACGCCTACACCTACGGCCCCGACCGCTCGCGCTTCGAGGAGCAGAAGGTCATCCGCCACACCAAGCCGCTCGGTCCGCGCGTGGCAATCTGGGGCAACCGCTGCATCGCCTGCGACCGCTGCGCGCGCTTCTGCAAGGAAGTGCCCGGCACCGGCGAACTCA
>JBFWQT010000686.1:0-3246 GCA_050249295.1 Planctomycetota bacterium
CCGGCCAGGTCGCCGAACGGCACCGCCGGTTGGATTCGTGCTTCAGCCTCGACCACTCCGAGGTGCACGGCGGCCACGTGCGGCAGAGCACGCGCTCGCGTTACCGCCAGTGGATGACGCACAAACTCGCCACGTGGCTCGACCAGTTCGGCACCAGTGGCTGCGTCGGCTGCGGCCGTTGCATCACGTGGTGTCCGGTGGGCATCGACATCACCGCCGAGGTGCAGGCGATCCGCGAGAGCGAGGAGCGTGCCACGTGACTCGCCGCCCGCGCAGTACCCCGGGCTGACGCGCGGGGCTAACCCTGTCGCGCCCCTTCGGGGCTCGGATCGAACACGACGACAAACCGCTTGAGGGATGCACGTACCGCCACCGCCATCATCACCTCCGCCGCCACCACCGCCGCGCCAATCCGATCGGCGCCCGCGCCCGTCGTCGCGCCGCTCGGCGACCAGCGGTCGATCGGCACGCACGTCCGGCCGCTCCGGCCGCGTCAGCAATCCGGGCAACACGCGCCGGCGCAACATGGGCAAACCGGGGGCGTGCCCGTACTGCGGCTCGACGAGCTACGGCGTGATGTACGTCGAGCAACTCTACGGCGCGATCAGCACGCGCACCGACATCGCCAAGTGCAGCCGCTGCAACCGCCAGTTCAACTACAAGAAGGGCAAGGGCATCGAGGAGCGCAATCAGGCGATCATGATCGGCCTGTTCGTGTTCATCGGCCTGATGGTCGGCCTCCTGTTCCTGCTCAATCCGCAGCCCGGCAAGGACCGCGACACGCCGCGGCACACCGAGCAGTGGTCGCCGCCAACGTACAACTACCGGCCGCCCACCAACGCCAACGCCAACGCCAACACGAACGGCCGGCCCGCCAACTCCATCAACTCCAACCGATCCAACCGCCACAACGCCTCCGGATCGTCCACCACCACCAACCGGCGCTGAACGAGGTGAGCCCATGCAGACCGAATCCCTCGAACGACTGATCGCCGAGCACGCGTTCTTCGCCGGCTGCCCCGCCGAGCACATCGCCGTGGTCAACGGCTGCGCCAGCAACCTGCGCTTCGACGCCGGCGCGCTGATCTGCCGCGAAGGCGACGAGGCCAACGAGTTCTTCATCATCCGCGAGGGGCACTGCGCGGTGGAGGCCCACACGCCGGGCCGCGGCCGGATGACGCTGCAGACCGTCGGGGCCGGCGACGTGGTGGGCTGGAGCTGGCTCGTGCCGCCGCATCGCTACGTGTTCGATGTGCGCGCGATCGAACCGGTGCGCGCGATCCGCTTCGACGCGAAGTGCCTGCGCGGCAAGTGCGACGCCGACCCGGCACTCGGCTACGACCTGCTGCAGCGCGTCGCGCACCAGCTGCTCGTCCGGCTGCAGGCGGCGCGCGCGCAACTGCTCGACATGTACGGCCACCCGGGAGCCGAGCGATGACCCTTGCCACCCGGCCGCACGCGCACCACGGAGCCGACGCGATGACGCCGGTGCTGTGGCGCATTGCCAGCGTGAAAGAGGAGATCCGCGGCACCTTCACCTGGCACCTGCGCCCCACCGTGCACCGCGCGACGGCCGAGCCGTTCGCGTTCCGGCCGGGGCAGTTCAACATGCTCTACGTGTTCGGCACCGGCGAGGTCGCAATCTCGATCAGCGGCGACCCCGACGACCGCGGCGACCTCGTGCACACGATCCGCGCCGTGGGCACGGTCACACGCGCGATGCAGCGCCTGCAGCCCGGCGACACGATCGGCCTGCGTGGCCCGTTCGGCAGTGCCTGGCCGGTGGACGCGGCCGCGGGACACGACGTGGTGATTGTCGCGGGCGGCATCGGCCTCGCGCCGTTGCGCCCGGTGCTGCACCACGTGGCCAACCATCGCGAGCGCTACCGCAACGTCTCGCTGTGCTACGGCGCGCGCAACCCGGGCGAGTTGCTCTACGGCAACGACCTGCTGCAGTGGGCCACGCGCAGCCGCATCAGCGTGGACGTCACGGTGGACATCGGCACCGACGGCTGGCGCGGCCACGTCGGTCTGGTGACGCAGCGCCTGGCGAAGCAGACCTTCGACCCGGCCAGCACCGTCTCGATGATGTGCGGCCCCGAGGTGATGATGCGTTTCGCCGCGCTGGAATTGCAGCGCCTTGGCGTGCCCGACGCGCAGCAGTACATGTCGATGGAGCGCAACATGAAGTGCGCGATCGGCTGGTGTGGCCACTGCATGCTCGGCCCGGAGTTCATCTGCAAGGACGGCCCCGTGTACGACTGGCCGCGCATCCGGCCGTGGATGGATCGGCGGGAGGCATGACCATGACCAGAGCCAAACTCGCCGTCTGGAAGTTCTCGTCTTGCGACGGCTGCCAGCTCAGCCTGCTCGACTGCGAGGACGAACTGCTGGCCGTCGCGGCCGCCGTGGAGATCGCGTACTTCCCCGAGGCCACGCGCGCTGTGCTGCCCGGCCCGTACGACGTGTCGCTGGTCGAAGGGTCGATCACCACGCCGGACGACATCGAGCGCATCCACGAGGTGCGCCGCCAGTCGCGCACGCTGATCACCATCGGCGCGTGCGCCACGGCCGGCGGCATCCAGGCGCTGCGCAACATGGCCGACGTGAAGGAGTTCACCAGCATTGTCTACGCGCGGCCGGAGTTCATCCGCACGTTGGCCACCAGCACCGCCATCGCCGACCACGTGAAGGTCGACTTCGAGCTGCGCGGCTGCCCGGTCAACAAGAAGCAACTCGTCGAGCTGGTCTCGGCGTACGTCAACCAGCGCCGGCCGCTGGTGCCGCACCACAGTGTGTGCGTCGAGTGCAAGCTGCGCGGCACGGTGTGCGTGATGGTCGCCCACGGCACGCCCTGCCTCGGCCCGGTCACGCAGGCCGGTTGCGGCGCGATCTGCCCGGCCTACACGCGCGGCTGCTACGCCTGCTTCGGTCCGCACGAGTCGGCCAACGTGCCGGCGATGCGCGCCGGCTGGAAGGAGCACGGCGCGAGCGACGAGGAGATCGACCGCGCGATGCACACGTTCAATGCGTGGGCCGAGCCGTTCCGCGATGCCGGCAAGAAGGACTGACCTGCAATGGCACGACGCACAATCAAGGTTGAAACGCTCGCGCGCGTTGAAGGCGAAGGTGCCCTGCACCTCGAGATCGAAGGCGACCGCGTCGTTGACGCGCAGCTGAAGATCTTCGAGCCGCCGCGCTTCTTCGAGGCGTTCCTGCGCGGCCGCCACTTCGCCGAAGCGCCGG
>JBFWQT010000687.1:0-3240 GCA_050249295.1 Planctomycetota bacterium
GGCCGCCGATGGCCGGCGGTCATGTTGGATTAGACTGCCGTCAGCGAGCGATCATGCATGACTTGTATTGATCGTCACGATTCGCCAATCGGATGATGCCGATCAGTCCCCCAACGACACCGCCACCACCGGCCGCAGCACGGTATTCACGCCCTCGGCCGTCACGCGCGGCGCCAGCTGCGCATCCATGATGGCGAGCACGAACTCCTGGCCCTTGCGCACGGCCGTCTCCATCACCAGCGCCAGCACGCGCCGTTCGCGCGTGGTCAGTTGTTGCGCTCCACCGGACTCGCCCCGGCGCAGCGCGAGCACCACGTCGCGCCACGGCCGCCAGCGCGGATCCGCCTCGTCGGCCTCGTCGTCGCGTTCGCCGAGCTGCAACCACGTGGCGGTCGCGCTGTCGGCCAGCACGCGCGCGCGGAACCCCCGAACCTGGATCACACTCAGCAAGCGGGTGCCCGGCGCAACCTGCAACTCGCGGCCGGACTCGCCCAGCGGGTCGACCGCGAGGCCGGGCGCCGGGTCGGCCGGGTCAGTCAGGCCGTTGAGCCGCAGCAGGCGGTACTCACCCGAGCGCAGCTCGCCGAAGGCCACGCGCGCCGGCTCGGCCGGACTGCCAGCGGACACCCCGGTCGGCCACTTCAGGTCGAACGGCAGCCGCGCATAGTCAGCCTCGGCGCTCGCCGCGGGCAGCAACTCGTTGCTCGCCGGGCTTGCCACCACCAACAGCCCGGCATTGTCGCGCGCAGCCGTCACCTGCACCCAGCGCAACTCGCGCGTCGGCCCGCTGTCGCCCGGCGACGCGCGCGTCACAATCAACGGCACCTCGAGCACCTCGACCAGTCGCGCGCCACTGGCCTGACCGAGCGCCACCGACAGCGCCAGCATGCCGAGCACCAGCGCCACCCCGGCCCGCACCGGCGGCACGCGATACCAGCGCAGGCCGATGATCACGAGGCCGCTGACCAGCGCGCACGCGAACAGCGACGACCCGAGACTGCCGACCGGCATCCGCCGCATTTCGTCGCGCCCCACCGCCGACGTGAACATCCGCCCCGACGCGAGCCGGCCACGCGACTCGAGCTCGTAGCAGGTCTGCACGTCGCCGCGCGGATTGCCGAGCATGTGCTGCAGGAACTCGCGCAGCACGGCCGCGCCAACCGCCTCCCTCGCGCGCATCTCGGGCGGCATCACAAGGTTGACGACCGTGCCGGCGCCGCGATTCGCGAGCACCCAGTTGAGCGCGAGATGCAGGGTGCGGTCAGGCTGCGACGGATCGGCGATGGCGAGCACCAGCCGGCCGCGCTGCCACGGCGTGGCCGGCGGATCGGCCGGCGGCGCGAGCGCGAGCCGGTCGAGCAGGTCGCGCCACAGCGCGTTGCTGTAGCCGACGTTGACCAGCAGCGCGCCGCCGCGCACGCGCTGCGCCAGCGCCTCGCGGGCCTCGCGCGAGAGGTCGGCGATGTCGGCAGTGGCCAGCACGAAGCCGCTGAAGCAGGCCAGCTCGGCCGGATGCGCGGGCAACGACGACGCGTTGACCGTGATCACCGCGCGACGCCGCGCGCGCGAATCGGCATCGTCGGCGCGGATCGGCAACGGCGAGCGACCCTGCAGCACCGCCACCACGTAGCCGCCATCGCCGCGCGCGAACGGGAAACCGGGAACCGGCAACTCGGCGACGGCCAGCGTGCGCGCATCGGCGTCGGCCAGTTCGATCAGCACGCGGCGTTCCGACGGCGGGTAGACGATCGGCGCGATCAGCTCGTGCGGCTGCCCCGCGACCACGTCGGGCAGGTCGAGCTGCACCGAGTAGCGACCGGCGTGCACGAGCAGATGCGCGTGCGTCAGTGGCTGATCGGTGGACGGCGTGATGCGCACGCGTGCAGGCAACATCAGGCCATCGCCGCCGTACTCGCCAAAGGTCCAGCTGGCGACGATGCTCGCACGTGGCGCAGCGGGTGTGGTCGGCGTGACGGCGGCGAGCGCGCCGGCCGCCGTGTCGGTCGCCGTCGTGCCAGCGGTCGTTGCGGCGGGTGCCGGTGGATTGGCCGACAGCGTGAGCAACATCCAGCCGCCGAGCAGCGCCAGCCCGGCGCCGACAATGGCAGCGGCAATGCGTCGCCACCACGCCGCGGCAACCACCAGGCCGAGCGCGGCGCCCGTGGCCCACACCGCCAGCGCCGGCGTGAACAGCGGCGAGCCCAGCATCCCCGGCCGTGGTGGCGCTGCGTCGATCATCAACCACACCGGATGCGCCAGCTCCATCCACCACGGCTGCCGATCGGCGTAGTCCCACAGCGCGTAGCCGATCAGGGGCAGGCCGATGACGAACGTGGCGAGTGCGACCAGCCAGCGCGACAGGCGCCCGCGACTCGCCGCGTCGGCCACGCCCCAGATTGCGCACGCGAGCATCACCACGAGCAGCAACGGCACAGCCGCAAGCAGTCCGTCCTGGCCGTGCGGCGCGTGCTTCCAGCTGGCCACCAGGGCGGGTCCGAGCAGGGCCGCCAGCACCGCAACTTCGCCGACGGCCGAGCCGAGTGCGGCGCGCAACGTGGGTGCGCGTTCGACGAGTCGTGCGATCGCGGCCGGCAGCACGAGCATCGCGAGCAGCAGCGCGACGCAGACCACCGCGGCGAACGCGCCGGTCGGGTTGACGTCGGGGAACCACAGCCGCAGGTCGGCCGGTTGCAGTGCGCACGTCGCGGCCGCCGCGAGCGGCAGCGCGATCCATGCCACGCGCAGCCGCCAGCGGATGGTGCGTGCACGGGTGGTGGCAGTTGTGGTGGTGTCGGTCGTGTGTGTCACGGCGCGGAGGATACCTTGCCACGCAGCCCGATCATCAACGCGAGAGCGCAGGCAAGGTTCGAGGGCCTCTTGCCTGCGAATCCACTCATTGACCATGCATTCACCAGCGAGAGGGGGCCTTGCCCTTGCCCTTGCCCTTGCCCTTGCCCTTGCCCTTGCCCTTGCCCTTGCCCTTGCCTGAATCCGGGCGAGCCGGGGACGTCAGTCCCCGGAGGGGTATCGCGGAGTTGCCCCCGGTCGTGCGGCCCTCCCGGCCCGCTCCCTTGCGGTCGCGGCTCTTGTTCTCATGTGTGCGAGACTCGGGCCACAGCGGTGCATCCGCTCCCTCACGAGCCTGTCCGCAATTCGATTCCGGGCGAGCCGGGGGTGTAAGCCCCCGGAGTCTGATTCCGGGACCACTCCGGGTCCGGCCTGCAGAGCCAATCGTGACCT
>JBFWQT010000688.1:0-3236 GCA_050249295.1 Planctomycetota bacterium
GCCTCGGCAACGGCGAGTCGCTGAAGGACTACCGCAACGCCACGTTCGCCGGTTCGTTCATCGACAACCAGGAGCGCATGGCGCTGTACATCCACACCGTCGGCGTGGGAATCCACAACGCGGAGTACCTCAACGCCATCGCCGAGAAGACCGGCGCGAGCTACCTGGACACGACCGCCGGCCACACCGAGGCCGTGAAGACGATGGTCGACGAGACGCCGACCGTGCGTGCGAAGCGCAGCCTCGTCGAGCTGCGCAAGCAGGCGAAGAACGTCCGCGCCTGGGCCGCGCTGATCGACTGGGCGACGAGCCCGATGGTCAACGACAACAACCTGGCGCTGACGATCTGGCTCGCCTGGGCCGAGGTGCACCCGACCAACCACGTCATCTACGAGGAGATGGGTGAGTGGCTCGAGACGCTGGGTCGCAAGGCCGACGCGCTGCGCGCCTTCAGCAACATCGTGGAGGTCGGCTATGCCGCGCCCGAGACGCACCGCTACCTGGGCAACTTCTACCGCGCCCGCAGCATGTGGCAGGCCGCGGCCGACGAGTACCGTCTGGCCCGCGAGCAGGCCTGGCACATCGCGATCGCGTGGTTCAACGAGGCCAACGTGCAGTCGCACCTCGGCAACTACGAAGAGGCCGAGAGCCTGCTGTACGAGATCATCGAGAAGAACGACTGGCCGGCGCGCTACCGCAACATCAAGGAGCGGGCCACGCGCGAGCTGATCGTGCTCTACCAGCAGCTGATGCGCACCGCGCGCGAGGCCGGCAACGACGCCGAGGTCACGCGCCTGGACGACCGCATGACCAAGCTGATCGACTCCAGCCCGTTCAACAAGGACGGCCTCAAGGAGTTCGTGAAGGCCGACATGATCGTCATGCTTGACTGGGACACCGACGGCACCGACGTCGACCTGTGGCTGGTCAAGGATGGCAACGACGCCGGCAAGTGCTTCTACGAGTCGATGACGCCGGACTGGGGTGCGCACCTGCACGAAGACCAGACCGAAGGCTTCGGGCCGGAGTTCATCACGCTGCCGCACGCGCAGGACGGCAAGTACGCGGTGAAGATCCACTACTACAGCAGCAACGCGCAGAACATCCGCTCGTACTGCCACGTCAAGGTCATCGTCCACGTCGGCACCGACATGGAAGAGGTGCACGAGCACCACATCAAGCTCGGCGGCGACGGCGTCCAGAAGGAAGTCCTGACGGTGACCTTCGGCAAGTGATCTGACGAGACCGTCGAGACCGACGACCGACGAACCGCGGCGCGCAGCCTCTTGCAGGGTGCGCGCCGCGTCCGTTTCCGCGCTATTGACGCCGGAGCGCCGCGCGTCAATGCTCGTGCAGCCGGTGTGGCCCCCGGTGTGTAAATGGGTCATGCCGCGCGATCGCCGCCTCCACACCTTGCTCGCCGCTCGCACATGACCACCCCGCCACAGCCACCTCGCGCCGACGACGACCCGCAGCCGCCGCTGCAGGACGACGCCGCCACACTGCTGGCGATTCCCGGCTCGCGTCGCGGCAGCGGCAGCACACCGTTTGCACCGGGCGGCGGCGGACACCACACCACGCGCGCACTCGCCGAGTCGTTCCCGTTCCAGCGCGGCGAGCACCTCGGCTCGGGCGGCATCGGCGAAGTCTACTCGGCGCGCGACCGCCGCCTCTCGCGCGAGGTCGCGATCAAGACGCTGCAGCGCAATCACACCGCCGAGGCGCGCGCCCGCTTCCTGCGCGAGGCCCGCATCACGGCCCGTCTCGAGCATCCCAACATCGTGCCCGTGCACGAGCTGATGGAAGACCCCGACGGCAACCTCTCGCTCGTCATGAAGGTCGTCCGCGGCCTGACGCTCGAGAAGTGGTGCCGGGCCGAGGCCCGCGCGACCAGCGACCTGATCGACGTGTTCGCGCGGATCTGCGACGCCGTGTCGTTCGCGCACTCGCACGGCATCATCCACCGCGACCTCAAGCCGCAGAACGTGATGATCGGCGCGTTCGGCGAGGTGCAGGTGATGGACTGGGGACTCGCGCGCGACATGCACGAAACCGAGGCGACCAGCGCGCCGGCCGGGTCGCTCGCGGCCGCGCCCGGAGACGCCGACACCACGCGCACGCTCGACGGCAGCGTGATCGGCACGCCGGCCTGGATGGCGCCCGAGCAGGCCCGCGGCGACATCGACCAGCTCGACGAGCGCAGCGACGTCTACAGTCTTGGCGCGACGCTCTACTACATGCTCGCCGGCGTGCCGCCCTTCGATGGCGCGACGCTGTTCGTGCTGCAGAAGGTGCGCAACGGCGAGTTCGCGCCGCCGTCATCGCGCGCGGTGGATGGCCGCCACGTGCCGCCGCAGCTCGACTCGCTGGTGATGCGCGCGATGGCGCTCGACCCGGCCGACCGCCCGCAGAGCGTCGCCGAGCTGATGCGCATGGCACGCCAGGCGCCCGCTTGGGACGAGGTCCAGGCCGAGCTCAACTGGAAGGCGCCGGTGCGCGATCCCAACCTGCTCGTGATCGTCAGCCTGCTCAGCACGTTCCGGCTGATGGAGCCCAACGCGCAGGTACTGATGGCCTCGCACGGCATCGACCCGACCTGCGCCACGGCCATCCGCACGGTGGTGGGCGCCGGCGCAACCGGCTGCACGATGGTCGAGCTCAACGACCGCATGTTGCGCCGCGCGACCGACCTGCCGGCCACGTTGCGCCTGGCAGAGGAGGGTGGCTTCCTCGTCCCGGGGCCAACTCGTGCCGATGGTTCGCAAACGTGGGTGTCTACCGACCGCGGTCGTTGGCTGGTCAAGATCAGCATGGCGCTCGACCAGTACCTGCTCGGCCGGATGCCGAAGTTGCCCGAGTCCGAGTTGCTGCAGCTCTCGATGCTGCTGGCGCGTTTCCGTCGCGCAATGGAGCAGTCGCAGTTGCAGCCGCACGAGTTGTTGACCGAGGCGAAGCGCCTGATGGCAGCGATCCCCGATCCCGGCCCGTCGCCGGCCGGCGCGGCGCAGGAATCGTGAATCACAAGTCATCGTCCCATCAAAGCAGCCCTCCGGGCGAGCCGGGGGCTTACACCGGGCTTACACCGATGGGCGCTAAAACAAGAGCCGCGAGCGCAAGCGAGTCGGGCCCCGTTGGGGTCACGCCTGCAAGCCCACCGTTTGAACGCTGACAAACGCGTTCACGAAACCTCCGATGGTTGATCCGTAGACCCGGGCCCTCGGGGCCCGACTCGCTTG
>JBFWQT010000689.1:0-3228 GCA_050249295.1 Planctomycetota bacterium
ATGGCCTCACTGTCGATCCGTCGCCACGAAGTGTGTCCTGGCTGGAACTACACGATCGCACCCCGGTCGGATCAACCAGACCCGAAGTAAACTGGTGTCGGCTCCTTACACCCCCGGCTCGCCCGGAGGGCTGCTTGATGGCACGAGGACTTGTGATTCGCTGTACTTACTTCGTGCGCGGCTCTGAGCGGGAGCGCGCCGGCACATGTCCACAGCGCGCCGTGCTGATCAGGCGTTCTCGGCGTTCTCGGCGTCGGTCCGCGGCGTGCGCACCTTCTTGCGACGCGAGATCGCCCAGAACACCGGGAAGCCCACCACGAAACCGCCGGCCGCGCCGTACAGCGCCAGTTCGCCGCTCGTGATGTGCAGGAACTGCTCGGCGTATCGCGGCTTGCCGCCGGCCGCGAGTGCCAGCGCCACGCCGAGCACAATCATCACCAGCCACATCACCAGCCCCTGCTGCATCGGCGACAGCGCGCCGGCGAAGCGGCGCCCCATCATGCGGCGCCGCGCGCGCTTCTCGGCCTTCGAGATATCGGTGCGGGCCGGCCCCTTCACCGGCTCGATGCCCATCGGCGGCGCATCCGGCGGCATCACAGGTGGGCCGTACTTCTGCGGTCGGATCGGGTCACCCATCGGAGTCTCCTGATTGGCGGCGCGGCTCTTCTCGTGCTTCCGGTCCGAGCCGCGACCGCAGGGAGCGGGACCAACCAGCTGAACGAGTTTCTTCGACACAGATGAACAAGAGCCGCGACCGTCAGGGAGCGGATGTACTGCGTTGAAGTACCCGCCATGATCGTCCGCTCCCTCATGGTCGCGGCTCTTGTTCTTCGGTCAGACCAACCCCGCTCCCTCACGGTCGCGGCTCTTGTTGTCCGTCTCTACGTTGCGCTCCTCAACGATCAGCGCGGCAGCTTGTGGAACAGGTAGCTGTGCTCGCGCTTGCTCAGCATCTTCGCCGTCTCGAGCACCACATCCTGCGTCGGCAGCGACGGCTCACCATTCGGCGCCATCCGCACCGGCGTCTTGCCGATCGCCATCACCACCTCGATGCCCTCGACCACCTTGCCGAGAATCGTGTAGTGGATCGGCTGGCCGGTGCGCGGATCGGTGCGGTCGTTGAGATGCGCCGAGCCGGCGAGCGTGATGAAGAACTGGCAACTGCTCGTGTTCGGACCGGAGTTGGCGTACGCCAGGATGCCTTCACTGTCGAACTTGAACTGCGGCGTGCGCTCGTCCGGCAGGCTGTACCCGGCGTCGCCGGTGCCCGGCATGCCCTGGCCCGTGCGCGTCACCGGGTCGCCACCCTGGATCATGAACTTGTCCACGATTCGATGGAATTTCGTCCCGTCGTAGAACTTCGACTCCACCAGGCGGATGAAGTTGGAGACCGAATTCGGCGCCTCGTCCTCGTACAACTCGATCACCACCCGACCCTTGTTGGTCACGAACTCCACGCGCGGGCGCGCCTCCGGCTCGGCCGACGGCTTGCGACGCGTGCGCTCGTCGTCCTCGTTGCCGAACTCGCCGTCGGCACCACCGCTGGCCACCGTGAACGGCGCGTCGGGCGTCTTGCCGGCGTAGTGCATCGGGCGGTCCCAGCCGTCGATCAGCTGGCCGTCACGGATCATGTCGGCCGGCAGGTCGGGCAGCGCCGCAACAAGCGGAGCGGAGGACTGGTCCGCCTTCGAGGCGGGTGCCGCGGGCAGCGCGAGGATCGCCTTCTCGAGCGCGCGCAGGCGCTCGCGCGTGATCCGCGTGCCGATTGCGTCGTAGTGCGCCGGCGACTCGACCCGCCCGCCGAGCACGTCGGATGCGACCTTGGCGAACGGCATGTTGAAGGCCAGCAGACGCCACTTGCCGTCAATCTTCTGGTAGATGCACGGCGAGTTGTTGCGCTCCTGGCCGTCGATGATCAGCTTGTAGTTGACCCACGCGAACGTGCCACGCCGTGTCTCCTCGGCCGGCTTGAACGTCATGTTCGGGGGCGGCGGCGGGATCATCGGCGAGTTCACGCTGGCGCCGAGGTCGAACAGCGACACGAGCAGCGCCTCGACGTTCTTGATGCCGGCGTGCTTCGTGTCCCACACCTTCAGTTCGGCGGTGATCGCTTCGAGCGAGCCGGGAACGGTCGCCAGCGCGGCCGCGGCGTGGCTGTCGAGCAGCTCCTTCAGTGGGCCGGCCACTCCGGGAATACGGTTCAGCGTGCCGGGCGCGAGCGTGCACAGCATGCGTTGCGGAGTGGTCGCGAGGATCGCCGCGGCACGCTTGTGATTCTTCGCGCGCAGCGCGTCGAGGAACTCGGGGAAGAGCGGCCCGGGGTTGTCGTCGGCGGCGGGCTGGGCTTTCGGGTCGGCCGGATCGGCGGGACCAGTGGGATCGGTCGGTTGCGCCAGGGCGACCGCAGGCGCCGTCACGGCGACCAGCATCATCATCAACAGCAGACCAACGGCAAAAGTTGCGAAGGCAGAACGGCCCATCATCCGGTGCTCCAGGCAGAGCAGCCGGACAACGTTGTGTTGCGCGGCCGCAGTCAGTCCGACAGTTCGCCGCGCCGGTCCATCAGTTCCGCGCGCAGCGTGACAAGGCCCACCAGTTTACCGCTCTCGTCCAGAACGTCGAGGTCGCGGTAGAAGCGTTCGCGTCCGTCCTTGCCGTAGAAGATGCTGGCCTCGTTCCAGACGTGCTGGGTGCTCATCATCGGGCCGTGCACCTCGCGCAGCGCGTTGATGCGCGCCAGCGTCTGGCGGGCCGTGCCATCCAGCGTGACCGGCACGGCCGCGGCGTGGTCGCCGCTGGTGCTGGCGTCGCGAGTGGCGGTCAGCGCGGCCGCGTCATCGCCGTCGTCGTCATCGCCGCCATCGTCATTGCCGTCCAGCGCGGCCAACACCGGGTCAGCCTCCGCGGGCGCGGCCTTGCCGCCCTTCGCCGGCGCGGGCTTCGCGGGCGCTTGCCTGGCCGGCTTCGCGGCGTCGGCGTTCAGCAGCGGATCGATGTCGGCCTCGACGCGGCCCATCTCGGCCACACGCTGCCGCAGCTCGGCGTTCTCTTTCGCCAGCTTGTCGGCCCGGCTCGACACCGCCTGCAGTTCCTTCCCGAGCTTCGCCAGCTCGGCCCGCAACGGCTCGACCGCCGTCGACACCGCCTCGACGAGGCCCTTCGACGTCACGGCCGCGCCGTTGTCGCTGCTGGTGTTGGCGTTCTCGCTGAGCGACTCGGTGACGCGCT
>JBFWQT010000690.1:0-3226 GCA_050249295.1 Planctomycetota bacterium
CGGACGACAGCGTGCCGGGCGAGCGCGTGGAGCCGGACGACCTGAAGGTGATGGTGGCGCGCAACCTGGATAAGGAGCGCATTGTTTTGCCGAAGTTGTCGTCCACGATCCTCGAGAAGGTGGTCAACGACGGGCGCAGCATGATCGTGGCCGACGCGCAGCACTGTGGCGAGCTGTCGGAAGCGCGCAGCATCTGCGACCTGAGCATCCAGTCGATCCTCGCGGTGCCGTTGCGCGTGCAGGACGAAGTGATGGGTGCGCTGTACCTCGACCATCGCTGGCGGCAGGAGGCGTTCTCGGGTGCCACGATCGAGCTCTGCGAGGCGTTTGCCGGGCAGGCTGCGCTCGCGCTGTACAACGCCAGGCTGATCGGCGAGGTCGAGCAGAACGCGCGGCAGCTCGAAGAGGTCAACGCGCGCATCAAGCAGCTCAACGAAGAACTCGAAGCGCGCTACGAACAGCAGACCGCCGAGCTGACGGCCGTGCGCAGCCGGCTCGAGCTGGTCGGCGACGAGACGCAGCAGACGGCCGCGAAGTTCACCGAGATCATCGGCAACAGCCCGGCGCTCATGCGCGTGCTGAAGATGCTCGACAAGGTGGCCGACAGCGAGTTGCCGGTCTACATCCACGGCGAGTCGGGCACCGGCAAGGAGCTGGTCGCGCGCGCCCTGCACCGCCACTCGCGCCGCAGCGAGAAGCGGTTCGTGGCGGTCAACTGCGCCGAGTTCACCGACACGCTGCTGGCCTCCGAGCTGTTCGGCCACGTCAAGGGCGCTTTCACCGGCGCCGACAAGGACAAGAAGGGCCTGTTCGAGGAGGCCGACGGCGGCACGCTGTTCCTCGACGAGATCGGCGACATGAGCCCCGGCATGCAGACGCAGTTGCTGCGCGTGCTGGCCGAGGGCGAGTTCCGCCGGGTCGGCGACTCGCAGGGCGTGCGCAAGGTGTCGGTGCGCATCGTGTCGGCCAGCAACAAGGACCTGCAGGACCTGATCGAGGCCAACGAGTTCCGCGAGGATCTGTTCTACCGCCTGCACAACGTGCGCATCGAGCTGCCGCCGTTGCGCGACCGGCGCGAAGACGTCCCGCTGCTGGTCTCGCACTTCCTGACCAAGATCTGCGCGAAGCCCGACCCGCCGATCGTGCCGGTGCCGGACATCGACAAGCAGGTGATCCGCGCGCTGATCAACTACGACTGGCCGGGCAACATCCGCGAGCTGGAGAACGAGCTGCAACTGATGGTGGTGATGCGCGAGGGCGACCACATCACGATGGAGCAGGTCAGCCAGAAGCTGCTGGCGCGGCCGAAGGGGCCGGAGCTGGACGAGCTCGGCCGTACGACGCTGAAGGCGGTCGTCGAGTCGATCGAGAAGCAGTACATCGAGAAGGCGCTGAAGAAGTTCAACTTCAACAAGAGCAAGGTGGCCGAGCGCCTCGGCCTCTCGCGGCTTGGCCTGCGCAAGAAGATGGAACGCTACGGCATTGCGAGCACGGCCGACGGCGGCAGCGACGACGACGACAAGTAGCGCCGGGAGTGTTTGACCCATGCGAAATCTGCGAGTGCCGCTGACCAGTCTGTTGCTGGCGGCCGCCCTGATGGTGGTGGCGCTTGCACAGGACCCCGCCGGCGAGCCCGGCGACAACGCTGCGCCAGCCGACAACACGGCACCGGTGGCGCCCGCGAAGCCCGCCTTGCCGCAGGGTGACACCGGCCTCGCCGCAATACACCCCGGCGATGTGGGCCTCGACAAGGACGCCGATGTGCTGCTGGTCGAGAGCTTCGAGAAGGGCGATACGAGCGACCTCGCGACGCGCTGGTCCGACGTGAAGAACCCCGGCGGCAACGCGTTGCAGTACATCGCCGACGACGTGCCGGCCGGCGCCGACGGCAGCCACTCGCTGCGCATCACCGCCACGCTCGCCAACGACACCGGCGGCCACCTCTACACGCGCCTGCCGCGCGAAGTGACGACGATGTTCGCGCGCTTCTACGTGAAGTTCCCGACCGACACGTCGTACACGCATCACTTCGTGCACCTCGGCGGCTACCACCCCTCCACGCCGTGGCCGCAGGGCGGCGCCGGCGAACGACCCGACGGCGACACGCGCATGACCACCGGCATCGAGCCGCACGGCAATTGGGGCCGCATCGAGCCGCCGGGCTCGTGGGGCTTCTACTCGTACTGGCACCGCATGAACATCTGCCCCGACGGCAAGTACTGGGGCAACGTGTTCGCGCCGGAGACGACGCCGCGCATCCCGCGCGGCACGTGGCAGTGCGTCGAGCTGATGATGAAGCTCAATACGGTCGGCAAGTCCGACGGCGAGCTGGCGCTCTGGCTGGACGGCAAGCTGGTGATGCACTTCGCGCCGGGCACGCGGGTGCACGTGCACAACACCGGCGCGATGATCACGCTCGCACCGGAGAGCGACCGCGAGGCGCGCGCGTTCGACGGCTTCGACTGGCGGTCGAGCGACGACCTGAAGCTGAACTTCTTCTGGCTGCTCTACTACGTCACGCCGAACACGTTCCGGCAGAACCGCGTGGCCAATCCGCCGGCAACGCAGTCGGTGCAGTTCGACAACATCGTGGTGGCCACGCGATACATCGGCCCGGTGCGCGCCGCCCCGCGTACGGCCGAGGGCCGCGACCACGACAACCGGTAGCGCCGCGCCGCATCGCATCGCCGTTCGCCCGGTTCAGCGCAGCAGGTCGAGCAGGTCGCGCATCGCCGTCGCCCTCACGGTCGCCAGCGCAAACTCCTCTTCGCTGCCGTAGCCGTGGGTCATCGCCACGCACGGGAAGCCGTGGTGCAGCGCAGCCTGGAAATCACCGGCCTTGTCGCCAACCATGCACGCGCGCGTCGCCCCCAGCGCCTGCATCGCGCTGGCCAGCATCGCGTGCTTGGGGTAGCCGTCGCGATCGCCGAGGCACTCGGTGTACGAGAAATGTTCGCGCAGGCCGAAGGCCGCAATGGCCGCCTCGAAGTAGGCCGTGCTGGCGTTGGAAATCAGCGCGAGCTTGTAACCGCGACGGGCCAGCTCGCGCAGCACGTCCTGCGTGCCCTCGAACAGGCGCGCCCGGCCATTGTCGATCGCGTCCAGTTCGCGCCGGCTGATCGCCGCGTGGAAGTCCAGCGCGCGCGACTTCGCCTCCTCCGGCAGCAACCCCTCGTAGAACTGCTGCCACGGCTGGCCGATGCACGACCGCACATGCTCGATCGTC
>JBFWQT010000691.1:0-3223 GCA_050249295.1 Planctomycetota bacterium
GTTGTGGTGGCGGTAGTCATCTCACTGCTCCCTGTGGAATCCTGCCCGATCGTTCGCGCCGCGGGATTCTCCACGTCGGCGGGCGCCAGATCCGGGCATTCGCGGCGCCTTGCAAAGCTGAGGGACACATGGCGCAATCCGCATGCCATTCGCGCGCGCACTCCGCAGCAGCGGCATCGCGATGACCGATCCGATCTACCTCGACTACAACGCCACAACCCCGCTGCGACCGGAGGTGCTGGACGCGATGCGGCCGTGGTTCGAGCCCGGCGGCCAGGGCAACCCGTCGAGCACCCACCCGGCCGGCCGCCGGGCGCGGGCCGCGATCGACGCCGCGCGGGCGCACGTGGCCGCCGCGATCGGCGCGCAGCCCGACGAGATCGTCTTCACCGGCGGCGGCACCGAGGCCAGCAACATCGCGATCATCGGCTCGGCGTGGGCCGACGACGAGGCCGGCGGACGGCGCACGAAAATCGTCACCTCGACCATCGAGCACCCGGCCACGAGCCGGCCGTGTGAATTGCTGGCCACCCGCGGGCGCGAAATAGTCCGCATTCCCGTGGATTCCGTCGGGTGCGTGCGTGCGGACAATGTCGCGGCTGCGTGCGGCAACGGCGAGACGACGCTGCTGGTCAGCATCATGCACAGCAACAACGAGACCGGCGCGCTCCAGCCGATCGCCGACGTGGCCCGCCGCGTGAAGCCGAAGGGCGTGCGCGTGCACACCGACGCGGCCCAGTCGCTGGGCAAGGTGCCGCTGAACGTCGACGACCTCGGCGTCGATCTGCTGACGATTGCCGGGCACAAGTTGTACGCGCCGAAGGGCGTGGGCGCGTTGTACGCGCGCCGCGGGACGCCCGTGTCGCCGGTGCTGCGCGGTGCCGGCCACGAGCGCGGCCTGCGCCCCGGCACCGAGAACGTGCCGTACATTGTGGCGCTCGGCGAGGCCTGCCGACTGGTGTGCGAGCAGTTGGTGCAGGTGTCGGGCCACCTTCGTGCGATGCGCGATCGTCTGTGGGCCCGGCTGTCAGCGGCTGTGCCGGGGTTGGTGCTGAACGGCCCCGCGGGTGATCCGTCGGGGCGGCTGCCGAACACGCTGAGCGTACGCTTTCCTCGCGGTGCGTCCGGCAATCGCCTGCTGGCCGCGGCCCCGGGCGTGGCCGCGAGCACGGGGTCGGCCTGTCACGAAGGTGGAGCCGAGACCGCATCGGCGGTGATCCTGGCGATGGGTGTGCCGGCGGCCGATGCGCTGGGCACGGTGCGGTTGTCGGTGGGGCACTTCACGACGGGCGACGAGGCGGATCGCGCGGCAGACGAGTTGGTGCGCGCATTCGAAACAGTGGCGCCCGCACCTTGAAGCCCACGGGCTGCTGCCCGCGGGTAACCTGGCGGGTTCGGAGCGCCCGCTCGATTCACCCGATGCGCGCAACAACAACCGCTGCAGGCTACAAGCTGCAACATCCATCGCACTCCCTCGCACACCATGACCACCACCACCTCGATCCGCTCGCGCCTCGCCTCCAACCTTCCGGTGCGTGCGATCAACCTCGGTCAACTCGCCTCCTCCAAGCTCATCGACATTGTCGCCATGCACACCGGGTGGCACGCGATCTGGATCGACCAGGAGCACGCCGCCATCGACCAGCCGTCAATCGAACACCTCGTGCGCGCCTGCCGGGCGAACGGCCTCGACAGCTGGGTGCGCCTGGCGCCCACCGACTACGCCACCGCGATGCGCCCGCTCGAAGCCGGCGCCGGTGGCGTGATGGCCGCGCAGATCGCGGGAGCGACGGATGCGCGCCAGTTCGTGGAATGGACGCGCTTTCCGCCGATCGGGCGTCGCGGGCTCAACACCTCGAACTACGAAGGCAACTGGGGCACGTCCGAGCCGGCCGAACTGATGGCGCGCAGCAACGCCACCGCCTGGGTCGCCGTGCAGATCGAGACCGCCTCGGCCGTGGATGAGGCCGACGCGATCGCCGCGATCGACGGGCTCGATCACCTCTTTGTCGGCCCGGCCGATCTGAGCGTTGCGCTCGGCGTGCCCGGCCAGTACCTGCACGAACGCTGCGTGGCCGCGCTGCAGCGCGTCTCGGCTGCGGTCGCTGCGGCCGGCAAGACGTGGGGCATCCTCGCGCGCGGACCGGAACACGCCGCCGTGTGCGCCGACCTCGGCTGCAAGCTGTTCGCGTTTGCCAGCGACCTCTCGCTGGTGCACGCCGGCATGCGCGCGACGAAGTCGACGTACGAGAAGTACTTCACCGCCGACTGATCGGCACCTTCGCCTTCGCTGCCTTCGCTCGCGCCGGCTGACACACCGGGCACCAGAACGTGCTGCGCTGCGCCTGCACCAGTTTGCGGATCGGCGTCGCGCACTCGCGGCACGGCTCGCCGGCGCGGTCGTACACGCGCAGGTATTGCTGGTACGAGCCGGTCAGGCCGTGCGCGTCCTGGAAGTCGGAGAACGTCGTGCCGCAATGCGCGATCGCGCGCTGCAACACGGTCACGGTGCTGGCGTGCAGCCGGGCCAGTTCGTCGGCCGTGAGCGAGCCAGCCGCGCGGGTCGGACGCACGCCGCACTCGTGGAGAATCTCCGACGCGTAGATGTTGCCGATGCCGACGATGCGATCCTGGCGCAGCAGCCACACCTTGATCGGCGTGGTGTTCCGTCGGCCGGTGTCGCCGATCAGCTTGCGCAGCGCATCCACCGTGAAGGCGTCGGACAGCGGCTCCAGGCCGGGCGGCGCGAAGTCGGCCGGGTCGGTGTGCAGCTCGAACGTGCCGAACCGGCGCGTGTCGATGAACGCAATTTCGCGGCCCTTCTCCAGGCGGATGCGCGCGCGCAGGTGCGGCTCGTCGTCGTCGCCGGTCGCGTCGCGCACCACCAGCCGGCCGGTCATGCGCAGATGCACACAGATGAACAGCGCGCGATCGGCCGCGGCGCCGCGGATGCGCGAGAGGTCGAACACCACCTGCTTGCCGCTGCGCCACACGCGGCGGATCGTGCGCCGCGCGGCCCGCTCGGGTTGTTCGGGCGCAAGCCGCGCGGTGTCGAGCACGTCGAGCCGCGTGATAGAGTGGCCCTCGACCAGCGGTGCCAGCTGGCGCGCGACGGTTTCGACTTCGGGCAGTTCCGGCATGGCGGCGCGCGTTAACGGGCAGCAGCAGGCAGCTGCAGACGACAGGACTGACTACCACATGAGCGACCTCGACGTGAAAATCC
>JBFWQT010000692.1:0-3216 GCA_050249295.1 Planctomycetota bacterium
GGGGATGTCCAGCTCGTCGAAGTTCTCGACCTCCGGAATCGGCGCGCTCATGTCCACGAGGCCGGTGCGGGTGATGGTCTCGAGCCACGGCAGGCTGATCACGCGCGACTTCACGCCGAACTTGGCGACGATCTTGCGCACCGCGGCGAGCTCGCGCTTCGCGGCCTTCTGGCCGAAGTCGAAGTAGAGCACGGTGACGACTTCGGTCTCCGACACGGCGCGCGTCAGGTTGACGGTGGAGTCGAGCCCCCCGGAAAGCAGTACGATCGAACGGGCCATCCGCAGCACTCCTTCAGGCGCACAAGCGGTTGTCGGCCAGCGCAGCTCGCGCCAGCGAGGAAAGAAGTCGCGTCATCATCCTGCAGGTGCGAACGAACGAACGACGGTTGGAGGAACGTCGCACGCCCTTGCGGCCAGCCGGCGCGAGCCGGTAGCCGGAACGGACCGGTCGGGCAGCCGGACGCAGGCAGAACAGACGATCAGCCCGGACGATTGTGCTGCCGGTTGGCTCCGGTTGCAACGGTTGGTTTGGCGGACGGCAACGAAACCGGCACAGGCGTGCCCCGGCCGGTCGAACAGAGTATTAGGGATTCCACGACGCCTCCGGAAGCCACGATGATCTCTGTGCCACAGCCGGCCGCCGACACGACTTCGCCCGCCGCGACCGATGCCGACGCTCCCGCCGCCACGGCCGCGCCACCGCGCCGCCCGCGGCTGATCGGCAACCTGCGCGAGATCTTCGCCTACGCCGGCAAGCGACGCGGCCAGCTGAAGCTGGGCGTGTTCGTGATTCTCGCGCTCGACATCATCGATGTCATCTGGCCGTTCCTGCTCGGCATGGCGATCGACCTGATCGCGCTGGCTGCGCGCGGCTACACCAGCGCCGACCACGCCACGGCCGGCGTGGCCACCATCGCGTTCCTGATCGTCGGCTACTTTGCGCTGCAAGGCTATCTGCGGTTCTACATGCGGCTGCTGTTCTTCGGCACCTCGTGGGCCGTCGCGCGCGACATGCGCCACAACCTCTACCAGCACCTCGCCCGGCTCGACCGCCACTACTACACGCGCGTCAACACCGGCGAGCTGATGTCGCGACTGACCAACGACATCGAGGCCGTGCAGCGCTTCCTCGGCCTCGGCACGCTGCTGCTGGCTGACACGATCTTCTACTTCCTGCTCGTGCCGGTCCCGATGCTCTACTACTCGTGGCAGCTGACGCTGATCTGCGCGCTGCCGCTGCCGCTGGTGCCATGGCTCGTTCGCAAGATGAGCCACAGCGTGCACTCGCGATACCAGGAGGTGCAGGCCCAGTTCGCCACGCTGGCCGACCGCAGCCACGAGTCGATGGCCGGCATCAAGGTGATCAAGAGCTTCGTCCGCGAGGAGCACGAAGCAAAATCGTTCGGCAAGGAGAGCGAGGAGTTCCGCCGGCGCTACGTGCACATGGCGAAGATCGACGCGCTGTTCCATCCGGTGTTCGCACTGATCATCGGCATCCAGCGCTTCCTCATCCTGGCGGTCGGCGGCGCGTTCGTGCTCAACGGCACGCTCAGCATCGGCGCCTTCGCCGCACTCTTCATCTATGTGGTGAAACTCACCGACCCGATGATCGAGATCGGCTTCACCATCTCCCTCTACCAGCGGGCGCGCGCCAGCCTCGAACGGATCCAGGACATCGAAAACACGCCGCCGCGCATCGCCTCGCCGGCCGACGGCGGCCTGCAACCGGCCACGGTGGCCGGGGCGATCGAGTTCCGCGATCTGACGTTCCGCTATCCGGTGTTGCCGCCGAAGGACAAGGACGGCGAGATCTGGACGTCGCGCCCGGTGCCGCCGACTCCCGACAGTGACGCGCCGCGCGAGGTGCTACGTGATATCCGCATCGCGGTCGCGCCCGGCGAGACGGTGGCGATCATGGGCGAGGTCGGCTGCGGCAAGAGCACGCTGCTGTCGTTCGTGCCGCGCATCGTCGATCCGCCGGCCGGGACCGTGTTGCTCGACGGCCAGGCGGTGCAGGCCTACAACCTCGACTGGCTGCGCGCGACGATCGGCTACGTGCCGCAGGAGACGTTCCTGTTCTCGGAGAGCATCGCCGGCAACATCTCGCTCGGCGTGCCGGGCGCCACACGCGAGCAGATCGAGGAGGCAGCGCAGATTGCCTGCGTGGACAAGGATCTCGCGGAGTTCCCGGACGGCTACGACACGATGCTCGGCGAGCGCGGCGTGAACCTCTCCGGCGGCCAGAAGCAGCGCGTGGCGATCGCGCGGGCCGTGCTGCGCCGGCCGCGGATCCTGCTGCTCGACGACTGCCTCAGCGCGGTCGATGCGATCACCGAGGAGAAGATTCTCGGCGGATTGCGGCGCGTGATGCGCGACGCGACGACGCTGATCGTCAGCCATCGCTGCAGCACCGTGCAGGACGCCGACCGCATCGTGGTGCTGGGCACCGACGGCTGCATCGCCGAGGAGGGCACGCACGACGAACTGCTCGCCGCGGATGGCCACTACGCCGACCTGTGGCGCCGGCAGCAGGCGAAGCAGAGCGGCCGCCACGCAGGTTGATCGCGGTCAGTGCGCCGTCGGCTTCTCGAGTGCGTTCCACCAGGCTTTGGCGTCGGCGGATGCGTGCGCCTCCCACCAGGCGGCCAGGTGCGCCGCGGCAGCTTCGGCCTGCTCCGGCGTTTCGATCCGCGCGTCGGCTGCGGTAAGCCCGAGCTTGGCGTGGATGCCGCACGCGGCTGTGCCGTCCAGCGTGCGACACAGCGAGGCGATCGCGGCCAGCGCGTCGCGCCGCTCGGCGTAGCGCTCGCTGCGCGTCAGCGGTAGCAGCTGGTCGAGCCACCACTTGCCGACGGCGACGCTGCGGTCTGCGTCGGCCCGCGCGAGTGCCGCGAATGCGTCGGCGTCGGGCTTCGCCAGGAATGCAGCCACAGCCTCGGCGTAGCCTGGCGCCACTGCGGGGGCAGGTGTTGCATTTGCATTGCCGGTGGCCCGGTTGTCGGCCGGTAACGACGGGCCGCACGAGGTGGCGATCGCCAGGACGATGGCGGCGACAACAGGCTGCATAGCAAAGCGTGCGATCGAGCGGTTCGTGTTCACGCGTGTCTCGGTGTTGGCGGCGGTCAGTCCATCGTAGCAGCTGCCGAAGTCCCGATCTGGAATCCCGAACCCGGTCCCGATCCGGGACAGCGGCCCGATCCCAACCTGGCACCCCGA
>JBFWQT010000693.1:0-3206 GCA_050249295.1 Planctomycetota bacterium
CTTGGGGGATTGGTTGTATCACTGTCGTGTCCTCATCGTTACCACGTCCGGTGGCGTTGGCGTGTGTGCGGCTGCCGCAGCGCTTGTGGCGTTTCCCAGTGCGCGATTGGTGGTCTCCTGCTAGGGCTGGGTGCATCACCGGGTGGGGGTGTCGGTGAAGGATGGAACTGTGTCATCGGTTCGCCTGTGCGGGGTGGGTATCGCGCGGGAGTGGCTGGGGGAGTTGCTTGAGGTGCTGGGGGGGGCGAAGGCGGCGAAGGTGCCGGTGACGTGGTACTGCGGGCGGGAGTACCTGGACGGGTACCGGAAGGAACTGGAGAAGGTCTGCCGGGTTGAGTTCGAGGACCGCGGCAGCAACACGGCGCTGATGGTGCACCGGCGGCACATGGACCCGGAGAAGCACCCGGCGAAGCTGCTGGTGGCGCTGGCAGAGGAGTACGTGCGCGAGCGCGAGCGGAAGGACAGCCGCTACCCGGAGGAACTGCCGGACGACATGCCGGCGGAGCACCAGCGCTGGCACAAGCTGGTGGAGGCAGCCGCGCGCCGGTACTTCGACGAGGGCGACAGCGACGCGCTGCAGAAGGTGATCGTCAACCTCAGCCACGACCAGCGGATCGGCTCGCGCGAGCAGGAACTGATCGAGGAACTCGTGGCGGAGCGGCCGGTGCTGCTCGGCTCCAGCCCGCCGATCCGCGAGCTTCGCGAAACCGTGAAGCTCGTCGCGCCGGATACCGACCCGGTGCTGATCCTCGGCCCGACCGGCAGCGGCAAGGAACTGGTCGCGCGCATGGTGCACCAGGCCAGCAAGCGGTCGAAGGGGCCGTTCATCGCCATCAACTGCAGCGCGCTGGCCGGCGACGAGAACATGGCGGCCGCGCGTCTGTTCGGCCACAAGGCCGGCGCGTTCACCGGCGCCACCGCCGACCGCGACGGCGCGTTCGTGAAGGCCGAGCGCGGCACGCTGTTCCTGGATGAGGTCGCCGAGCTACCGCCGCAGGTGCAGGCGATGCTGCTGCGCGCGATGGAGGAGCGGCGCGTCACGCCGGTCGGCTCCGACGAAGATGTGCGGGTGGACGCCCGTCTCGTGGCCGCGACCCACCGCGACCTGCCGCAGCGCGTTCACGCCGGCGAGTTCCGCGAAGACCTCGCGTTCCGGTTCACGCTCAACCTTCAGGTGCCGTCGCTTGCCGAACGCAAGGACGACATCCCCGCCATCGCCCGCGGCTTCGCGCGCGCCTTCAATGGCGCCGACCCGGACGCCGGGATGCTGGACGCGCTGACCGCCTACCCGTGGCCCGGAAACGTCCGCCAGTTGCGCGCCGTGATGAAGAAGCTGTCGCTTGGTTTTCCGATGGACAAGGCGATGGGCGAGGCCGCGATGTGGGAACGAGGGTCGGAGGTCACCTCGGGCGGTGCCTCGTGGCTTCCGTGCGAAGCGGACCAAGTGGTGAAGATCGACGACTATATCCGCCATGTTGTGGAGTTGCTGAACCACAACATCTCACGCGCAGCTGAAACACTGGGCATGGCCAGAAGCACACTTCAGGATCGCCTGAAGCGGGACGAGTAGTGGTCAGTCGGTGTCGGATGCCGCCAGCACAACCAATCGACCGCGGGGCCCAAGTGCGGCAATCCCGTAGTCCCATGCGACATCGAACCAGAACGACGAGGATGGCACGATGAAGCTGGCGAACTGGTACCTGTGGGCCTTCTGCATCACCGTCGCTGGCAGCCATCGTGAAGCCCCCACCAACGCGGCCAACGTGCGCCACGTCAGTACTCGCCCGTCTGGTGCACCGCGATGCAGACCATAGGCACCTCCAAACGCAGCCATCTCGAACAGTAGATGGATGACGTCACGCGCGGTGGCGGTTCGACATTGAAACTGTGCCGGCGCTGCACCCGCCGCGCATTCAAGAACGAGTTGGGACAGCAGTCCGGCAGTGATGCGTGTGGTTGCGCCAACGTTGAATGAGCGTGCCTCGAACACCCAATTGCTGACACCAGGTTCACACCAACGTGTTAGATCGCGGACAAGGTGGTCAGAAGTCGTCTCCAGAATTCGGTGGGGTGACGACGAGTCCTCTTCGCATCCTGGTCCATTGGGAGCCGTGAAGCACCGGCTGTCCTCAACCGCCCTCACGCGCGCGCCGGATGGTGCCATCATCGGCATCTGCTCGGGCAGTGTCGACTCTGTCGGCTCGAGTTGCAGCGGAAGGCTTCCCCACGGGTGACCCGCCCTACGCAGACGTCGCTGGATCCGTTGAGCCGTGACGTCGCTTGTCCACGATTCACCTGCCACAATCGCGGTGTGTAGCAACAGCGCAGCAAGGTCGCGCGTCTCAGCCTTTGAATCGCACTCTGCGATCAGTTGTCGTAGCCCCGCCGGTCGAACACAACCGACCAGCCGCTCGGTCAAGCTCACAGCATCATACTCGGGCGGTTGGAGCGCGATCTCGATCGCCGAACGAAGGGCAGCAGGCGACCCCTTGAATATAAGGCGGTTGACCACCTCCCGGCCAAGCCAGGCCAGCTTCCACGCTTCCATCCCGTCTTGGCTGTGCAGAGCTTGGAGCAGTCGTGCCAACTGCCGTCGAGACAAGGCGGTGGGGTCGATGCTGTGGTGTTCAAACGCGAACTGAAGGTCTGACTTCCTACGCACCGCGCGAGCGAATGCCAAGAATGGGTCGGCGGCGTCTGATCGTGGCATCGCTCGGAATCTCCGCAGTAGGCTGGGACATCGTATCGCTTGCTGGCAGTGCTGCCGACTATCGGCATGACTGCCGGCATTCGGCGGTGCCTGCGCCGCCAGACTGACGCAGGTTTGCACCCGCAGACTCCCAAGACTCTGCACAATAACGACTTGCAGCTCTGGCACGCCGCTCGCTCTTGCTCTGGCAACGGGAATCAACCGGAGCCGGACAATGCGCGTCACATTCATTCACACGGCCGACCTTCAGTTGGGGATGAAGGCGGCGCACGCGGGGCGGGCGGCGGAGCGGGTGCGGGCAGAGCGGCTGGAGGCGCTGCGGCGGGTGATGGCGGTGGCCGTCGAACGCGGCGCGCAGTTCGTGCTGATCGCCGGCGACCTGTTCGAGCATCACGCGATCGAGCCGGTGCTGGTGCAGAGCGCGATTGATGCGCTGGCGGCGCCGGACGTGCCGGTGTTCATTCTGCCGGGCAACCACGACGTGGATCGGCCGGGG
>JBFWQT010000694.1:0-3205 GCA_050249295.1 Planctomycetota bacterium
CTCCGGCCGGGGCCACGCGCAGCCCACGCGGACCGGCCAGCACATGCGCCTCGGCCTCGGCTACCGTGTCGCGCACCTGGAAGTAGCGGTGCAGGCCGAGCATCTCGATCACCGGCCGCACAGCCGCGCCAAGCCGGGCCAGCGCGATGCGCCCGCCGCGCTTCTCGACCTCGTCGGCGAAGCGCACCAGCGAGCCGAGACCGGTGCTGTTGACGAAGCGCAGCGGGCCCATGTCGAACACGAACGACTGCGTGCCGCGCGTGATCAGCGCGTCGAGTTGTTCGTCGAGTCGCGCAACGGTGTCGGCGTCGAGCACGCCGCTGAGCTGCAGCACAACGATGCCCGGCGAGTCCGGCAGCGTGCGCACCGTGGTGTTGAGGATGCGCGTCGACGACGTAGCGGGTCCGGCCGCAGCGGCCCGGGCGCCCGGCGCGCCAGGCGTGGTCGGCATGGTCGGCGCCGGCGTCTGCTCGTCGGTGGCGATCACCGACTCCATCCACGATTCCATCGGTGGCTCGATCATCCGCGACGGGCGCATGGACGGCAGCGGCCGATGCGTCGCATCGCTCAGACCGTCGATCGCATCGTTGACGTCGGTGAAGATGCGGATCAGGTAGTCCGGAATCTTCTGCCGCTGGAGGTGCGATTCGAGGTCGTCGGGCGGCGCGACCAGGCCGATGATCAACCGGCTGTCGGCGGTGCGCAGCAGGTCGGACAGGCTGGTGAGCAGCGTGCCCTGATCGGTCGCCCCCCCGGCCTCGTTGGCCGTTCCGTTGCCGCGCGCCGTGGTGAGATCGATCAGCACCGTGCGCGTGCCGGCCTGGAGCAGCCCGGCAAGCTGCGTTGCCAGCTGTTGCACGGCCGGCGCCGACCACGCCACCGCGGTTGCGCACACGGCGCTGGGCAGCGCCTCGAACGGCTCGATCGTCAGCCCGGCGGATTCGCTGGTCATGTCGGTGTTCCGGGTGTGAGTTCAGACCACGCGGGCCGAGAGGTAGCCGACCAGATAGTCGCCAACCACGCCGGTCGCATCGGCCGACGTCCGCTGGTCGAGCACCTCGCATCGCGTCGCGCCGAGTTGCCGCGCGATGCGCATCATCAGGCCGACCGGCACGCTGCCGCACATCGTCGCGCCGGCCTCGATCGCGGCGTGCAGCGCGGGCAGGTCGTAGCGTTCGAGCGCGTCGCGCACCGCGGCGTCCTGGCGTTGCACGCGCTGCAGGTTGCCGTGGCCCTGCTCGTGGCTCATGTCGCTCGACGCCGCGATCAGCACCCGCTCGTTGCCGAAGTCGCGCGCGAGCATCGCGGCGATTGCCGCCGCGGTGTCGTCCATGAAGTCGACGGCGCCGGGCCGGCGGGCACTGACACCCACATTGAGCACCGCCACGCGCACATCACGGCCGGCCGCGGCGCGGTGCCAGGCGAGCAACGGCATCTGGTTGTCGCCGGAATGCTCCTGCGGATGATGGCCGGCCGCGAGCGTCACGCCGGGCACCTGCGCCAGCGCGTCGATCAGGTCGGTCGCGCCGGCGACAACGCCGACCGGCGTCTCCCACGGCCCGCCGGGCCACAGATCGAGCCGCGCACCACCGCGATGATCGAGCGCGATGATCAGCACGCGCGACGGCAGCTCGACCGACGACCAGGCAATGTTCGCGCACTCGCCCGAATAGGCGAAGCCCGCGTGCGGCACGATCAGCCCGTACCCGGCCACGCGATCCGGCGCCGTTGCAAAGCGCTCGATCATCGCGCGCAGGCCGGCCGCATCGTGCGGATACCACGGCGTGCGGCGGTCAATCGGTCGGCGAGTGGTGGCAGCGGTCGCGCTCATACGGTCGTCGAAGGCGTGCGTGCCGGGCTCACTCACGATATCA
This sequence comes from Planctomycetota bacterium, assembly GCA_050249295.1. Taxonomy (GTDB): domain Bacteria; phylum Planctomycetota; class UBA8742; order SKZP01; family SKZP01; genus JBFWQT01. The sequence goes on from JBFWQT010000694.1 coordinate 1,875, forward strand.
CGACGTTGCACGACATGTGGCAGTCACGCCGCTGCGAGACGCCGCGGTGTTGATCAGGGTTTTGCACCACGGCCGCGGATGGTCGCGCTACATTTGACGCACAAGCCGCCTCGCACCGCAGCACCATGGCCCGTCGCCGGATTTCACGCAGCACTCGACGCATCGGCGGCAGTCGGCGTCGCGGAGACACTGCACCCCTGCGCCCGCCGGGCGCCGCCTCGTTGCCGGCCCCGGCAGCCGGCGCTCGTGGTCCGTCGTCGTCGCGCGCAGCAGGCCCCGCGTTGCCGCCGCCAGAAATGGTCGCGCCGCCGCCGTCGTTCGTGCCGCAGTGGCCGGCCGCGACGCACCCGAGCGAGGCCTACTCGATGTACTTCTGCGAGCCGTGCAAAGCCGCCACGTCGGTGACGCTCGCGCAGGCGACGCAGACCGGCACCTGCCGGCACTGCGGCCGGGCGATCCGCACGCCGTACGTGCAATCCATCGCCGAGACCGTCGACCGCGAACTCGCGCCGATCAAGAAGCGGCTCAAGGGGCTGCAGATGGTGCGCGACAACGATCGCTACAACCAGGCGCTCGACCAGCTCGCCGCCGAGACCGGCTCCGACCCCGGCGACGACCCGGCCGCGCACGACCACTGGTTCAAGGCGCTGCGGAAGGCTCGCATCGAAGCGGCTCGCCGGGCCGATCCACGGGAGGCGGTGCGCGCGCGCGCACGGCAGCTGCTCGACGAGAAGTTCGCCGGGCAGGAGGGGTTCGCCTGCGTGGTCGAGGTGCCGCCGGACATCACGATGGACGCGGAGCTGGTGGTCAGCCCGGACATGCTGGCGCTGGTGTTCTTCGACGAGACGGCGACGTTCATTCCGATGCAGCGGCTGATGAAGGACCACGAGGGGCCGTTCCCGCTGGACGACCACGGCACAGAGTGGGGCCTCGGCATCACGCTCGAGCATGGCCCGCCGGTGGCGGTGTATGCGCCGCTGCAGGCGCTCGAGCAGATCACGAAGTACGCGATGGTGGCCGACCAGGCGACGCGCACCGGCGGGCGGATTGGCGCGCGGGCCGAGGCGTACGCGGCCGCCGAACGCCCGAAGGAAGGCTACGGCGTGATCGGCGCGGAGATCGGCGGCGAAGTCGGTGGCCTGCTCGGCGCGGTGGTGCTGGCCGCGGCGTTCAGCACGCTCGACAACGACGAGAGCGCGGCGCGACCGAGGCGCCGCAAAAAGGGCGACCTCTCGGGCTACCGCGGCACCACGTGGGCGCAGTTCTACCAGTTCGCGCGCGACCACCGTCGCGACGGCCTGTGGCGCTGGCCGCCGCCGGATGTGCCACAC
>JBFWQT010000695.1:0-3195 GCA_050249295.1 Planctomycetota bacterium
CCACTCGTGGAGATCCGCATGACCGCCCCCACGCCCGGACAACCTTCCGACAGCACCACCCCCGCCGAGACCGCGGCCGCCAGCGCCGACGGTGCCGAACCCACCGGCTACCGCGTCACCGCCGGGTTGATCATGCGCGACTGGCCCGTGTTGCTGCTGATCGCCGGCTCGGCCGTGCTCGGGTTCGTCGCGTTCAGCCAGGCGCCAGCGCAGGTGCCGATCCACTGGAACATCCACAACGAGGCGGACGGCTGGGGCCCGGCCTGGGTCAACACGTTGGCGCCGATCGGCGTCGTCGTGCTCCTCTATCTGTTGCTGCTCTACGCGCCGACGTGGGACTCGCGCATGAAGTCGCGCCCGACAGCGAAGACCGACCGGATGTTCCGCGTGCTGCGCGCCGCGATCGTGGTCACCTTTGTGGCGATCCACACGGCGCTCTGCCTCCTGACGATGGGGGTGGCGATCGACGTGCCGAACGTGATCCGCGTCGTGATCCCCGGCCTGTTCGTCATGCTCGGCATGTGGATGCCGTCGCTCGAGCAGAACGGTGTCGCCGGCGTCCGCACGCCGTGGACGCTGAAGAACAAGAAGGTGTGGAAGAAGACGCACCACGTGGCTGGCGCGGCCTTCGTGATCGCCGGCGTGGTCGGCGTGGTGTCCGCGCTGCTTCCGCCGGAGGCCGGCTTCATTGCGTTCTTCGCCACGCTGATTGTCGCGGTGATCGTGCCGATCGTGTACTCGGGAATGATCTACAAGGCCGAGGGTGGTCCGGATGAGCCGGAGGCGCCCGCCGCGTGAGGCGGATGGCGAGCGGCCTCCGGGCCCGCTCGCTTGCGTGGGCCTCTTTGCCGGACCCGGCCGATCAATCCTCGCCCTGCACGCCCTGATCGGCCGGCGTCTTGCGGATGTCCACGCCGTACTCCTTCTTGAACTGCTCGGCCACCTGGTCCACCTTGCTCGGGAACATGCGCTTGCAATCACCGCAGCACAGGTTGATGAACCAGCCGTTGTACTCGATGCCACGGCGCTCGCTGGCCGGCTTGGGCATCAGCGGGCAACGCTCGTTGCCGATCGAGACGGTGCCGTTGGGGCCCTTCTTGAAGTGGAACTTGCTGCTCGTGTCCGGCGCATCGGCCTTCGGACGCACCAGGTACTCGATCGGCTTGCGGTGCACGTCGATGCCACACTCGGCCAGCAACGCGGCGGCCGCGTCGTCGAGCTTGCTGCGGAAGGCCCTGGCCGCGTCGTCATTGGCCACGGCAATCGACCAGCCGTTGTGCTCGACATGGGCCGAGCCGGCCGCCTCGCCGGTGACGGGGCACGTCGCGTTGCCGAGCTTCACGGCACCACCGGCGGCCACCTCGAACGCGGGGTCGGGCAACGCCTCGTAGTCGGCCGGCGACTTGCGGATGTCGACGCCGGAGCTGGCGATCAGCGCCTTGACGATGCTGTCGAGGTCGGTCTGCAGCTTGCGGTCGGCGCCGCCGCTCGAGAAGTTGATCCACCAGCCGTTGTGCGCCGCACCGATGTCGGCGTTGGCGTTGCGACCGCTGACCGGGCACTTCGCGTTGTCGAGCCGCTTGGTGTTGCTGCCCTCGGGGCCGGCCGCGAAGTGGCGGTTGGGGCGCTTCAGCAGGCTCAGCGGCGACTTGTTGACGTCGATGCCGGTGTCCTTGAGCAGGATCGCCAGGTAGTTGTCGGGGTTGGCCTTCAGCGTGCGCGCGGCGGCCGAGTTGCTGGTGCTGATCCACCAGCCGTTGATCGCGACGCCGTTGCGCGGGCTGGCGTCCTTGCCCGTGACGGGGCAGGTCTTGTTGTCGACGCGTACGGTGTCGTCGGGCCCGGCCTGGAAGTCGCCGTCGCCTCCGGCGGTCGCCACCGGCATCACGACCAGCGTCAGGGCAGCCATCAACGAGGCGATCAGGCAGGCCAGCAGCAGCGGGCGGCGAGCGAGCAGCATAGGTGGGTCTCTGGCAACGGGAAACCGTCCGGTGCCGCTACTCCACTACGGGAGGTGCAGCGGCGGCCGTACGGACATCAGTACAGTGCATTGGTCGTACCCGCGCGATGCACCATTCACAAGCCGGTCGATTTCTGTTCGGGCCGGGCGATGCCTGGCCGACAAATAAGTGGTCGACCCGGCCGGGGGGCGGTACACCGCGTGCACGGCTCGCGCCGGTCGGCCGGCCCGACTGCCCGCACGCACGCAACCGACAGCACCACGATGCGCAACACCCTCGCCACCGCCTTCAACCGCCTGAAGTCGCTGATCAAGGGGCCGTTCTATTCGATCTACCGCCGGCGGCTGGAACGCAAGGCGCGCCGGTGGCGCAAGCCGCAGCACGTCGGGATCATCATGGACGGCAACCGCCGGTTCGCGCGGCACGCCGGGTACGCCAACGTCAGCCAGGGCCACAGCAAGGGCGCCGAGCAGCTGCACGAGGTGCTCAAGTGGTGCTGGCAGTTCGACGTCAAGGTCATCACGGTCTGGGCGTTCTCGCTCGACAACTTCTCGCGCGACCCCGACGAGTTGGCCGGGCTGTTCGACCTGTTCGAGGCGAAGTTCCGCGAGATCGTCGATCACCCGAGCATCCACAAGTATCACGTGAAGGTGCGCTACATCGGGCACTACCAGCGCCTGCCGGAGCGCCTGCAGCGGGCGATCGACGCGGCCGAGGCCGCCACCTCGCACTACGACGGCATCACGCTCAATGTGGCGATCGCCTACGGCGGCCGCGAGGAAATCACCGACGCATTCCGCCGCCACATCGAGGCCCAGGTGAGCGCCGGGCTCGACGCGACGCAGATCGCGGCGCAGCTCGAGCCGCACCACATCGACCGCTACCTCTACACGGCCGGCCTGCCCGATCCGGACCTGATCATCCGCACCAGCGGCGAGTTGCGGCTCAGCGGCTTCCTGCTGTGGCAGAGCGTGTACTCCGAGTACTACTTCTGCGATGCGCTGTGGCCGGCGTTCCGCAAGATCGAGTTCCTGCGTGCGCTGCGCGCGTTCGACCAGCGCAAGCGCCGCTTCGGCAAGTAGCCGCGCGATGGGTGACCAGTACTTCAGCTCGGTGGCCGAGTCGGCGGAGCGCGCACGCGAGTGGTTGCTGGCCGCCGACTGGGCGGCGCTCGCGGCGCACTACGATCTGCGCGGCAGTGGCGTGGACGAGGCCGACCTGTTGAGCGGCGACT
>JBFWQT010000696.1:0-3193 GCA_050249295.1 Planctomycetota bacterium
GAGGGCGCTCGAGATCTCATCGGCACCTGGCGAACCGACCTTGAGGCGAATCACGAAATAATCCGATGTCGGCTCCTAAGCCCCCGGAGTCTGGTACTGGGGCGAGCGCTCGGCGCCACCAGGTTCGCGCCACCAACAGAGTCATGTGCTGGTCCCGGAACCAGACTCCGGGGGCTTACCCCCCCGGCTCGCCCGGAGGGCTCCTCGATGGGACGATGACTTGTGATTCGCAGTACTAACGCGGTTTGCGCACCCAGGCATGCGGCCACGCGAACGCCAGCGCCAGCGTCGCCTCTTCCGGCTTGCCGCCCTGGTTGAGGAACTGGTCGATCGCACCCACTTCGGCGCTGCGCAACGCAATCGCATTGAAGTCGTCGCCGGCCATCGTCCCGCCGCGACGCGCCGACTCGGCCATGCGCACCACGTGGCACCACACCGGCTCGTCGGCCAGGTTCACCGTCACGCGCTCGCCGCTGGTGGAGTCCACGATGTCGACGTGCTCGACGAAGTTGATCCCGATGTCGCGAAGCAATTCGCGGCCGAACGCCACCGGCATGAAGTCCACCGCCTGCTGCGCGAGTTGCTCCGACATGCCCTGCGCATGCAGGTCGGCCAGCACCGCCGGCTCGTCGCGCTTGCCGCCCCCGGCGAGGAACGCGCGCACCACCAGTTGCACGTCGGGCACGTCGTTCTGCAGCAGCAGGAACCAGCGCACGCTGTAGAAGTCGTCGGCCACCGGCCACGGCAGCGCGGCCATCTGCTCGATTACCGCCGGCCACGACACGTTGTCGAGCAGCACCTCGACCGTCGGCGGCTGATCGTTGCTGCGTGCGACGTAGAGCCGCAGCCAGTGCGTGCCGCCGGTCAGCGGCTGCGCGCAGACCGCATTGCGCAGCACGGTGGTCCAGTCGCCGGTCTTCTTCGGCAGCTTCGGCAGCGGGCCGCGCGCCGTCACCGGGCCGGACGTCACGGCGAACGTCTGGTCGCCGCACTCCCAGGTGTGGCGCTCGACCTGGCTGTCGTCAGCGTCGGGCTTCAGCAGCGCGACGAGCAGCACGTGGAAGCTGTTGTTGGCAAACCCCTTGAACGCCTCGTGCGCAGCGGCCTCGGCGCCCTCACCGATGCCGCCGGCCGATTCGACGATCATCTGGTCGTTGGCGAGGATCAGCCGCACGTCGAACTGCACGACGTGGACTGCCCCGTGCTGGTTGATCTCGAAGATCCGCGCCATCGCGACCACGCGCTCGCCATTGCGGTCGGCGAGGATCAGGTGGTCGTTGTGTTCCTCGATGGCGACGCCGTGCGAGCGGAAGAGTCCGGCAAGCAGGTGCAGCATGATGTCCGGGTGCGAGATGTGTGCAGTCTTCGGGGCGCGGCAGTGTACGCGGCAAACCGGCCGGATCGGTGCGCGAATCCGGCGGCAATCCTCACTTTCACGGGGCCGCTGCGGGGATCAGCGGACGCCCGCCACCACGTAGCGCGGCTGGTCGAGCGCACCGTCGAACGTGATCGCCAGGCTCAGCGTCGAACCGGCCGTCAGCATGTCGGGCAGCTGCGGATCGGGCTGGCGCAGCGCATCCCCGGCGCGGCCGGTCAGCGAGCGCGCCACGTCGTCGTCGAAGCGGAAGTCGATCCGTCCGGTCGCCGGGTCGATCGCCGTGACCGTCGCGTCGATCAGCCAGCTCCGGCCGTCGGCCTTGCGCAGCAGCTCGCGCTGGAAGTCCGGCGTGCTCGCGGAGTACGTCTGTGCCCACTGCGCCAGCGACGTGGGCATTGCGCGCGAGATGTGCGCCGGCAGCACCAGATCGGCCAGCCCGGCCGGTTCGCCGCGGATCCACTCCGGCTCGATCAGCGCCGAGAGGTCGGGTTCGAGGCCCGCGTACGCCTGGCGCAGCGGCGCGAACACCACCAGCCGGTACCACTTCTTCCAGCCCAGCACAGTCTCGCCCATCGAGCGCGGCACCTGCAGCAACACATTGGTGCGGCCGTCGGTGCTCCAGGTGTTGAGCGTGAGCCGGGTGTCGCTGCCGTGGCGGATCGACTCGAACTTGAGATCGATGCGCACGCGCGCCGAGCGCGTCAGGTCGTAGAACCGCGCGTCGCGCTTGTCCGGCGGCAACTGGCGCACCCGCGCGACCAGCGTGGGCAACTGCGCGGCCGACACCACCTCCATCGGGTACGTCGGCGGCGGCCTCAACGGCAGATCGTTGGCGATCAGCATCCGGAACGCCTCGTCGCCGGGCACATCGATGTCCGCCACCGCACGGTCGATCAGCTCCTGCAGCCGCCGATCGGTGCGCATCCGGCGCTCCACCTTCTCCACCTCACTGTCGGAGACGAGTTCCTGCACGCACCGGTGCAGCCGCACCAGCAGGCGGTGCACGCGACGCAGGGCCAGTTCGCTGTCGCGCCGGCGCTGCTCGATCTGGTCGGCCAGCGCGTCGGCCGGAAGGTTGGCGATGGCGGCGCGGAAGGCGCGCGCGAAGTCGTCGGTGGTCAGCGGGCGCAACACGTCGACGGTCAGCTCGGCGTGCGTCGTCGCCTCGGGCTGGTAGATGAACGTGCCGATCGGCGTGGTCGGCGGCGGCGCGGGCGGCGGCAGCGGTTGGTCGTCGATGCGGCCCGCGCCGGCGCGCAGCGCATTGAGGATGCGCGGCAAGCGGCCCTTCGACGAGTTCCAGTCGCTGTTGGTCTCGATCAGCAGGTCGAGCGCGGCGGCCTCCATCGCATCGCGCATCGACTCGTTGCCGATCGCCGCCATCTGATCGACCATCTCCTGCGCGCGCACGTGCGCCTGCACCTTGCCGCGACCGGCCCGGTCGAACAGCACGCCAGCGGCAAACGCCCGGCGGTCGTTCCACGGCAGCGCATCGCTGGAGGTCTCGCGCTCGGCCGCGGAGAGGTACTCGCTGCGCGCCACGGCAATCGCATCGGCCTCGCCGAAGCGCATGTCAATCTGCAGCGCGACCTCGGCATCCACGCCGGGCAGTTGCACGCGAACCGTGGACAGCGGCGTGATGCGCGCACCGATCGGCGCGGCCGCTCTGTTGTCGACGGTGGCGGTGTTGCCGGCAATCGGCGCGTCGTCGCTGTGGCCCGGCGGGGGCGCGGGCGGCACGTCGTCGGCCCCCGTGTGGTCGCGGAAGATCGCCACGGCCCACACGCCGCCGGCCAGCGCCAGCAACACGCCGAA
>JBFWQT010000697.1:0-3191 GCA_050249295.1 Planctomycetota bacterium
GCTCGGTACGTCGACGGCGGTGCCGGTGGATTTCCGACTGGTAGCCGCCACCAACCGCAACCTGAAGGACCTGATCGCCCGCGGCGAGTTCCGCGACGACCTCTACTACCGCCTGCAGGTGTTCACAATCATCCTGCCGCCGCTGCGGGATCGGAAGAGCGACATCCCCGCCCTGGTCGCCACCTTCCTGCTGAGACACGGCGCAGCCGGCGCGCACGTGGAACCCGACGCGATCGATGCGATGTTGCACCACGATTGGCCGGGCAACGTGCGCGAACTGGAAAACTGTGTGCAGCGGGCCGTGATTCTGGCTGGCAAACAGGGCGTGATCCGCAGCGAGCACCTCGGTCTGTCACCGTTGACCGACGCGTTTGCCGCGATGATGCCCCCCGCGGTTGCCACGCCTGCTGCCTCCGATGTCGGGGCCGTGGTTGAGGCAGCGCCGCCGAGCGATAACTATGACGAAGCCAAGAGGTCTGTGATCGAGTCATTCCAGCGCCGGTTCGTCGAGCGCGCGCTGGCCCGGTCGGCAGGCAACATTTCACGCGCGGCCCAGGAGTGCGGCCTGACGCGCGCGGCCTTCAAGCGCATCATGCGCGCGCTTGGCACGTCACGAGATGACTTCGTCGACACCGACGATGGCGACGACTGACCGGCCACCCGGGTGAACCATCGACCGGATACCGGAGTATCCAGTTCCCCACGGTGCGCCGCGGCTGCGACCGCACCACCGCTGATTCCGGGCCGCTGGCGGCTGAAGCAGACCGTTCAGATGCAAACCGGGGCATGGCATGGAGTTTGCTCCGTAGCGGGTGACTGAGCCTGTTCTGCACCCGGGTATCCATGGCTGGCCGTTCGACTATCGCCCTGACCGTGTGTGCGCTGATCGCCATTTCAGCGACAGCAAATGCGCAAGACGTGGACGAGGGCAAGGTGCTCTTCAAGGAGCACTGCGCGAGTTGTCACAACATTGGTGGCGGCGACAAGACCGGGCCCGATGTGAAGGGCATTACCGATCTGCGCACAAAGAGCTGGCTGGAGAACCTGCTGGCCGACCCGGCCGGATTCACGGCCAGCAACCCGGAAGCGCGCGAAGTGGACGCGAAGTATCCGGCCGAGATGGTGATGGCGCGCCGTCTCACCAGCAGCGAGATCGCCTCACTGATCGCGTTCATGGAGGCCGAGTCGAAGCTGGAGCGGTCGATCTTCCATGCCCCCGAGCGCATCGACCGGGCGGTGACGGCGGACGACATCGTGGCGGGTCGTGCATTGTTCCTGGGATTGAAGCCGTTGGGCAACGGCGGTCCAGCCTGCCTGTCGTGCCATGCGGTTGCCGGCGAAGGTGGCCTGGGTGGCGGAACGCTGGCGGTAGATCTGACGGGTGCGCACGGCCGGCTGACCACCGGAAACCCCGACGCGCTGATCCAGTCGATCGCCACGCCGGGCTTCCCGGTGATGAAAGACATCTACGGCGCAGCGCCGGTCACGATGAACGAAGCGTTCCAGCTCAACGCGTATCTCGCCGACGTTCAGGCGCGGCGTGTGCCGGATGACAGCAACGACCTGTTCGTGATCATCAGCCTGTTCGGTTGCGCGCTTGTGGTCGCAATCCTCGACCATCTGTGGCGCCGCCGGTTCCGCGGCGTCCGCAAGACCCTCGTTGCCGGAGGACACTCATGAAACATAGCAGCAAGGGCCTGCGCTGGATCCAGGACATCGTCGCGCCGCGCACCCGCCAGTGGGAGGAGTTCTACCGCAACCGCTGGCAGCACGACAAAATCGTGCGCAGCACCCACGGCGTGAACTGCACCGGCGGCTGTTCGTGGGGCATCTACGTCAAGGACGGGATCGTCACCTGGGAACTGCAGCAGCTCGACTACCCCGAGATTGATCCAGAGATCCCCCCGTACGAACCGCGCGGTTGCCAACGCGGCATCAGCTATTCCTGGTACCTCTACTCGCCGTTGCGCGTGAAGTACCCGTACATCCGCGGCGCCCTGCTGGATCTCTGGAACAGGTTCCGGAAAGAGCACAACGACCCGGTGGACGCGTGGGCTGCTCTGCAGGGCGATTCGGCGTCGCGCAAACGGTACCAGGTGGCGCGCGGCAAGGGTGGCTTCCGTCGGACCACCTGGCCGCTGGTGCTGGAGATGATGGCGGCCGCCAACGTGCATACCGCGCAGAAGTACGGCCCCGATCGCGTGATCGGGTTCTCGCCGATCCCAGCGATGAGCTTCATGAGCTACGGCGGCGGCGCGCGCTTCCTGCAGCTGTTCGGTGGCGTGAACCTCAGCTTCTACGACTGGTACTGCGACCTGCCGCCGGCAAGCCCCGAGACATGGGGCGAACAGACGGACGTGCACGAGAGCGCCGACTGGTACCACTCCAAGTTCATGGCGGTGGTCGGCAGCAACATCAGCATGACCCGCACGCCGGACGCGCACTTTGCGGCCGAGGCCCGCGGCAACGGCACCAAGATGGTGGTGTTCTCGCCGGACTTCGCGATGGTCAGCAAGTACGCCGACGAGTGGATGCCGATCAATGCCGGTCAGGACGGCGCGTTCTGGATGGCGGTGAATCACGTCATCCTGTCCGAGTACCACCACCAGCGGCAGGTGCCGTACTTCCTCGACTACGCGAAGAAGTACACGGACGGCCCGTTCCTGGTGGAAGTCAAGCCCACCGAAGGCGGCGGACACAAGCCCGCGCGGTTGCTCCGTGCCGGTTCACTCGATCGCTACGCCCAGGTCGAGAATCCGGGCTTCAAGTTCTGCGTGTGGGATGCCGCGGCGGATTCCCCGCGCATGCCGAAGGGCAGCGTGGGTGATCGCTGGGCCAAGGAGCAGACCGGCCGCTGGAACCTGCAGATGGAAGACGGGCTGGACGACAGCCCGATTGATCCGCAGCTGACCTTCCTCGGCAGTGACCGCGTGATCGACGTGGCGCTGGACGATTTCGGCGAAGGCCAGACGATTCATCGCGGCGTGCCGGTGCGCGAGGTGCAGACCGCCGACGGACCGAAGCTGGTCACCACCGTCTACGACTTGCTGATGGCGCAGTACGGCGTCGATCGTGGCCTGTCCGGCGACTACCCGGAGAACTACGACGACGAGTCGACCTACACGCCGGCATGGCAGGAGCGGTACACCGGCATCTCACGCAAGGACCTGCTGCGCTTCGCCCGCCAGTGG
>JBFWQT010000698.1:0-3191 GCA_050249295.1 Planctomycetota bacterium
CGGCTGGCGCCGCCGCTCTTTGCGGAGTGCCGAATGACGCGCGGGGAACGCGGCGTAGGGCGTAGCCCGTAGCAGCGTGCCCCGCGCGCGGCGGCCGACGAGAGCCTCTATGTGTCGGTAGACGTGGCCTTGCCCTTGCGAGCCATTTCACGGTCCTTGACGCGCTTCTTTGCCGCCGCCGTGCTGCGCGTGAAGCGGATCGACTCGTTGCCCGTCTCGACGATGTGGCAGTGGTGGGTGAGCCGGTCCAGCAGCGCCGTCGTCATCTTCGCGTCGCCGAAGACGCTGGACCATTCGGCGAAGTCCAGGTTCGTCGTGATGATGACGCTCGTGTGCTCGTACAGGCGGCTGAGCAGGTGGAACAGCAGCGCCCCACCGGCCTGGCTGAAGGGCAGATACCCCAGTTCATCGAGCACGACCGCGTCCATCCTGAGCAGACTCGCGGCGATGCGTCCCGCCTTGCCCTGGGCCTTCTCCTGCTCGAGCGCGTTGACCAGGTCCACCACCGAGTAGAAGCGCACGCGCTTGCCGTGGCGCGTGATGCCCGACACGCCGATGGCGGTTGCAAGATGGCTTTTCCCGGTGCCCGGCCCACCGACCAGAACGATGTTGTGCGCCTGCTCAGTGAAGGACATGTCCGCCAGCTGCATCACGAGTTTGCGATCCACCGGCGAGATGCCGAAGTCGAAGCCTGCAAGATCGCGGTGCACCGGGAACTTCGCGGCCGTCATCTGATGGCGCACCGAGCGCATCGCGCGATCGGTGGCCTCGGCGGCCAGCAAGTGCTCGATCAACCAGCGCGATGAGTCGACCGCCGCATTGCCGTGTTGCTCGACCAGATCGGCCCAGGCGGCGGCCATGCCGTGCAGGCGCAGCTCCTTCAGTTCGGCGAGGAGTTCACGCATGGTCGGCCTCCTGCGTGGCGGCAGCTGCAACGGCGGTGCGCAGCTTGTCGTAGCGCGCGGTGTCGGCCAGCGGCGGCGTGCTCGCCTGCAGCGCCGTGCTGACGTTGTCCGGCCTCGGCGCGGCGTTGAGCCTGGCCAGCACGTTTTGCACGTGCTCCACGCTCACGCGACCGGACGGCGGCAAGCTCTCCAGGGCCAGTTCCACGGCCACCAGCACGGCGTCGAGCCCCGCGCCGGGAACGATGGCCAGCACCTGCGCCATCGCGCGGTCGCCGCCGTCCTCGCGCAGCAGCGCGCGGCGCAGCTGCTGCAGCGGCTCGGGCAGGTCGGCGAACGGCGCGCCGTTGCGCAGTGCGCCGGGCTTTCTCTGCAGCAACGGGACGTAGTGCTGCCAGTCGTATTGCGTTCTGCCTTCGTCGTTGAGGCGCTCGTGATCGGCGACGATTCGTTCGTCGATGACGATCTTCACGCGCGCCGGATACAGCCTCGTCGAGACCATCTGGCCAGCAAGCTCGCACGGCACCGAGTAGCGGTTGCGCGCCACCGACACCAGGCAGGTACTCGACACCCGCGCGGGCTTCTCGACGTAGCCATCGAACGGCGCCGTCATCGGCATCAGCTGCGCCCGCTCGTGTTCGAGCATCTCGCCGATGCTGAAGGCCTCGTGCTCGGGGTGGCGGATCTCCTGCCACAGCTCGCGGCAGCGTGCCCCGAGCCACGCGTTGAGTTCTTCGAAGCTGCCCCAGCGCCGCTTGCCCGCTTCGATCCACACGCGGCGGCGGCTGTCTTGCACGTTCTTCTCGACGATGCCCTTCTCCCAGCCCGAGGCGACGTTGCAGAAGTCGGCGTCGACGAGGTAGTGCGCGCACATCACGGCAAAGCGCGGGTTCACGACCCGGCCCTTGCCCTTGTTGACCTTGTCGATGGCGGTCTTCATGTTGTCATAGATGCCGCGGCGCGCGATGCCGAGTGCCGCAAAGCCGCGCGCGTGCGCATCGAACAGCATCTCGTGGCCCTGGCTCGGGTAGGCCACCAGCCAGAACGCGCGCGATGCGCACAGCTTCATGTGCGCCAGCTGAACCCGCCGGTACACGCCGGCGATGACCAAACCCTCTTCGCTCCAGTCGAATTGGAACGCCTCGCCGAGATCGAAGGCCAGCGGCACGAAGGCCGTCGTGTTCGGCGCCAGGCCTTCGCCTTGGCGCCACGCGCGCACGAAGTCCGTCAGCCTGCTGTAGCCACCGTCGTAGCCCAACGCCTTCAGCTCCTCGTGCAGTGCAAGTGCTGTGCGACGTTCGCGCTTGGGCCGGCGCGCGTCAACCTTCAACGCCTGCACGATCGCCTCGTGAAACGGCGTGAGCTTGGTGGGCTTCAACGCACGCCGATACTTCGGCCGCTCTTGCACCGGTGCCTGCAGCCACTTGGCCACCGTGTTGCGCGACAGCCCCGTCGCCTTGGCAATCTCGCGTACCGATTTCTTGTCGCGGCGGTGCATGCGCCGCACTTTGCCGATCATCTCCATGGTGATCACTCCTTGCATCCCTCGCTGCATCAAAAAGCAGCAGGGTAGGTTGAACACCCGGCTCAGTTTTCGGTCGGCACAAGCCTTAAAAGTGGCTCAGTTTTCGGTCGGCGTCAACACTTCCTGTCCGTTGTGGACGGGGACGTGCGTCTTTTTGTGCTTTGGAGGCATCCAGCCCGAATCGGCGTCCGGATCGAAATGGTCCTGGATGTTCCGCGCGAGGGGCAGTGCACCCTTGCGCCCCTCCTTGGTCATCTTGCCGAACATCCTCGCGGGGCCGACGTAGTTCGAGGGAGCGGCCAGGTTGATGATGAAGGACCGCGGGAAGAGGTCAGGGCCCTCCTTGGCGGTCGCGCCCTTGTGGTGGATGAAGATGTTGGCGAAGGGCGTGGCCGTGTAACCCACGTACGCCTTGCGGGTGAACGCATGAAGGACCTGGCGGATGAGGCTGTTAATGGTCTTCGGCTGATGCTCCTCGTCAGGCGTGCCATCTTCGTTGAACATCTGTTCGCCCGTGTCGACGGAAGCGTTGTCGGCCTCGTCGTCGATCATCAGCAGCGGCAGCTTCGTGACGAGCTTTCGCCCATCGCCCGCATCCGTGGTGTCAGCCACGCGGGACTGGATCCAGTGCAGAAGCGCCGTCAGGACGGTCTTCTGCTTCTTGACCACGAAGAGCCAAGGGCGCTCCTCCGGCGAAATGCCATGGAAGTGCTTGGCGATGCCCTTGTTGAAGTCGCCGTTTTCCGCGCGCGTCGTCGCGGAGT
>JBFWQT010000699.1:0-3184 GCA_050249295.1 Planctomycetota bacterium
TGGATGCCTGCACCAAATTCAAGGACCCACATTCACGGCCCCTGATGCAGGGTGGATGCCTGCACCAAATTCAAGGCACCACACACAAGGCACCAGATGCAGGCTGGAAGCCTGCACCACACTCAAAGAAGCCTGCACCACACTCAAGGCACCAGATGCAGGCTGGAAGCCTGCACCACACTCTCACCGCATTCAGCTCGCGACGATGTCCTTGAGCACCTTGCCGTAGACGTCGGTCAGCCGGAAGTCGCGGCCGGCGTAGCAGAAGGTCAGCATCTCGTGGTCCACGCCGAGCAGGTGCAGGATCGTGGCGTGGATGTCGTGGATGTCCACCTTGTTCTCGACCGCCGCGTAGCCGACGTCATCCGTCGCGCCGAAGCGCATGCCACCCTGGATGCCGCCGCCCGCCATCCACAGCGTGTAACCCTTGTGGTTGTGGTCGCGGCCGTTGGCGTTCTGCGAGTACGGCGTGCGGCCGAACTCGCCGCCCCAGATCACCAGCGTGTCGTCCAGCATGTGCCGCTGGCTCAGGTCCGTCAGCAGCCCGGCGATCGGTGTGTCGATGCGACGGCACGACCGCGATAGCGCCGCCTCCAGGTCGCGGTGATGATCCCATCCGCCATTCTGGATCTCGACAAACCGCACGCCCGACTCCGACAGCCGGCGCGCCAGCAGGCACTGCCGGCCGAACGCGTCGGTCTCCGGCGAGCCGATGCCGTACAGGTCCTGGACGCGCTTCGGCTCAGTGCTGACGTCCATCAGCTCCGGCGCGTCGGCCTGCATGCGGAACGCCATCTCGTACGACTTGATCACACCCTCGATCGCCTGGTCGCCGTCGGGCGTCGTCTTGCGCAGGTGGTGCTTGTTGAGGTCCTCGGCGAAGTCGAGCATCACGCGCTGGTTGTCGGGCTTGAGTCGCGGGTTCTCCATGTGCCGCAACTGCGCCTCGCTGCGGCCGCGCATCGGCACCGGCATCCCCTGGAACTCGGCCGGCAGGAAGCCCGACCCGTAGTTCTGCGCGCCGCCGGCCGGGTTGATCGTGATGTAGCCGGGCAGGTTCTGGTTCTCGCTGCCGAGGCCGTAGGCGACCCACGCGCCCATGCTCGGGCGAATGAACTGCGCGTTGCCGGTGTGCAGCTTGAGCTGTGCGCGGCCGTGGTCGGGCAGGTCGGTGCTCATGCTGTTGATCAGGCACAGCCGGTCGGCATGCTTCGCGAGCTCGGGGAACAGCTCGCTGATCGGCAGGCCGCTGCGGCCGTGGTTGTTGAACTTCCACGGCGGGGCGAGCAGCTTGCTGTTGCCGTTCACGCGGCCGGCGTTGCCCGTGAACGTCTTGCCGTCGCCGGCGAGCAGGCCGGGCTTGTAGTCGAAGGTGTCGACGTGCGAGGGCGCGCCCTGCATGCAGAGGAAGATCACGCGCTTCGCCCGCACCTTGAGCTTCGGCGCGATGCCGTCGCCGTCATCCTTGTTCTTGCTGCCCGGGTCGCCGAACAGCCGTGCCGGCGAGTTGCCGGCCAGCAGGGCCGAGAACGCGAGCCAGGCGAAGCCGCCGGTGGCGGCCTTGAGGACGCTGCGGCGGGAGCAGCACGAGGACTCGGGAGTGGCGTCGAATCGGGGCTTCACGTGGAACCTCCCTTGCGGGCCGACAGCGTGTGCGTGTGTGGATGGATCAGATCGTGTGCGGTGACGGAATCAATCGAGGTAGCGGAACTCGGCGCAGGTGAAGAGCACCTGGGCCAGCGCGGACCAGGTCTGCAGGTCGCGCTCCTCGTCGGTCATCTTGTCCGGGTCGGGCTTCGCGGGCTTGACCGGTTTGCCGTTCTTGTCGAACACCGGCGGGTCGGCCTTGTCGAAGGTCTTCGCGAGACTCTTGCGGAACGCCGTCAGGAAGCGGCGCGCGCGGGTCAGTTCGGTCGAGTCGGGCGTGCGCGCCAGAATCAGCTCCCACGCCAGGCGGATCCGCGCGTTGTCGTCGGTCGTCGTTTCCATCAGCCGCTTCGCCGTGGCCGCGGCGGCGCGGATCGGCAGCGGGCCGTTCATCATGTAGAGCGCCTGGGTCGGCACGATCGTGTCGCCGCGTTCCGCGTTGACCGCGTCGGGGTCGGCAAAGTTGAACAGGCCGAGCATGTCGGGCACGCCGTTGCGCAACACCGGCAGGTACACCGAGCGCATCCCCGACTCGATCGACAGCTTGTCGAGCCGCGCGATCATTGCCGCCGACACCGCCTCGTCGCCGATTTCCTGGATCATCGACGCGGCCGGCCGGTCGGGCTCGAGCAGTCCGGCGGCCTGCAGCATCGCGTCGCGCAGCGATTCGCTGTCGAGCGGCTTGCGGTTGGCGCGCCACAGCAGGACGTTGCCGGTGTCCTTCCTGTTGCCGTCGCGGTCGTCCTCGACGGCCAGGCGGTAGACGCGGCTGCGCATGATCTCGCGGATCAGCGCCTTCAGCGACCAGCCGTTGTCGCGATACGACAGTGCGAGGTAGTCGAGCAGCGGCTGGTTGCTCGGCGGGCTGCAGCGCGTGCCGAAGTTGTCGAGCGTCTCGACGATGCCGCGGCCGAGCAGGTGGTACCAGACGCGATTGACGGCGACGCGCGCGGTCAGCGGGTTGTCGGGGCTGACGATGAAGTCGGCGAGCTGGTTGCGGCCGCTCTCGCCCGCCGGGATCGGACCGACCGTGACGCCGAGCACGGTGGGGAAGCCACGCGGGACGACCGTGGACGGCTGGGCCACTTCGCCGCGCAGCAGGATCGGGCTGTTGACCATCCGCTGCGCCTCGCGCACGCCCATCGCGAACGCCAGCGGGTTGCCTTTCGCGTCGAAGTCGTCGATGCGGGCCCGCGCGCGGGAGACCGCGACCTGCAGGCGGCGACGCTCGGCGTTGAGCTTGCCGTTGTCGGGCTCGGCGGCGTAGGCGTCGGCGGCCTCCTTGTATTGCTTCTGCAGGTCGGTCACGTCGGTCTGCAGCTTCTTGAGACCAGCCGCGTCGAGCTTCGTGCCCGGCCCCCCGACCGACGCCAGCGCGATCAGGTCGGCCTGGCGGCGGCAGTAGTTGACGTCCATGACCGTGCCGTAGCAGGTCTCGGTGGAGTTGAGGATGCCGGCCATCGCGTAGTAGTCGCGGGTCGGAATCGGATCGAACTTGTGGTCGTGGCAGCGGGCGCAGGCCACGGTCAGGCCGAAG
>JBFWQT010000700.1:0-3175 GCA_050249295.1 Planctomycetota bacterium
CAGCGCGCGCATGCCGAGCATGATCGCGGCGGCCGCGCGGAAGCTGCCGGTCGCGGCCGTGTCGTCGCGCAACTGCTCGAGGACCGCGGTGGCCTCGCCGGGCCGACCGATCGCGTCGAGCACGCGCTGCTGTTCGAACGCGGCCGGGTAGAGGCCGGGCTGGCTGGCGCGCAGCCGCGCGAGCGCATCGGCTGCGCCGGGCAGATCGACGCCGCTGCGCACCTGCAGGCGGATGCGATCGAGCTCGCCGAGCGCCTCGGCCATGTTGCGCGCGGCTTCCTTGGCGGTCACCGCGTCGGCCTTGGCGGTCAGCGCGTCTTCGGCCGCGGCCTTCGCCGACGCCGTGATGTTCAGCGTGTACATCAGCGAGACGATCAGCGTCACGGCGATCACCGCGGCGGCGCCGATCAGCGCGCTGGGCAGCTTGTGGCGGCGCACCCACTTGGCGGCGCGGCCCATCGTGGTGTCGCGGTACACCGAAATCGGCAGGCCGTCGTGCCAGCGCGTGACGTCCTCGTGCATCTCGGCGACGGTCGCGTAGCGCGAGCGCGGCAGCTTGTTCAGCGCCTTCATGCAGATCGCGGAGAGCTCCGGTGGCACGTCGCGTTCGGGCGCGCGCCGGATCGGCGGTTCGATCGCACGGCCCTGCTGCACCTTGTGGAGCACCTCGAGCGGCGCGGCCGCTTCATACGGCGCATGCCACGTCAGCATCTCGTAGAGGATTGCGCCGAGCGCGTAGACGTCGGTGCGCTCCGAAATCTGGTCGATCTCGCCGCGCGCCTGCTCGGGCGCCATGTACGCGGGCGTGCCGATCACGGCGCCGTCCATCGTGCGCACGCTGCCCTCCTCGACGCGCGCCGACTCGACCTGCGGCGTGTCCGTGCCGACCACGCCAACGGTGCCGTCAGCGGTCTGCACGCGCCGGCTGGACGTCTGCGTGGCGCCGCGCGCACGCGACGGCAGGCGCTTCTTGAAGTCGGTGCCCGACGACGTGCCCGCGTTGCCGTTGGCCTCGCCGGTGCCGTGGTGCGTGCTGGTATCGGTACCGCCGGCGCGCAGCACCTTGGCGATGCCCCAGTCCATCACCATCACTTCACCGAACGCGCCGACCATGATGTTGGCCGGCTTGAGGTCGCGGTGCACCACGCCGCGCGAGTGCGCGTAGGCGACGGCGTCGCAGACCTTGGCGAACACCTCGAGCAGGCGGCTGCGCGAGAACCCCTTGTACGGGGCCTGCCCGGCCGCCTGGTGGCGCAACTTGCCGATGATCTCCGAGAGCGCCTCGCCGTCGACGAGCTTCATCGTGAAGTACAGCCGGCCGGTGGTGTCGGCGCCGATCTCGTGGACCGGCACGATGTTGGGGTGCTCGAGCTGGCCGGTGATCTGCGCCTCGTCGAGGAAGCGGGCGATGCGGCCGCGGGCACGCTTGTCGGAGGAGTCGTTGCGCGTGGCGCCGAGCAGCACCTTCATCGCGACGTCGCGGCGCAGGTCGTGGTCGCGCGCGATCATGATCGCACCCATGCCGCCGCGCGCGAGTTCGCGCTGCACCTCGTACCGGCGATCGCTGGCCGACCCGGCGGCCA
This sequence comes from Planctomycetota bacterium, assembly GCA_050249295.1. Lineage (GTDB taxonomy): Bacteria > Planctomycetota > UBA8742 > SKZP01 > SKZP01 > JBFWQT01. The sequence goes on from JBFWQT010000700.1 coordinate 1,584, forward strand.
TCAGTCGACCGCTGGCCGAGGTCGACGTGCCCGCGCTGGCGCCGCCGTTCGTGCTGCTGCCGCTACCGGTCGAGTTGCCGCGCGACGTGACCAGCGTCTGCGCATCGGCCGTGGGCTGCACGCGGCCGGTCTGCGCCAGCGTGACGCCGGCGTGTCCATCAATCGTGTGCGTCACCGCGACCGCGTTCGGATCGAAGTTGATCGTCGGCTCGGCGTAGTTCGGCAGGTCTTCTCGCGCGTCGTACTCGTGCGCGACGGTCGCCGTGTCGTCGTCCGGCGAGCCTTGCGCCGCGGGCGAATCGGGCGAGTCCGGCGAGTCGGGCGAGTCGGGCGAGTCAACGGTGCCGTTGGCCATGCCCGTGTCGCGGGCGACCTCGATATCTTCCGTGGCAATCGTCTGTCCGGCCACCGCCACCGGCAAGGAGCCGGGCTGCTTGCGGCGCGACGTCTGCGCCTTCACGCGAGCGTTCGGAGCCAGGTTGAGCGGCCGGCGACTGGTGTCCGGCTGATCGCCGGTGTTCTGGGCGTTGGGCGTGGCCATGAGATCGGCTCCGTACGTGTCGTGCGTCAGCGTGGCGTGCGTGCTTCGTGCGTCGCGGTCGTGCGTGTCTGGTGCACTGCCAGTACGCCTCGCCGGCACTTTCCGTCGGTTCGCAATTCGGTCAGTCAGGTCAGTCAGGTCAGGTCAGCGGTGGTCGATTGATGCGGGGTGCCGCTATCTGTTGACGAGCGAGTCGCCCGCTCGTCTCCGCATTTTTGCTTTCCTTGGTGTTGAACCGGTCAGCGTCCCGGTTGGTGCGGGAGAATACGGTATCGGGTGCCAGAAGCGGAAGGAATCGACGTGCGGCACGCAAGACCAGATGGAGGAACAAGATACGGCAGGCTCGCGGCGGCGTTGTACAGGCCTGATACCGGCACGTCGGTACAGGCGCGGGCTTTATTGTGCGGCTCGACAGCCACGGATACTCTGACCGCCATTGTCGGTCCCCAGCTCGGGCGACGAACCGCCCGCACCCGGCACAGCTACTCGGCGAACTCGCCGCTGTAGATGCCCAGCGAATTGCGCTTGCCGATCTCGTAGCACTCCTTGAACAGGTCCAGCACGCGCTGGTTGCGGTCGTCGGACATCGGCTCGAGCTTGCCGGTCTGCTCGTTCACGGGCGCGAAGTGCAGCGCGTCAAGGTCGGGGCGCGGACGCACAAGGCCGTTGGCGAGCAGCACACAGTTGACGCTGTTCGCGTTGGTGCCCTTCTGCGAGACAATTCCCTCGGCCAGTTCCACGTCCTCGAGGCTCGGCACCAGCAGGTTCACCTCCCACACCGGATCGACGTAGGTCGAACCCTTGACGTGCACCATCCGGAAGATCTGCCGGCGGACAATTGCGCCGAGGATCTTCTTGCACTCCATGTGGTACGGCTGGCCGGGGCCGGGCGCGCTCACGCCGGCCAGGTGAATCAGGCGGCCGCCGGGAAGGCGGATCGTGTCGCCGCTGAGGAACTCGACGGCCGAGCCGAACATCGGCATCGGGTCGTCGGCCTTCGGCTCCTTCGGCTTGACGCCCGAGCCGCTGCTGAAGTCGGTGCCGGTGTGCA
>JBFWQT010000701.1:0-3166 GCA_050249295.1 Planctomycetota bacterium
GGCGCGTGCGCTGATTCCGCTCAACGCGCCATTGGACTTCGCTCCGTCGATGTTCGGCAGCAACAGTGCCGCCAACCTGGTGGCGACGGTGGCCGCACTCGTCGCGGCGGTTGTGGCGCTCATCGCAGTCGCACGCCCATCGGTTGACACGCCGTTCTTCCTGCCGATTATGTCAGCCATGCTGTTGATCACGCCACCCATCATAATATGCATCGAGTCGCTGCCAGCCATCAGGTTGGCACTGCTGGCCATCGCCATTCCAGCGCTGATCCTCGCTGCCCTCACGGCCGCAATCACATGGTAGGTGTATCGCGATAGCCCGATCTCTCGGCGCATCGTGGCATCTGCAGGCATCCTGCTCACCACGTCGACTGTGCTCTGGCTCGGCGTCTCGTCGCCCTCCGTTGACTTCGGCGACTTGCCGACGAGGGTGCAGCACGCCTTGCTGGCAGCGAGCGTTGCGACGCTGACTACGCAGATGGCCTGGTTCCGTGGACCGGCCGTTGGTGTCCCGGCAGCCGTGGTCGGCCCGCTCGTGATTGCGCTGAACATCCTGACGGTGCAGTACGGCATTCGCGTGGCGCGGTATCCGCTGCTCCACGACGGCACCGGCCATGTGCTGGGCGCAACGTGGATCGGCGGCATGCTGATCCTGGTGGTCGCCGGCTTCGTGGCGCTGTTCGTCAGGCTGGAGCAGCGTCGACTGCACAACGCGATGCCGGGATTCTCGGCGTCGGCGATGGACGCCAGGCACTGACGCGACTTTGCTACAGTGCCGCCGACTGACCGCCTGCCACAGACGACCACCGCACGCATTCGCATGAGCACTCTGCACGTCGCTGGCATCCAGCTCGATATCGCCTGGGAAAACCCCGCCGAGAACTTTTCGCGCGCGATGGTACTCGGCAAACAGGCCGTGCAGGCCGGCGCCCGGCTGGTGGTGTTGCCCGAGATGTTCGCCACCGGGTTCTCGATGAGCGCCGCGCAGATGGCCGCGCACGCCAGCGAGGTGGTCGCGTTCGGCGCGAAGGCATCGAAAGAACTGGGCGCGTGGCTGCTGGCCGGGTTCGCGGTGCCGGGCAACGGCGATGGCGCCCGCCCGCGCAATGCGGCAGCGGTGTGGAATCCGCGGGGCGAGGAGGTCGTGCGCTACCACAAGATCCATCCGTTCACGCTGGCCGGCGAAGACAAGCACTACGACGGCGGCAACGCGCTGCCGCCGACCGTGACGATTGATGGTGTGCGCGTCACGCCGATCATCTGCTACGACCTGCGCTTCCCCGAGATCTTCCGCGCGCGGGCGTCCGATACCGACCTGTTCTGCGTGATTGCGAACTGGCCCGAGGCGCGCCGCGTGCACTGGAGCACACTGCTGCGTGCGCGGGCGATCGAGAGCCAGGTGTGGGTGCTCGGCGTCAATCGGGTCGGCGAGGGCAACGGCCTGGCGTACTCGGGCGACAGCGTGCTGGTCGACATGTGGGGCGAGGTTTACGCCGAGCGCACGCGTCAGGCCGGTGTGGTGGGCGGCGTGGTCGATGCCGGGCGGGTCAGCGAGGCGCGCACGAAGTACTCGTTCCTGGCGGATCGTCGGCCGGCGGTGTACGCGGGCTGAGTTTGCGGATCGGCGGAATCCGGACGCGTGAACATTTCGTTGGGTTCTGGTAACCGTGGAGTGGTGCGGTAGCCGCAAGACTGCACAAATCAAACCTCCGCGACACACGACCGCGTCTTCAGCCTCCCCCGGCCCGGCCATGAGCGATCAGAATCCTCCGCGCAGGAACTTGCCGCCGCGCCGACCCACCGGTACCGCGGGTACAGGCGGTACTCCCTCGCAACGCGGTCGCGGTGGCTCCACGAAGCCGCCATCCGAACCCGAACTGACGGTGCCCCGTCGCGGTGGTGCACGCTCGTCGGCAGCGGCGATTCCGCTGCCGCCCACGCCTGCGCCGCACGTTCCACACCTGAACGAAGACGACCTGACGATGCCGCGTCGCGGCAGCCAGGCGAACGTGCGCTCGCGGTCCGGCAGTGTGCCGGTCAAGGATCCGAACGAACCGTCGACCGCCATCCGCCCGGCCCGCCCGCCAGCACCCGACCTGCAGTCGGCCGGTGTGCCGCTCACGTTGCATAGCGTGCCGGCAATCCAGCAGGTGCGGCCGCGTCGCGAGGCGCCGCCGTCTCCGCAGACCGAGCCGGCAACGGGTGCACCGGTCGGCCACGAGAGGCACGGGTCGGGCCCGGTGACGCGGCCGCGCCCCGCGGTGCGCACGGCCGGCGCGAAGGGCCTGGAGGCCACCGTCGCGTTCGACCGCAAGTACGCACTGGCCGATGAGCTGGGTCGCGGCGGGCTCGGCGTGGTGCTGGCCGCCGAAGACCTCGCGCTGCGGCGCGAGCTGGCGATCAAGGTGCTGCACGACACCGGCGAGGACGGCGACAACGAACTGATCGCCGACTTCATCGACGAGGCGCAGATCACCGGGCAGCTCGAGCACCCGAACATCGTGCCGGTCTATGACCTCGGCCTGGATGCCGATCATCAGCCGTACATGGCGATGAAGCTCGTGCGCGGCACCACGCTGTGGGAGATGATCCAGGCGGTGCGCAGCCGGCGCGCTCGGTTCACGCCGGTGGCGCAGCAACTGGCCGACGGCTGGCTCGACATCTTCCAGAAGGCGTGCGACGCGGTGGGCTACGCGCACAGCCGTGGCGTCGTGCATCGCGACCTCAAGCCGGCCAACGTCATGGTTGGCGACTTCGGCGAGGTGCTGGTCATCGACTGGGGCCTGGCGCGCCTGATGCGCAAGCGCGGCGCCGGCATGGCTGACGACGCAGGCGCATCCGATCGCCGGCCGACGCGCCGCGTGCGCTCCGATCCGCGCGACAGCGAAGACCAGATGATGACCATCGACGGCCTGGTGTTCGGCACGCCGGCGTACATGCCGCCCGAGCAGGCCAACGGCAAGATGAGCGAGGTGGACGAACGCTCCGACATCTTCTCGCTCGGCGCGATCCTCTATCAGATGCTGACACTGGAGGCGCCGTACGCCGCGCAGAACGTGGAAGGCACGCTGCGCAAGGCCGCGATGTGGGAGCTGGTTGCGCCGCGAAAGCGCGCGCCGCGTCGTCAGATCCCGAAGGAAGTCGACGCGATCGTGATGAAGGCGAT
>JBFWQT010000702.1:0-3158 GCA_050249295.1 Planctomycetota bacterium
AGCATTTCCCGTTCACGCTCGCGTACTTCACCGGCAGCAAGGAGCACAACATTGTCATGCGCCAGCGCACGATCGAACGCGGCCTACGGCTCAACGAGTACGGCCTGTTCGGCGACGACGGCAGCAGCGTGAGTTGCAAGGACGAGACCGAGATCTACGCGGCGCTCGGCGTGCCGCACTACATTGCGCCCGAACTGCGCGAGGACGTCGGCGAGTTTGCCGCGGCCGAGGCCGGCACGCTGCCCGAGCTGATCACGCACGAGGATCTGCGCGGGCTGTTCCACATGCACACCACGGCCAGCGATGGCCGGCTCTCGCTCGAGGAGACGTGCGCCGGGATGATCGAGCGCGGCTACGAATACGTCGGCATCACCGACCACTCGAAGACGGCGATCTATGCCAACGGCCTCTCGCCCGAGCGCCTGCTGCTGCAGGTCAAGGAGATTGCCGAGTACAACGCCGAGCTCGACGGCAAGCTGCATGTGTTCGCCGGCAACGAAGTCGACATCCTGCCGGACGGCACGCTGGACTACCCCGACGAGGTGCTGGCCGAGCTCGACTTCGTGATCGCCAGCGTGCACGGCGCGTTCCTCAAGGACGAGAAGCGCATGACCGAGCGTGTGATCCGGGCGATTTCCAATCCGTACGTGACGATGCTCGGCCACCCCACCGGCCGCCTGCTGCTGAGTCGCGACGGCTACCCGCTGGACGTCGAAGCGGTGCTGAAGGCCGCGGCCGAGCACAGCGTGGTGGTCGAGATCAACTGCAGCCCGTGGCGGCTGGACCTTGACTGGCGCTGGTGCCGCCGCGCGAAGGAGCTCGGCGTGAAGGTGTCGATCAACCCGGACGCGCACAAGCCGGAGGGCCTGGACGATCCGTTCTTCGGCATCGGCGTCGCGCGCAAGGGCTGGCTGACCTGTGCCGACGTGATCAACACGCTGCCGCTGGCCGCGATGACGAAGTGGCTGAAGGACCACCGCAAGAAGCGCGCGGGCCGTTGACGGATGCCGCAAGCCGGACTGGCGGCGGCTCGTGTGTCCGATGCGGATCAGCGGTCGGTGATCGCCAGGCCCACGTCGAGCAGGTCCTGCACGTCGAGGTAGCCGAGCGGCACACCGGCCGGATCGACCACCGGCAATTCGTCGATGCGCTTTTCGCGCATCAGGCGCAACGCGTCGGCGACCAGGCGATCCGGCGGAATGCTGCGCGGGCCGGGGGTCATGTGCGCGTCGATCGTCTCGTCGAGCTGCAGGCCGCGCGAGACGTGGCGGCGCAGGTCGCCATCGGTGAAGATGCCGACCAGCTTGCCCGCGCCATCCACCACGAAGGCGGCGCCGGCGCGGCAGCGAGTGATGATGTCGAGCACGTCGCGGATCGAACCCCCACTCGCCACCAGCGGCGTCTGCCCGAGCGGCCGCATGATCTCGACGACCTTCATCAGGCCACGGCCGAGCGCGCCGGCGGGGTGGAAGCGGGCGTAGTCCTCACGGCTGAACTGGCGCGCATTCTGCACCGAGAGCGCGAGTGCATCGCCGAGCGCGAGCATGGCGGTGGTGCTGGCCGAGGGCGCGAGTCGCAGCGGGCAGGCTTCTTCGATCGGGCCGTAGGCGAGGCAGATGTGCGCCGCCTGGCCGAGCGCGCCGTCCGCCTCGCCGACGATCGCGATCAGCGTGGCGCCGAACTGGCGGATCATCGGCGCGATCTGCAGCACCTCGGCCGTGCGCCCGCTGTTGGACAGCAGTATCACCACGTCGCCGTCGCGCACGCGGCCGATGTCGCCGTGGGCCGCGTCGGATGGGTGCAGCGGGAACGACGGCGTGCCGGTGCTGGCCATCGTCGCGCTGATCTTCTGCGCAATGAACCAGGGCTTGCCGACGCCGCCGACCATCACGCGCCCGTTGGCCGCGATGCAGGCAAGGATCGCGTCGACGGCGGCATCGAAGGCGGCGCCATCGGCCAGCGCGCGGCTGGCGCGGGTGATCGCATCCGCTTCCTGGCGGAGCACGTCGCGACCGAACTCATGATGGGATGTCATGCTCGCGTGCGTGCCGTGGCCGCCGGTTGTTCTCGCTCGCGGAGGTTATCGCATGCCGCGGGCGGCGCGGGCAACGCGAGCGGCGTCAGTCGCGCGGGTCGTGGTCACCATCATCGCGCTGGCGACGCGCGCTCGTCGCGTCGGCGCGGAAGCCTTCCTGGCCGCCGCGGTAGGTGCGACTGCTGCTCGCCATGATCAGCAGGGCGGTGATGGTGCCCATCGCAGCGCCGATGAACCCGCAGACTACGACCGGCGTCAGGTTGCCGGTGCGTCCGCCGCCCGCGCCGCCGACCGCGAGGCCGACCACGCAGCACACGATGAATGCGCCGAGCGCCTGCGAACTGCTTGACCGGCGGCGTGTGCGACGGCGCATGCGGATGTGGCGGGCGCGCGCTTCGGCGTTCGAGATGTCGTAGCCGTGCCGCACCGTGTGGCGCTTTGTGCCGCCTTGCGACGCGCCGATCGGCTTGCGCTGCGGCGACGGGGTGGGCAGGTCCATCCGGTAGAGTGTCATGCGCGGGCGTTGGTGGAGGCGGGATTGCCTGCCTTCAAGCGTCGTGCATGCGGCGCGATCGAGCCATTAGAAGGTGGAGCGTTGTTTGTAGGAGCAAAGCCCGCGGCCCCGGCAGCGCGAGCGCTGCCGGGGCCGGTGGGGTGAGTCAGACAAGGTGAGGTCGGGAGTTCCCGTCAGGTTGCCCACGGGCAGCAGCCCGTGGGCTTCAACGGGTTCGTCACGTTCCCCTGCGAGGCATCACTTGATGCCGCTGTCGTAGGTCCAGTCCTCGTACTTGCCGTTGTTCTGCTCGGCGAGCTTGCCGCAGATCGCCTTGTCGTGCTGGCCGATGCCGTAGGTGTTGATGCGCACCTTGCGGCTGCGGTTCAGCTCGCGGACCTGGGCGAGCAGCATCTCGGTGTTGGTGTAGGTGCCGTCGGTCGGCTTGCCGTCCGTGAGGAAACGGATCTCCTCGGCGCCGGTCTCCATCAACTCCATCTTCTCCTCGCCGGTGTCGGTGATCACGGGGCCGTCCTTCGGCTTGCCGTTGTTCGACTTGACCTGCTCGCCGGTGGTGATCTCCAGCGCGGCCGCGATGGCGTCGTAGATGTTGGTGAGGCCCCACTTCTC
>JBFWQT010000703.1:0-3145 GCA_050249295.1 Planctomycetota bacterium
GCTGAGCAGAGCCGGCGGTGGCAGCGCCGCGTTGAGCGAGCGCGCCGGCTCACACTTGCATCGCCGGGGCAACCGACCGACGATGTCAACCGGCGGCGGACCTCCGCCGCCGCCATCACCCACCACACCCGATCCGCACGCATCCGATGCCTCGATTCACTGCTGCCGCGATGCTGCTCTGCCTGCTGGCCGTCACGACCGGCACCGCCGACGCAACCGAGAAGTTCGATCGAAAACTGCGGCTGGAAGTCGTGCTGCCGCCCCACGTCTCGGCCGGCGTCGATCAGCAGATCCATTGCATCATCTCCGGCACCGAAGGCCGCACCGTCAGCATCTACGCCACCGCCCGCCGGCCCGATGCCGCGCGTGAGAGCGGTGAGGAGATCTTCCGCGTTACGGTGCAGGCCGACGGCACGCTGCATCCGGTCTTCCAGCTCAAGGACGACATGATCGGGCCGGTGCGGCTCACCGTCACGGCCGAGAGTCCCGACGGCATCCAGCGGCTGTTCAAGGACCTGCGCGTCGAGCCCGAGCCGCTCGTCACCTACATCAGCACCGACAAGCCGCTGTATCAGCCGGGCCAGACGGTGCACATCCGTTCGATCTCGTTCGACCCGGTCACTCACTCGGCCGCCAGCGACCGCAGCGTGACGCTCACTGTCCGCAACCCGCAGGGCGTGATGGTCTGGCAGCAGAAGGTGCGCACCGGCGACTTCGGCGTGGCCGCGCACCACTTCGGCCTCGCCACCGGCATCCCCACCGGCAGCTACAAGGTCGTCGTCACCGTCGGCAGCAACGAGACCGAACTGCCGTTCGAGGTGCGCGAATACAAGCTGCCCAAGTTCATCATCAAGATCGACACCGACAAGGCCTGGTACAAGGCCGACCAGAGCGTGGACGCGACGATCACCGCCACCTACACGTTCGGCGAGCCGGTGCGCGACGCCGAGGTGCGGCTCTCGCTGGTCGCGTTCAATGCGGTCAGTGGCTACGAGATGGGCACGCTCAGCGACCTCACCGGCAAGACCGACGACAAGGGCCGCTGGCTGGTCAACTGGCGCGTGCCCGACAACGCGAAGCAGTACTTCGATGCAGCCAACCGCTTCCCGATCTCGATGCGCGTGACCGTCACCGACAAGGGCGGCCTGACCGAGCTGACCAGCGCGATGCGCGTGATCGCGAAAGACGCGCTGACCGTGCAGTTGTTCCCCGAGGACAACATGATCGTGCCCGGCGTCGAGAACCGCATGTTCGTCGTCGTGTCGTACCCCGACGGCTCGCCCGCGCCGAGTACGCTCAACATCGCACGCCTCGGTGGCGACGACATGGACACCAACGATCGCGGTATCGGCCAGTTCATGTTCACGCCGAAGGCGGACGGCAACGGCAACGAGTTCCTGCAGGACGAGTGGAAGATCAAGGCCGTCGACAACGAGGGCAACCGGCCGGAGCTGGTCTGGAAGTACGAGAACCAGGGCACGTCGCCGCGCGCGCGGCTCGGCACGGTGCGCCTGCGGCCGTCGTCGCACGTGCTCGGCCAGTCGGAGATGCCGCGCGTGACGATCGATCGCACGCCGGGCGCCGAGAAGCCGACCGACGGCAAGCTCCTCGGATACACGCTGGAGGTTCGCAAGCTCGGACACACCGTGCTGGTGCGCGACATCAGCACGTCGGAGTTGGGCGGCGACACCAGCGGTGTGGAAGTCACGCTGCCGGCAACGCTGTTCGGCGAGCTGCAGTTCGTGCTGCACGAGTTGCGCGAGGTGCCGCAGCCCGGCGCCGATGCGGTGGGCGGCCGGACCAGCGAACGCCGCATGATTCCGAACGTCTCGGCCACCACCGTGTTCCGCGCGAAGGAAGACCACATCGACATCGAGGTCGTGCCCTCGCTCGAGCAGTACGCCCCCGGCCAGCCCGGCGAGATCACGCTGCAGGCCAAGCGCGCCAGCGGCGAACGCGGCCCGCTGATGATCGGCGTGGACATCGTGGACACCGCATTGTTCGGCCTGGCCAGCGACGAGCGCGAAGACCTGCAGCTGGCGTTCCTCGTGCGCCGCTCGGTGCTCGCCGACAACCTCAACCGGTACCTCGTGCAGCCCGGCGTCACGGCGCAGGAGCGCGAACTGCTCGCCGCCGTGATGTTCGCGCGGCACGCCGAAGACCCGGCCGGCCTGCCCAGCGAAGACAGCCTGACGTTCGCCAACCAGCGCACGATGATCGTCATGGAACGGCTGTCGAACATGCTGCGCCTCAACAAGCCGTGGTTCACCTTCCGCGGCCAGTACCACAAGCCGTTCGAGTGGCTGCTCGCCAACGCGGCCACCACCGGCCTCAACGACGACGACCTGTACGACGCGTGGGGCAACAAGCTGGAACTGCTGCCGCGGTACAACGGCAACAACAAGTGGACGCTGGTCTCGCCCGGCCCGGACGGCAAGCGCAACGTCGACCGTCGCGACGCGCCGGAGAACAAGGACGACATCGTGATCGTGGTGGACGGCAAGTGATGCGCATCCCGCTCGCGGTGTTCCTGCTGGTCGCGCTCGCCGGCTGCGGCTGCGGGTCGGGCAACGGTCCGGCCGCTGGCACGGACAACACCGATGCCGACGCCGGCAACACGACCAACGCGGCCGACAGCGACACCACGCTCACGATTGCGCAGTACCGCAGCCTCGGCATTCCCGACCCGGATCGCAGCTGGACGCCGGACGAGTACCAGCGCGTGGTCAGCGCGCTCGGCAAGCTGGCGGCCGAACATCCCGACCAGTTGCCGCGCATCAGCAGTCGCCGTTCCGGCCCGGTGTTCGCCCGCATGGTGGCCAACGAGAACCTCACGGCGTTCGACGAGGGCCTTCCGCTGGAGACCCGGCAGAACCAGTCGATGCTCGTGCGCGACCAGGTGCTGAAGCTCTCGACGATGTGGCACGCGGCGATCCAGGGCCGGCTGATGGCCGGGGAGTCGGTGGCCGGGCTGACGATGGAAGCGGCCGAGATCGACGGGTTCCTGCTCGAGGTCTGGTTGCGCATCACCGATGTCGAGGTCGCGATCGTGCATTCGGCCACCGATGGCATGACGCGCGGCGAGGTGACGCAGAAGCTGAACGCGATCAGCCGCAGTCTGACGCGGTATGTGACGACACTGATC
>JBFWQT010000704.1:0-3139 GCA_050249295.1 Planctomycetota bacterium
CGGATCGCCTCGCGACCCCTACCGCCCGCTGACGCAGGGTAGTGAATCTGCAAACGCCGCGCACACACGCGCGACCGGAGACTCTCCGTCCTCGAATGCTCGCCCGAATCCGTGAGAGCGGGACCAGCCAGCATCCAGACAGTGACCGGATTCGCTCGCTGGTTGTGACGGGCTCACGGTCCCGTTCCTGACGCGCCTGTCCGCGAATCGCATCTCCGGGCGAGCCGGAACGCGAAACATGAACGGCCCGGCAATGCCGCCGGGCCATCGGAATGTGCTGGGCAGTGGCGAGAACGCGCCCGTTGATCGAGTATCTTCCGATCACTCATCCCGGCGACAGGGAGCACGTGTGGGCGGGCGACTCAAAGGCGCACTACCCCTGAACTCGGCGCGTTGGCGGACGTTGCGGGCGCACGTCGGCGATGCGAGCGAGGTGCCGGCGCTGATCCGCGCGTGCCGCAAGAAGCCCTGCCGCGAGACCTATGATCGTCTGCATGACAAGTTGGTGGGCGACGGATGCCTCGGGCCACGCGACTCCATATTCGCGGCGCTTCCGTACTTGGTCGAGTTGCTGGATCACCTGGACGGCGCTGACAAGGAGTGGGTGATTGCCATGCTCGGATGGATCACCGCGATCGTAATGCGTCCGCTCGACCCGACGCCCGACGAGGAAGGCGAGCCGCCGGACCCCGCCGACTTCAAGTGCCCCGATGACCTGAGGGGCCGACATCTGGATGACGCAGTGGAGAGAATCGCCGACCACGCGTTGAAGATGATCCGCTCCGGCGTATCACGCAGCAACAGGCAATGGGTCCTCGCGGCCTTCGCCACTGGTAGCGGCAAGTTCCAGCAGGCACTCGACATCATCCGCGATATCTGAGTGTGGGCAGACCGCCACGCGCGTTGCGGAAACGCAACTGGCCCGGCGGGGCCGGGCCATCTGGCGACCATCCGGTTGTCGGCTGCGCTGCGATCGGCGGCGGATCAGAGGAACTTGATCAGCACCAGCTCGTTCTGGAAGCCCTTCTTGAAGGCATAGCTGATCTCGTCGAACAGGCCGCACAGCGACCGCATCGAGAACTCCTTGCCGCGCATGCGGTGAGCCTCGGCCAGCAGGTCGGCGTCGGAGATCGAATCGGAGCTGCCGTAGTCGCGCCAGCCCTCGGCGATCGCCACCTTCAGGCGCGTCGAGTCGATGTCGATGCTGAGCTCGAGCTGGTAGTCGTTGGTGCCCTGCTGGCGGATCGCGTCGGCCGCACAGACCACGATGCTGGCCAGCGCCTTGTCCAGCGCACGGGCGATGGCGTCGCGCGGGTCGCTGCCCACCAGGCCGGCGTCGTCGAGGCACGAGTTGACGAACTCGCTGAAGCGCGCCAGCGAATCTTCGGAGGCGGCGAGAGTGATGCGGCGTTCGCGGGTTCCGATCATGCGGTTCTGCAATCCGGCAGCTGGCCGGGTGTGTATACGTGGGTCGCGGTTGCCGGTTCGGTGCGGATTCGGTTCGGTGGGGCTGCCGCTGCGGCGCGGGTTGCCCGGGAGGCGAAGCAAACCTGGCGACTTCCGGGGAGCGTACATTCGCGGTACCTGGCGTCAAGATGAATACGTCGCCACACGACCCGGTGTTTGGCCTGCGCCTGGCGAATACCCCACCATCGGCGGGCCGCACTTTGCGCGCCGCACGCGGCAAACTATCCTGCCGGGCCGTGCCGCCACACTCCGCCGTCCTGACGACAACCACCGCACGCAGATGATCCCGTCGCAACGCATCCAGTCGCTCCCGGTCTACGCTTTCGCCGCTGTGGACGAGGCCAAGGACGAACTCGCCGCGCGCGGCGTCGACGTCATCGACTTCGGCGTCGGCGACCACACGCTGCCCTCGCCGGCCGTCGCCCGCGAGAAGCTCAAGACGGCCGTCGATGCGCACGCCACCACCGGCTACCCGTCGTACGTCGGCAGCAAGAACTTCCGCCAGGCCGTCGCCGACTGGACGAAGCGCCGCTTCGGCGTGCAGCTCGACCCGGCCACCGAAATCTGCAGCACGATCGGCAGCAAGGAAGGCGTGTTCCATCTGCCGCTCGCGTTCATCAACCCGGGCGACACGGTGATCGTGCCGACGCCCGGCTACCCGCCGTACTCGCGCGGCACGCTGTTCGCCGGCGGCAAGAGCTGGTTCACGCCGCTGTCGGCCGACAACGGCTGGCAGATCGACTTCGAGCGCATCCCGCAGGAAGTCGCGCACATCGCGAAGATCCTCTGGATCTGCTACCCGAACTCGCCGACCGGCGCGCAGGGCAGCCTCGAGTTCTTCGAAAAGGCGGTGAAGTGGTGCGCCGACAACGACGTGCTGCTGGTGTCGGACGAGGCCTACAGCGAGCTGTACTTCGACGACGCGAACAAGCCGCACACCGTGCTCGAGGTGTCGCGCAAGAACGTGCTGGTGATGAACAGCATGAGCAAGCGCAGCATGATGACCGGCTGGCGCATCGGCTGGGTAGCCGGCGACGCCGAGTGCATCAAGGTGTTCAAGAAGCTCAAGACGAACATCGACTCCGGCACGCCCGACTTCATCCAGGACGGCGCCGTCGCGGCGCTGAACGACGAAGCGCACGTGAAGGAGATGCGCGACGTCACGAAGCAGAAGCGCGACATCCTGGCCGACGCGCTGGTGGCTGCCGGGCTGCCCGATTGCCGGCCGGAGAGCACGCTCTATCACTGGCAGAAGGTGCCGGCCGGCATGAGCGGGCTGGATTTTGCCAAGGCGCTGCTGGTCGATGACATCGGCGTGGTCTGCACGCCCGGCGAGTGGATTTCGGACGCCGCGCACGACGGCACCAACCCCGGCGCCGGCTACGTGCGGTTCGCGCTGGTGCCGCCGGTGGATCGCGTGAAGGTGGCGGCCGAGCGCATCCGCAACGCGACGTTCGGCGAGTAGCGCAGGGGCGAGCCGCGCCGCGGAACGTGAGTCGACAGTGTTGTTGTGGCGGTAGGAGCCGCGACCGAAAGGGAGCTGGGAAACGCGCGCAACCTCGCAACCTCGCGGGCATCTCGCGTTTCCCCGCTCCCGGTCGGGCGCGGCTCTTTCCGGAACGGCGGGAACGTCACGCCGTCGAGCCCTGCTCCATCCCGCGCAAAACCGCAC
>JBFWQT010000705.1:0-3133 GCA_050249295.1 Planctomycetota bacterium
GGCGTTCGCGCGGAGTGCTGATGTTGGAAGCCATTGGTCGTGGGAGTCTCGAGGGCGCTCGAGATCTCATCGGCACCTGGCGAACCGACCTTGAGGCGAATCACGAAATAATCCGATGTCGGCTCCTTACACCCCCGGCTCGCCCGGAGGGCTGCTCGATGGGACGATGACTTGTGATTCGCTGTACTTGCCGAACGCGCCGCGGCTCACTCGTTGTCCTCGTACTGCTCGCGCAGCGAGGCCACCACGGCCGGATCGGCCAGCGTCGTCGTGTCGCCGAGTGCGCGGCCCTCGGCGATATCACGCAGCAGACGGCGCATGATCAAGGGGTGTGCCACACAGTCAGCGGGGGCCCGCCATACGTCGCTGTGTCGTGACCGCAGCCAGCGACCCGATGCGCGTCGATGACGACCAGCCGCGAGGGCTCGATCGGGCTTCCGTACTCGGCCAACAGGCGGCCGCGATCGGCATCAACAAGCAGCAGTGTGGTCCCGCCCGTTGCGCTCAACGCCGACAGGACCAGTCGGCTCCCGTCGGGCGAGAACGCGAGATGCGATGCCCCCTTGGCCTTGACCGAGAGGCGCCATGCAACCTCTTCTCCATCCCACATCGTCACCGGAGTCTCAATCTGATCGACGCTCTCGCAGTAACCGGCGACGGCGATCCGCTGCCCATCAGCCGTGATCGATGCGGCGCTCCACCTGGAACCTGGCAGGATGGCATATCGTCCGGTGCAGGACTCGACTGCTGCTACCACTGAACCATCGGCAAGCCTCGCAACCGCGTGGTTGCCACCGGATGGCATGGACGCCCACGTGAAGTCGCGCGTGCGCCAGGCGACAGTCCCGTCCGGCAACAAGAGCGCGCTCGCATCTGTACCGCTGCACAGGATGCCGCCGTCGTCCGGCAACCATGCGATCCGGTGCAGTCGCCCGGTCGCCGGCTTCAGAAGTGTGCGCTTCGCGCGCGGAACGGTCGCCTGCAGTTGAACGTCGTCGTCGCTGGTCACGAGCGCCACCCGTGATCCATCCCGAGACAACGCTGCGTGACGAGCGCCAGTCTCGACGCGCAGCGTGGGACCGGAGGACAGTTCCCCGCCCGCCACATCAAACAGATCGAGTTTGCCTTCCGACAGCACGCCGAACCGCCGCAGGTCGGCCGACAACGAGAGATCATGGACCGTACGCCGGCGTTCGCCGTATCGGCGGATCGAGGACTTGTCGTAAGCCAGGCCGAGATCACGACGATAGCGTTCGGCGACACCCGGCGGATTGAGTTGCTCGATGAACTCCAGGCGGCTCGCGTAGGATTGATCGCCGAAGTACAGGCCGAGAGTCAGATTCCGGCGCTGGTCGCCCTGGCCAAACAGCCCTTCACGATCCAGACCCCGCAGCACATCGACGAGCGTGGAGTGAATGGCCGCCGCATTCGCGTCCACAATGTCGCCGTCGGCATGGTCGTAGGGATCCGGCAGTCCGCCCAGAATCGCTTCCGCGCGGTCGGTCTGCGGCGACAGTTCGCACCAGTAGCTCTCGAACGGGCTCCACCGGAACTCCGGGTCGCCATTGCGATCACTCTGGCTGTCTGACTCGCCGCGTGCAGTGATGCCGAACGACCGTCCGACGTCATCGCTGACAAGGCCAAACAGGTAGATCCGGTCCGAAGGCGCCTTCTCCCGCAACAGATTCCAGTAATCGCGGGCATCCTTCGCGGCAGCGTCAGCGAGGCGCACAAGCGTTGCCTTGCCAATGCGTTTCGCGCTCATTCCTTGTCCTCGTACTGCTCGCGCAGCGACGCGACAACGGCCGGGTCGGCCAGGGTGGTCGTGTCGCCGAGTGCGCGGCCCTCGGCGATGTCGCGGAGCAGGCGGCGCATGATCTTGCCGCTGCGCGTCTTCGGCAGGTCGGCCGAGAAGATGATCTCCTCGGGTCGAGCGATCGCGCCGATCTTCTTCGTCACGTGCGCCTTGAGGTCGTCCTTGAGCTCGGGCTTCATCGCAAAGCCGCCACGCAGCGTGACGAAGGCGACAATCGCCTGGCCCTTGAGGTCGTGCTTGCGACCCACCACGGCGGCCTCCGCGACGGCCGGGTGATCGACCAGCGCGGACTCCACTTCCATGGTTCCGATGCGATGCGCCGAGACATTGAGCACGTCGTCCACGCGGCCGAGCAGCATGAAGTTGCCGTGCTCGTCGAGCTTCGCGCCGTCGCCGGGGAAGTATTTGTCCGGCGTCCACTTGCTGAAATACACGCTCTTGTAGCGCTCGTGGTCGCCGTAGATCGTGCGCAGCTGGCTCGGCCACGGCCGCGTGATCGCCAGCAGACCGCTACCCCTCGTCACCTCGTTGCCCTTCTCGTCGAGGATCTTGGCCTCGATGCCGGGGAACGCGACGCCGGCGAAACCGGGCCGCATGTCGCGCACGCCGGGCAGGCCGGCAATCATGATCGCGCCGGTTTCGGTCTGCCACCACGTGTCCACCACGGGGCAATTCCCGCGGCCGATGTGCGTGTGGTACCAGACCCACGCCTCCGGGTTGATCGGCTCGCCGACGCTGCCGAGCAGGCGCAGGCTGGAGAGGTCGTGCTTCGCGGGCAGGTCGTGGCCCCACTTCATGAACGCGCGGATCGCCGTGGGCGCGGTGTAGAAGACGGTCACGCGGTGCTTCGCGACCATCGACCAGAAGCGGTCGTTGCCCGGCCAGTTCGGCGCGCCCTCGTACATCACGCAGGTCGCGCCGTTCATCAGCGGGCCGTAGACGATGTAGCTGTGGCCGGTCACCCAGCCGACGTCGGCGGTGCACCAGTACACGTCCTCGTCCTTGAGGTCGAAGATGTACTTGCTGGTGGTGTAGGTGCCGACCGCGTAGCCGCCGGTGGTGTGCAGGATGCCCTTGGGTTTGCCGGTCGTGCCGCTGGTGTAGAGGATGTAGAGCGGGTCCTCGCTGTCCATGTGCTCGGCGGCGCAGTCGGGCGAGGCGTCCTCCATCAGCTCGTGGTACCAGTGGTCGCGGCCCTCCTGCATGTGGCAGTGGAAGGCGCTGTTGCCGGGGTCGCGCGCGACCACGAGCACGGCGCTGATGCTCGGCGTGCTGGCCAGCGCCTTGTCGGCTTCCACCTTCAGCGGCAGCACGGTG
>JBFWQT010000706.1:0-3131 GCA_050249295.1 Planctomycetota bacterium
GCGACAGCGCGGTCTCGAGGTTCATCTGCCCGGTCGCCACCTGCTGGCGCAGCACCTGCACGTCGCGCTCGCGCGCCTGCTCGGCCACGTGCTGCCGCTTCGCCACCTCGCGCAGCGTCTCCAGCTCCACCTGCGCGGTCTTGATGACGTCCTTGCTCTCAGCCTCCTGGTCGTCGAGCAGTCGGGCTTCCTCGTCGAGGCGGGCCATGTCCCGCTCGTTCATGAGGATGCCCTCGTCCATGTGCTTCAGCGCCTCGCGATGGCCGATCAGCCGCTGGCTGACCTCGGCGAGCGTCACGCGCGCGTCGGTGAGTTCGCCCTGCAGGTGCAGGTGCTTCTCCTGCAGGCTGGTCAGGTCGCCGCCGTCGTCGCCGGTGGCAGCCGCCTTCATCTGTTCGTCTTCCACGCTGCCGAGCCGCGTGCGAGCCTCGGCCAGGCGGTCCTGCGCGTCGTCGCGCGCTTCCTCGGCCGCCTCGATATCGCGGCGCGTCTGGTGGCGCGCGGCTTCGAGCGTGGCGTACTCCTTCTCCAGGTGGCGCTTCTCGGACTCGAGCTCGCCGAGTTCCAGGCTCGCCTGCTGGCGCTGCGCATCCAGCTCGCGCTGGCGGTCGGCGCCGGGGTTGCGGTTGGCGCGCAGGTCGCTCAGCGCCTTGTCCAGGTCTTCCAGCTTCAGCCGGCGCTCGACCACGCGCTTCTCGACCTCGGCCAGCTGCGTGCGACTGCTGATTACGCCGCCCGCTTCCGGCCGGCCGCTGAACGACGCCGGCCGGCGGATCACCTCGGCCTGGCGCGTGACCAGCCCGACCGTCTCCGGCAGCTTCGCAATCAGCTTCTGCGCGGCGGCGAGATCCTTGACCAGCACCATCTGGCCGAGCAGACCCTGCAGCACCGGCTTGCCCTCGCGGCTCGCGGCTTTGCACAGGTCGGCCAGCGGCGCGGCACTGTCGGGCAGATCGAGCGTGGGCGGCTTGAGCTTGCCGAGCGAGTCGGACGAGAGCAGCTGTGCGCCGCCGAGCTTGTTCTTCGCCAGGTGCTCCAGCGCGCCGAACGCGTCGGCGTCATCGCCGACCACTACCGCGCTGCCGAGCGGACCGAGCACGGCCTCGACGACTCGGGTCAGGTCGTCGGGCACCACAATCAGTTCGCTCACGCGGCCGCGCACCCGGAACTTCTCGCCGAGCCGCAGGTCGTCGATCAGCGCCTTGCTGCCGGCGCCCATCATCGCGTTGCTCTCGAACACCTCGCGCAACGTGGCGAGCCGCGACTCGTCGGCGGCCAGCGCCTGCGCCTCGGCCTGCCGTGCGGCGACTGCCTCCTCGATCTGCGCGTCGAGCTTCGCCTGCGCGTCGGCCGCACCCTGCAGCAGGCCGACCAGTTCGTCGCGCTTTTCACGCGCGGCGGTCGCTTCCGATGTCAGCTCGGCGATGCGGCGCTCGAGTTCGCCGGCGCGCGTGTCCTGCTCGGTGAGCTGCCGCGTCAGCTTCTCCACGTCGGTGGCGGCAATGCGGATGTCGGCGTCGAGCTGCGCGATGGTCGTGCTCAGCGCGTCGCGCCGGCGGTTCAGCTGCTCGATGAACTCCTGGCGTTCGCGCGCGTTGGCGAGCTTGCCTTCAATCTGGCCGCGCAGGTCGTACTCGCGCGTGCTCAGCGCGTTGAACGTCGCCTCGTGCACCGCCTGCTCGCGCTCCAGCTCGTCCAGCTGCTGCTCGCTGTGCGCCTTGCGCTTCGAGAAGTTCTCCTTCTGGCTCTCGGACACGACGCGCGCATGGCGCATGCGCCGACGGCGTTCGTCAATCTCGTCGAGCCGGCGCTTGTGGCCGGTCAGGCTGGTCTCGTGCTGGGTGATCTTCTTCTCGGCCTCGTGCAGGGCCGAGCGGATCTGGTTCATCTCGCCCATCAGCTCGTCGAAGCGGCCCTGCGCTTCCAGCGCCTTGCTGCGCTCCTTGTCGAGCTGCTCCTCGTGCGCCTCCAGCTCGCGCGCCGCCTTGCTCGCGGCCAGCAGCCACTTCTCGCGGTCGGCATGCAGCCGGCGGTACTCGCGCAGCGCGCGGTGCGTCTTCAGCGCGTTGAGCTCGCGCGTGTATTCCTTCCAGCGCTCGGCCTTCGTCGCCTGCGTCTTCACGCGGCGGATCTGGCCCTTCACCTCGTTGATGATGTCGGTCAGGCGCGTGAGGTTTTCCTCGGTGCGCGCCAGCCGCAGCTCGGCCTCGTGCCGCTGGCTCTTGTAGCGGTTGATGCCGGCCGCCTCTTCAAAGATCTTGCGCCGCTCGGTCGGGTCGGTGGAGAGCAGCACGTCGACCTTGCCCTGCTCGATGATGCTGTACGCCTCGACGCCGATGCCGGTGTCCTGGAACAGCGTCTTGAAGTCCTTCAGTCGGCACGGCTCGCCGTTGAGGAAGTACTGGCTCTTGCCGTCGCGCGTCAGCTTGCGGCTGATTTCGATTTCGGGGCTGCTGATGCGGTGGAAGAAGCCGTCGGCGTTGTCGAACGTGAGGCTGACCTGCGCGTACTGCGCGCGAGCGAGGCGGGCGGCGCCGTCGAAGATCATGTCGGTCATGTTGTCGCCGCGCACGGCCTTGGCCGACGAGATGCCGAGCACCCAGCGGAAGGCGTCGACTACATTGCTCTTGCCGCAGCCGTTCGGCCCGACGATGGACGTGATGCCCGGCTCGAACGTGAACTCGGTCTTGCGGCCGAATGACTTGAAGCCGTCGAGGACGAGTTTCTTGAGTCGCATGGTGCTGCTCTTCTGTTCTCGCTGCGGTTGCGTCGCGCCGCGCCGCGGGTTGTGCGTGGGTGGCGTCGACGCCGGGTCACGGCCGGGTGTCCGACTTCTCTGTTGTGGTCGGCTGGTTTCCGGCGTGGCTTTAGCGTGAGGTCGGTTTTTCCAGTTTGGTCTGGATGTGTTGGTAATTCAAGCCCCCACGCGGGGTTGTGGAAATGGCCCGGGTGGCTCTGGCGCGGTCGGAATCCGTTACCGGACGCTTGTGGAGGCGGATTCCGCAGCAGGATCTGGGGTGTTGGTAATGCCGTTCCTGCCGGACTGGAGTACTATTGAAACCAGCGTCGGAGTGGCCGACCTGCAGGTGGCCGTTTAGACTGGCCATCGATCGAGTGGTGGCAGGAGTCAC
>JBFWQT010000707.1:0-3125 GCA_050249295.1 Planctomycetota bacterium
AGCTGTCGGTGGTGGAGCCGTCGGAGTGCGTGCCGCGCTGCGATCGCGGCGGATTGTAGCAACCGCCGCAATGCTCGCAATGGCGGCCCCGACGGCGGCGACTGCGGCCAACGGCTGTGGTACGACAATGGTTCGCCGTCCACGCTGCATTCCCGGATGCAGCCTGGAAGCCTGCACTACAGTTGCACCCGGAGCCCGCAACGTCATGACCACGCCGACCACGCCGACCGCGCCGACCACACCCGCACCCGGGCCCGCGCTCGACATCGACTGGGTCCGCCGCCAGTTCCCCGGCCTCGCCAGCGAGTGGGCGTTCCTCGAGAACGCCGGTGGCTCGCAGATCCTCGGCAGCGCCGTGGAGCGCATGGTCGAGTACACGCGCACCTCGTACGTGCAGCTCGGCGCCAGCTACGAGGCCTCGCAACTGGCCGGGCGGCGCATCGCCGGGGCGACGGCCGCAATGGCCCGCTGGATCGGCGCGAACGATCCGACCGAAGTCATCGTCGGCGCATCGAGCACGCAGTTGATCAACAACCTGGCGGCAGCACTCGCCCCCACGCTGAATGCCGGCGACGAGATCATCGTCACCAACGCCGACCACTACGCCAACATCGGCGCGTGGCGTCGCCTGGCCGAGCGCGGCAACCTGGTGCTCAAGACCTGGCAGCTGGATCGCGACACGCTGCAGCTCGAGCCCGACGACCTGAGCCGACTGCTCTCCGACCGCACGCGCCTCGTCTGCTACACCGCGGCGTCCAACCTGCTGGGCACGCTCGTGCCGGCCGCGGAGATCAACCGTCGGGCGCACGCGGCCGGGGCGCAGGTGCTGGTCGACGCGGTGGCCTTCGCGCCGCACCGGCCGCTGCAGGTGGCGCAGAGCGGGGCCGACTTCGTGGTGTTCTCGACCTACAAGACGTTCGGCCCGCACCAGGCGATCCTGTGGGGTCGGCGCGACCTCTTGCTGGCGCTGCCGGGCATCAACCATCCGTTCATTGGCGACCACGAGTTGCCGTCGAAGCTGCAGCCCGGCGGCGTCAATCACGAACAGACCGTGGCGCTCGGCGCGATCCCCGAGTACTTCGCCGCGCTCGGCCGTCAGCTCGGCGCGAGTGCCGACAGCGACGACGACGCGGCCACCGCGCTGGCCTGGCGCGCCATTGCCGCGCACGAGGAGCAGCTGACGGCGATCGTGCTGGACTGGATTGCGTCGCGTCATGATGTTCGTCTGATCGGCCTCGACACGCCGGACCGCGCCCGCCGCGTCGCGACGATCAGCTTTGTGGTGGAGGGTCGGCGGTCGTCGGAGATCCCGCCGTTGACTGACGCGCGGAAGGTGGCGATCCGCTGGGGCCACCTCTATTCGACGGATCTGGTCGAGCACCTCGGCCTGACCGACCGCGACGGGGTCGTTCGTGTGTCAGCCGTTCACTACAATTCCGTTGGCGAAATGCGCCGGCTGGTTGATGTACTGGACGCTGCGCTGTAGACAATCTGCAACTCCGCCGGATCGCCGGGCATGGCCGCAAGCGCTGGTCTGGCGACGGATTGATTCTGTTGCGCGGTACTTGTGCGCACGTCATCCGGCCGGTATGGTGACCGGGCGTCGAACGACGTCAGCTTGCCTCACGCCGGCCAACGCAATCAACCAGGCCGACGGGACTTCCTGACACCGAGGTGCATCCGTGGGTGATCTGACCATTCAGCTGGACCGCGATTCGACTCCGGGCATCCATCGTGCGGTGCTGGCGGGGCCGTTGGACAACCGCACGGCCGACGGTTTCGATGAGTGGCTCAAGAAGTACTCCGAGCATTTCGGCACCGAGGGCACGCTGCATCTCGACATGGACAAGCTCGAGTGCCTCTCGTCGCGCGCGATCAGTTCCATCGTCTACTACTACGACAAGTTCCAGCAGGCCGGCGGCAAGCTTCACCTGGTGAAGGTGCCCCCGACCGCGGCCGTGTCGCTGGAGAAGCTGGGCTTCGGCAACCTCGACCTGTTCGACAAGTAACGGGGCTGCTGGCTGCAGACTGCGAGCGCGCGACCTGACAGGCCGCGCGTTCTGCGTTTCGCCCCTCACGTCACCTCGCCTCGCCATCGCTCGCCGGTAAAACAGTCCTCGCGGCGCGGGTTGGGTTCGCTTCGTCGGGCCTCCACCGGGACTGGAGTTCCCGCAGTCTGCGCCTGTCCGGTCATGGGCCCTGACCGCAAGTGCCTGTCAGAGAGCCCGTTCCGTTCCGGGGCGAGCCGGGGACGTGAGTCCCGGGAGGGGTACAACGGCGAGCGCACGACGGCGAGCGCGAGGGCGACCACACTCCCTCCGGGACTTGCGGCGACCGGGGCGATTCCGGGAGCATGTTGGGTTCGCTTCGTCGCCGCCCGCCGGGCGCCTATTGGGTTCGCTTCGTCGCTCCCAGTCGGTTCGCTTCGTCGGGACTGCAGGCGCCCCATTGGGTTCGTTTCGTCGCGACCCGCCGGGCGCTTCTGGCTTCGTTACGTCGTGCCGATGGGTTCGGTTCGCCCACGGCAGGCCCAGCACCAAGCCGGTGATTGACGCTCCGATTGGCAGCAAGCCGTCGCGCCGCGTTTTGTAAAGATTACGTCATGTTCGCACCATATTTCCTTGCCGATCCCTTTTCCATAGCCATCCAACGAGAAGCTAGAATGAAACGTCGTGAAGCTCCGTAGGGGCCTTGAGAACGCTCGTCGCCCACTCGTCGCCTACCGGTCGCAAACTGCCTCCCTGTTCTCCAACTCTGCATCGAGCAGGAGCTCCCGGATCGTGCCGTCGACGGCGGCACAATCCAGCACACTACCCATAATACGACGCCTCCCGGCAAAGGTCAAGTTTAAATATTTGCGGTTTGTATCATTGGCTTCGGCGCCGTCTACGGATCAGCTCACGATTGAGTCGTCCCGGAATCAGACTCCGGGGTTTACACCCCCGGCTCGCCTGGAACAGGCTTTCGCGGACAGGGACAGGGAAGACAACATCCTCGGATCATCTCCGTGTCCTCCGTGTCCTCCGTGGTCAATCCTGCATGTATCGAAGCGGGCAAGGGCAAGGGCAAGGGCAAGGGCAAGGGCAAGGGCAAGGGCAAGGGCAAGGGGCCATCCCGCTTCACGG
>JBFWQT010000708.1:0-3097 GCA_050249295.1 Planctomycetota bacterium
CCTCCTGCACACGGCCGACCGGCGCGAGGTCGTCAAACAGCGCGGCCGCGCTGGCGGGCTTGCGATAGATCGTGAAGTTGCAGGTCGAAGTGGTCGTCATCGTCGGCTCCGTTCGTCCGGTTCGAGTTTTCGCGCGATGGTCGAACGGTACGCCGGGGGTCTGACACGACCCGGCGACACGAAGGGTGATAATCACGAGCGGACATCCATAACCATCTGGCCGCCCGTGGATTAAAAAATTCGGCGAGCGGCGAAAACGCGCAAAATTTGGGGTTCGGCCGCGCGAAACGCCAAACCATGGTTGCAAGCGCTGGATGAGCCAGAAAGGGTGCATCAGCCGCGGTACGCGCCGTCGATCAACCGCGGCGCCACGTCGCTCGCATCAAGCTCCACGGCCAACTCGACGTCGCCGGGAAAACCGCGGACGATCAGCTCCTGGCCGCTCGTGCAGCCGCGGATGGTCTCCGCAAGGCGCTCGCGCAGCGCACGGAACGCGGCCTCGGCGTGCCGCGCCTCCGGCGAGAACGCATCACTCGCGCACCCGGCATCGCGCAGGGCGGCAATCACGGCGCCAGCGCCGAGGTGATCCTCGATCGAGGGGCGGAGGGTCTGCTCGTCGTCCCACCGCTCGCCGGCCGGGATCACGGCAATGCGCGGTCCGACGGCCAGTGCCGCGCTCGCGACGGCCGTGGCATTGCGCAGGCAACCCGCGAAGGTCGGCGTCGAGCCGGTCGCGAGCGACAGCGTCGAGCCGTTGGGCGACGGCAGCAGGAGGCGATGGCCGGGGCGGACGTGGGCCGCGAGGCTGCCCGGCGAGAGCGACAGGCCGCTGCCGCCCGGCACGCGAGGCCCGGCCAGCACGGCGTCGAGCTCGTGCGCACGCGCCGCGGCGCTGGCGTCGCGGGAGCGCCACGGGAAGACGATGCCGCCACGCTCGACGGCCACGCTGACGCAGGTGGTGAAGCTCAGCACATCAACAATCACGACCGCGTCGGCGTGCGGCGCCATGCGCGCGACGGCCTCGGCGCCCCACTCGCAGGTCACGGCGTGGGCGGCCTGGCGATACGTTTTTGCGTGCTGGTCGGCTTCCACAAGCGCAATTAGGTAAAGGAGTTACAGCGGCGAGTCCGCTCCGGTCGATTTGTGCGACACCCGGTCGGGGGAGGTGGGTTGCTATCTGTGTCGCCGATGCCCGGATTGCTCTACGAGAGGTTCTCGACGAGCGGTCTGGTCGCGTGCCCAACTGTACCAACTACCTCGTGAGTTCCGAGACGCGTGTCATGGCTGCGATGGACTGGAAAGAGCTGCTCTCCGCCTACGTCGATGGCGAACTCGATGCCGAGTGGCGCCTGAAGGCGGAGCGCGTGCTGGCCGAGAGCGCGAAGGCGCGCGCGTACCTGGCCGACCTCAAGCGCGTCGACCGCGCGCTGGGTCTGGTGCCCGAGCTGAACGAGAGTCCGGTGTCGGCCGAGCTGCGCGAGCGGTTCGCGGCGCGTGCGAGCCGGGAACTCGGCGTCAGTCTGCTGCAGCCCGCGGCAACGCTGCGGCCGGTAAGCTCCTCGCGCGGTCGCCAGACTCGGCTCTGGATCATCGGCGGCAGTGTCGCCGCCGTGGCGGCTGCGCTGTTGCTCGCGCTGTCGCTCGGCATGTTCGCGCCGGTCGCTCCGAACAACAACACCAATGGTGGCGGTGTGGCCGGCAACATGCCGGACATTCATGTCGACTCGCCGAGCAACATGGCGGGCGGCCCGGACGAGAGCGTGTCGGGTCTGCGCAAGCGCCTGACGCCGGCTCCCGACGGCACGGTGCCGACGGACGACATGCTCTCCGCGCTCGAACTGCTGAGCTCGGACGTCGACATGGTCGCGCTGGCCGCTCTGGAAGACGAAGACATCGACCTGCTCGGCGACACCGAATACCTGGCGATGCTCGCGAGCTACGACAGCCTCCAGCCGACCCGCAAGTCCGGCGACTGACCCTGACCGACCCTGACTGGCCTGACTTCCATGACCCACTCCACCCGCCAGCTTCATCTGCAACGCTCCGCCGCCCGCGCTCGCGCCGTGGCCGTGGTCTGCGCCCTGCTGCTGATGCTGGCGGCGCTCCCGGTTGCCAACGCGCAGGACGCGAACCCTGCGCCGGCCACGCCCGAGCAGCTCAAGCTGCAGCAGCTCGACGCCGCCCGCGAACGCTGGGAGAAGATGACGCCCGACGAGCGCGAGGCCGTCACCGCCCGCTGGCGCGAGTTGCAGCAACTCTCCGGCGAGGAGCGCCAGCGCGCGCTCGACAACTTCCGCCGGCTGCAGAGCGGCTCGGTCGAACGCGACGGCTCCTCGAGTGGCGCGGCGAACGCCGCCAACTCCGCGAACGGGCACAACGGTGGCCACCAGAGCGCCAACCCCGGCACGAACAACGCGGGCACGCCTGACGCGGGCAACCACCGCCCGGGCCCGCGCACCCCGGCCAATCCGTTCGGCGATGCCGCGACCGACCGCCGTGAACGCCTCGACCGGCTCGCGCCGGAGATCGAGCGCATGGCCCGTGACGACATGTACCGCGAGCGCCTGCGCCAGCTTGACCGCGACGTGGGTGACCTGCTGCGCGACGACGCCGGCATGCGCGACAAGCTGATGGACATGACCAGCGACGAGCGCCGCAAGTACATCGCCGCGTTGCGCCACGAGGGGATGCGCCAGCGCACGCTCGTGATGCTCAGGGCCTGTGGCATTGAAGGCGAGCAGGCCGAGGAACTGATCGCGTCGCTCGAGGAGCAGCGCCGGCAGGAGGACAGCCTGATCCGCGAGCACATGGCGCAGCGCGCCGAGCTCGAACGGTCGGTGATCCAGCGCATGCAGGACGAAGTCGGCGGCGACGCGGCCCGCATGGCCGAGCGTTGGCTGGCGGCGTCGCGCACCTTCGGTGGCCCGGACGATCGGATGTTCCACCCGGACCGCGTGCGCGGCGGCGGAGATCCGCGCCGCGGCGGCAGCGGCCGTGGCGACCGGAACGACCGGGGCGACCGGGGCGGCGAGCACGATGTGATGGTTCCGCCGCGTGAGCGTTGGCAGGAAGCGATGGACCGCGTGCAGTTGCCGGC
>JBFWQT010000709.1:0-3083 GCA_050249295.1 Planctomycetota bacterium
TGTGGAGCGCTGCGCGTTGCGCCGATTGGCGGCAATCTGGGCTTCGGTTGTCATCTTGGCTTGTTTGGGTCCAGGACTCGTTCGGCGGCGGGTAAGCAACACAACACACCCCCTCTGTAATGAGGATTGTCCTATGTCGGGCCCGTTTTTCTGCCGCAAGTCGTTGGGGCGGTGGTCTTTAGCCCTGAATCAGCTAAAATGGACAGGTGTCAGGATTGGCTTGCCGTCGTGAAAGCTCGTGAAGCGTCGGGAAAGTCCGTAGGTGTCGCTTGGCGCACCGTGTCGAGGGTGCGTTGCACGCCACAAAGGCACGAAGGACACGAAGGACCACAAAGGGGCTGAAGAGTCACCACCACCGAGAGGGAAATCACAATCAATCACCAGGCGAGCCGGGGCCTGCGTGCTGCTGAGCACGACGTGAAGGCAGATCACCACAGAGAGCACAGAGAGCACAGAGAAGAAGAAGCGGAGAGGTGAGACGCGCCAATTCCTCTTCTCTGTGCTCTCTGTGTTCTCTGTGGTGAATCTCTCTTCCGGTCCAGCGCGCCCGAACAAGAGCCGCGAGCGCAAGCGAGCGGTGCGATCACGAATCCGCCGCCCACCGCGCCCACAGCCACAAGGGTTCAATCCACCGCGCGGCGAGGTATACTGCACACACGTCGGATAGCTTTCGCCAGAAGTCGCAGCAGAGGTGCCGCATGGCAGCCCGCCCACCGCAACGCCCGAATACACGCCCGTCGCGTCCCGGCACCGGCGCCCGCCGACCGGCCGAAGCGCCCCGCAGCACCGCCCCGCCCGGCCGTGGCCGCACCCATCGCGCCGATCCCGACGACGAACTCTTCGATGAAGGCGACGACCAGGATGGCGGCGGCGGCGATCCGCGCCGGCGCCGTGGCGCGCGCCCGCAGCCGGCGTCCAACGCCAACAACATGGTCATCATCGTCGGCGTCGTCGCCGCGGTGATCATCATCGGCACGATGTTCCTGCTGATGGGCGGCAAGTCCAACCCCAACGGCAACAACAGCAGCGAATCGGAACCGATCTCGAGCCACAACTCGAACACCGGCACGGGCAACGGCGCCGCCGGCGTGAACAACTCCGTGCTGCCCGATCCGCCGACGCCGACGCTCACGCCGCTCGACCGCCTGATCCAGGAGTGCGAGGCTGCGCGCAAGCCGACCGAGGCCGAGTCGCTGCTCAAGAAGGTCGACACGTGGCTCGCCAGCAACCCCGGCGACCGCAGCCGGCTCGATCCGGTGAAGGCCACGCTCAAGATGCTCGCGCTCGACGGCGAGATCCAGGAGATGCTCGAGGCGTGCCGTCTGCCCACCAAGCCGGCGATGGCCAAGAACGTCCTGCGCCAGGTCGACGGCTTCATCGCCCGTCACACCGACGTGCCCGGCCTGGCCGAGAAGTTCGCGGCGGCTCGCAAGCGTCTGCAGGAGTTGGCCGACCAGGAGCCCGATGTGGCGCCGACGCCGCCCGGCCCTGGTCCCGGTCCCGGTCCTGGTCCTGGTCCGATGGGCGCTCCGCCGACGCTCGTGCCCGGCGGTCCGAAGGCGACCAAAACCGGCGCCGAGTACATCACGCGCATGACCTCCCCGGTGCCGCACTTCAAGCGCATGGCCGCGCCGGCCAGTTGGAGCAACGTGACGGTCACGCTGCCGTCGAGCGACTACAAGGTGCAGTTCTACTACGACAAGACGGTGTTCCGCGAAGCCGATCGCGGCGGCCAGAAGTACCTGGGCGCGGACGGCGGCGCGATGCTGCGCTTCTACGAGATGCCCGGCCAGCTGCGTCCGAATCCGCCGCCCGGCTGGGAGAATCAGCCCGAGATGGCGAACTTCGCCGGCTTTGCGACGTGGATGGCGGACATCACGAACAAGACGCTGCCCGAGTGCCAGATCCTCAAGGAGCCGAGCTGGTGCAAGGTGGAGGACTTCTTCCGCGTCGACATCACCTGCCTCTGGAACGACCGCCAGCAGAACACGCGCGTGCTGTTCCATCGCTGCGCCGTGTTCAACGTGACGTCGGCCCTGCCGGCCGCGTTCGTCGAGATCTACATCCCGGCCACGGCGGACGACGCGCAGAAGCAGAAGCTGCTGCAGTCGGCCTACGAGTCGTTCGGCACGATCAACCTCAGCAAGTGACGCGCAAGAAGACGACAGCGGCCGCCGCCGCACCGCGTTCGCGTGCAGCCTCGAAGCTCGAGCTGCCCGTGCGACGCGGTGCGGCGGGTCCGTTCTATCGGCGCGAGTCGAAGGCCCATCGCACGCTGCGCGCGCGGCGCATCCACGACACGCTGCTCGCGATGTACCCCGACGCGGTGTGCGAGCTCGACTTTGCCACGCCGTTCCAGTTGTTGATTGCGACGATCCTCTCGGCGCAGAGCACCGACCGCCAGGTGAACTCGATCACGCCCGCGCTGTTTGCGCGCTACCCCGACGCGGCCGCCATGGCCGTCGCGGAGCCGGCCGACGTCGAGCATCTGATCCACTCCACCGGCTTCTTCCGCCAGAAAACAAAGTCGGTCATCGGCTGCAGCAAGAAGCTGGTCGCCCGTTTCGGTGGCGAGGTACCGCCGCGGATGGAGGACCTGGTCACGCTGGACGGCGTGGGTCGCAAGACCGCCAACGTCGTGCTCGGCGTGGCGTTCGGTATCAACGCGGGCATGCCGGTGGACACGCACGTGAAGCGCATTTCGGGGCTGCTCGCGCTGACCAGTCACACCGACCCGGAGAAGATCGAGCCGGACCTGCTCGCGCTGATTCCGCAGGACAGCTGGCGCGACTTCAGCCTGCGGATCATCTGGCACGGCCGTCGGGTGTGCACGGCGCGCAACCCGGATTGCGATCATTGCGAACTGGCACCGATGTGCCCGTCGCGCCGCGCCGACTGACGCTTGGCGTGCCTGCGTCTGCGCCCTTGCCCTTGCCCTTGCCCTTGCCCTTGCCCTTGCCCTTGCCCTTGCCCTTGCCCTTGCCCTTGCCCCTTTCCGGAGCCCCGTAGGGGCGGCCCTGCAGTAGCCCGGGGCGTGAGCCCCGGGAAGCGACGCGAGCCATCCCCCATTCCTCTCTCTCTCT
>JBFWQT010000710.1:0-3083 GCA_050249295.1 Planctomycetota bacterium
GCCTGGGCTCGGCCATCTGGCCCGGTGTGCTGGCTGGAAGCCTGCACCACAGCAGGCAGTCAGCCATCACCACAACAGGCAGTCAGCCATCACCACAGCAGCCGCGCCTACCCGCCGGACACGCCGAGCCGGCCCGGATCAACGTCCACGGTCAGGAACTTGCCGGCACGCAGGATCCGCACCGGCACCTTGCCGCCATCGTTGCTCACCGTGCCCATCGCCGCAATCAGCGATGGCGTGTCGGACACCGGATGGTCGTTGTACTCGACAATGATGTCGGCAACCTGGATGCCGGCCCTGGCGGCGTTGCTGCCTTCCTCGACCAGCCCCACCGTGAAGCCGCTTGACGGCTGCAAGTTCGACGTCAGCTGCAACCCGTTGATGTCGCCGGCCACGGTGAGCGGCCAGTTGCCGAGCGGGGAGCCACTGCGCGTCATCGCGCGGATCGCCCACTCGCCCGCCGGCACGGCCGGGACGCGGAACGTGCCGTTGACGTCAGTCGAGATCTGCCAGCGGTTGGGCGTACCGGGCTGCACGGGCACCGGCTCCATCATGATGAACGCGCCGGCAACCGGCTTGCCGTCGGAACCCACCAGCGTGCCGGTCACGCTGTACTCGGCGGGCGGCGCGGGCACATGCACCGTCACCTCGCCGGGCACGGTCACCGGCAGGCGCAGCACCTCGCCGCGCCGGCCGCTCGTCACCACCAGCTCGAATTCGCCCGGCGGAGCGCTGAACTCGAACTTGCCGTCGGCCAGGCGCGCGAACGTGCGGCTCGACGGATCGCGCGGATTCATCGGCGGCAACGGATCGAGCCGCACACCCACGGCCACGGCCGGGCCGCCGGTCGCGTCGTCGATCAGTGTGGCGCGCAGCACGGCGTTGGCGCGCAGGCGCAGGTCACACGTGGTGTCGCGATTGATCGTCAGCTCGGTGATCGCCGTCATGTGGCTCTCGGTGACCGTCGCGTGCCCGAGGTCGCCGTCGACGTGCATCGGCCCGGCCGTGCGCGTGGTGTGCAGCGCGCGGACCACAATCCGCCCCGACGGCAGGCCCGACACCGACCACGCGCCGGTCGCATCCGTGCTCGTCGTGCCGAGCGGGCGCCACTCGGCCGGCTGATCGTTGCTCGCCGGCGTGTAGCTCTCGACCGTCACGCGCGCCTGCGCAGCCGGCTGGCCGTCGGGCAAGGTGATCGTGCCGCGCAGCGTGTTGCCATTCGTGCCGAGCGCGATGTCGAAGTGGTTCTCGCCGGCGACGACGGTCACCGTGATCGGCACCGCCGGCGGCGCCACACCCTGCACGCTGACCACGACAGTCCAGGTGCCGGGCTCGACATTGTCGATGCGGTACTTGCCGTCGCGATCGATCGTGCCGCGATGGTGGCCGCCGTTCCGCACCTCGCGGTTGTGGGCGAGGATGATGCCGCCACCGTTGACCGGCTTGCCGTCGGGGCCGGTGACGACGCCGGAGAGCGAGTTGCCCTTGCTGAGCACGAGCCGGAGGTCGCTGTCGCCGGCGGTTGCGTTGTACTCGGCCTCGGTGTCGGCGTAGCCCTCCTTGTAGACGCGGATTGAATACGGCCGCGAGGAGAGACCGCCGACCGTGGCGTGGCCCTCGTTGTCGGTCGTGGCGTAGCGACTGTTGCCGTCGCCGTAGCGGTCGGGCACGAACACCGTGATGCTCGCGGCTGGCACCGCGGCGCCGTTGTCGTCGACCACCTGGATGCGCAGTTGCACGCCGCTGTCGATCGTCGCGTCGATCTGCTGTTGCGCGTTCTCGACGAGGTCGGCCTGGCCGGTCCACGGCAGCACCGCGTTGCCCGCCGACTCGCGGATCTCGATCTGGTGCAGCCCGCCCGAGAAGCCGCCGAGCACGAAGGTGTCGGTCGCGGGGTCGATCGTGGCCGTGGCCTGCATCACGCCGGGCACCCAGGTGTCGTCGCCCGCGCCGAGCGGCCGCGTGGGCAGCGGCCCGGCCGCGGGCGTGCGCACGACGGTCGCGACCAGCGTGGCCGGCGGCTTCGTGCCGTTCTTCATTGTAACGCGGATCGTCAGCATGCCGCCGCGCTCGAGCATCGCGTTGGCTTCGGTGTCGCCATCGATCTGCACGAGTTGCTCGTTGCGGCAGTAGCCCTGGCCGCCGGTGGTCATGCGGTACTGGTGCGGCGCCAGGCCGTTGATGCGGAAGCTGCCGTCGGCTCCGGTCACCGCGGCGCCCATCGGCAGGAGCGGATCGCGCGGCCACGTGGCGCAGCTGACGCGCATGCCGGCCACCGGCCCCTCCGGCCCGCGGATCACGCCGTGCAGCGAGGCGCCGCGCGTGAGTGTCGCGTCGAGCGTGGCGGTCGGACCGTCGAGTTGCGGCGTCGCGATCTGGCCGTTCCACGGGAGGTAGCCGTCGGCCGTGATGCCCACGATCCAGTTGCCTTCGCCGGCCACCACCACGCGGTAGCGTCCGTCGCCGTCGGTGCGAGCGGTGTAGCCGTAGGCCGGTCGGCCGGTGTCCCCGGCGCCACCGCCGACGTCGCGCCGGGGCGCGGGCCTGTCGCGCGACACGTCATGCGCCGCGACCTGCACCAGCGCGCCCGCGATCGGCGCATTCGTGACGGCGTCGCGCACGATGCCGGTGATCGCCATGACTACCGGGGCGTCGCGTCGCGTGGGCTCGGGCGGCGTGGTCGGCGTGGTCGGCCCGGGGGCCGGGTCGGCCGGCTTGCGGGTTTCATCCGGAAGCGTGACGTCCTCTGGCGTCGGCTGCCGATCAGCCTCTGGCGCGGGGTCCGCGGCCCGGTTGCCGGCCAGGGCCGGGCGAGTCGGAGTCGCGCCGGATCCCAGCAGCATCACGAAGACCGCCCCGAGCCCGACGAGTAGCAGGATGATCAACGCGACTGTCAGAGCACGTGTGGTCGGACTCATGGCGTGAAAGGGGGTCGGAGTTTGTCTTCCAGGCGAGCGGGAGTCGTTAGTTCAGCGAATCACAAGTCCTCGTCCCATCAAAGCAGCCCTCCGGGCGAGCCGGGGGTGGTAGCCCCCGGTGGCGGGGTCTGGGGGGAGCGCCCGCGGCCCCCGTCCCGGGCCCCG
>JBFWQT010000711.1:0-3077 GCA_050249295.1 Planctomycetota bacterium
CGACAGGGAGCGGATGGACACGTCGACCGCCGGGTCGCGGGGGGCGCGGGGGCGCGGTCAGCCGGCGCGCGCAAGCACAAGAGCCGCGACCCCAAGGGAGCGGGCCGGAGGAGGCGTGTGACTTCGGACCCACTCGTCGACCCGGGCAAGGCTCTCGACCCATCCGACCAGCAAGTGGCGGATTCGTGATCGTGCGGCCCTCCGGCCCGCTCCCTGCGGTCGGTCGCGGCTCGTGTACTTGCGCCCCGGGTTGCGGAGAATCCCGCGAGTGCGCGTGAGATTCCGCGGGCTCGCGCACAGCCGGGCGGACAGCGCTCGACCGTACCGGCTCTGACGCCCGCCAGTGAGTGGCACACCTGTTGCGTCCTGTGTGGGCAGGTCGAGTCTGCTTCGCCCAACATCACACGACGACGACACAGGAGGTCACCATGTCGGCATCGCATACCGGATTCCATTTCGAGCCGCCCCCGGACGTCACGCCGGAGCAGTGGGCGGAGATGAAGGACACGTACACGGCCCTGGTCGGCGCGACGGTCAACTTCCTGGTGATGATGACCGCGATCCTGGCGCTGGGGTTCCTGGTGTTCCACGTGTGGGGCACCAACTGATCGCGACGACGACGACGACGCGCCGAAATCAGAGCCGGCAGCGCGTGCTGATGATGCATCATCATGCGTGCGCTGCCGGCTCCCGTTTCACTCACGCTCTCGCGGCGCTTGCCATTGCGGGGCGTGCTCAGCGGTTCTGTTCGATCATGCGGATCTCGTGATCCATCGCGGCCTTGAGCTGCGGGTTGAGCTCACCCACGCGACGGAAGTCGGCGATGGCCGCATCGTCGTTGGCGAGGCGGCGGTAGCACTCGGCGCGCGCACGCACGACCTGCCACGACTCGCGATGGCCGATCAGGGTGGTGTAGTCGCCGACCGCATTCTGGAAGTCGCGCAGGCTCTCGTAGAGCTTCGCACGCGTCATCAGGTAGTCCGGCCGCGGCTTGAGGCGCAACGCGATAGTGAGGCACTTGAGCGCCTCGATCTGCGTGTCGCGCGGGTCGAGGCCGGGGTGCGACCGGCGGTACTCGGGCGAGGCCTTCTGCTGCCAGACCAGCGCGAGGCGGTACCAGGCCAGGCCGTACTGGTCGTCGGCCTGCAGGACCTTGTTGAGCGCCGCTTCGGCACCGTCGATGTCCTTGCGCTGCAGCGCCGGGATGAACTCGGTGGCGAGCACGCGCTCGGCCTCCATGCGCTGGCGCATCGCTGGCAGCAGCGCGTCGATCACGGCCGCCTCGTTGGCCTGCACGGCGCCGCGCGCGGCCTCGAAGTGGTTGATCGCCGGCTCCCACTGCTCGAGCTGACGGCAGGCCTGGCCGAGGTTGTAGTGCAGCGACAGCGCCTCGGGGTGCCACTCCAGCAGGCGGCCCCAGATCAGGCGCGCCGAGTTGTAGCGGCCCTGCTCGTAGGCCTGCGCCGCCACCGTGAGCAGCGCCTGGCGCGCTTCCTTCTTCACCAGCCCGAGCTTGCCGAGAATGTAGTCGAGGTACAGCGTGTCCGGGTACTTCGCGGCGAACGCCGCGTACTTCTGCGCCACCGAGTTGAAGTAGCGCGTGTCGTAGCTGTCGGCCGGGGCCGCCTCACGCAGCTTGCGCAGCTCGGCCTCGATCTTCTCGAGTTCCTCCTTCTGCTTGCTGAAGGCGCCGATGCGATCCAGGCGGTCGCGCGCGTACGGCGTGTAGACGCCGTCGGGGTACGTGCCGAGGAAGTCGGTGAACGCCTTGCGCGCCGCGACGATGTCCTCGCCGGCGATCTCGGCCGCGGCCGTCGCGTCGAGGAACGCCTGGCGTTCCTCCTTGAGGAGGCGGTCGATCGCCTCGGGGTCGGCGATGACCTTGAGCAGCTGCGTCGCGTTGGCGAGCAGCGGGTCGTTGGTCTCGCCGGATTCCTCGCGCAGGCGCACGTACTCCTTGAGCGCCTGCGCCGCGTCGAGCGGCAGGCCGACGTGCAACTGCGCGATCGCCAGGTTGTACCAGGCGGCCGCGTTGTCGGGCTCGTCGCCGAGCACGAACTGGAACTCGACCATGGCCGCGCGCCAGTTCTCGTTGCGCAGCTCGGAGTAGCCGAGGTGGAACGACACGGTGCCTTCGTGCGCGGTGTCGCCCTTCGCGCGCTCGATCTCGGCGGCGAGGTCGGGCAGCGATCCGGCCAGCGCCGGCTCGGCCTCCTTGAATGCGGCCCACGCCTCGGCGGCCGCGTCGAACTCGCCGGTCTCGAATCGGCTGACCGCCAGCGGGTAGAGGACGCGCGTGGCCTTCGGATAGAAGCGCAGGCCGCGGTCGAGGTGGATCGCGGCGCGGTAGTAGCTCTTGCGCGCAAACGCGGCCAGGCCGTCGCGCAGCTCCTGCGCGGCGCGGGCGCGCACGCGGTCCTTCTGCAGGGCAGCGTCCAGGTTGCCGAGCCGCACGATGATCTGGCGCGCCGGGTCGAACACGGCGAGGCCGGTGCTGATCATGGTGAGCCGGCCACCGATGCCGCGCACGATCGGCGTGAGCGCGCCGCTCTCCGACATCCAGAGCACGGCGTCGGGCGTGGCGAGGTACATGCCGCCCGGATCGTCGGAGAGGATCGACGTGATGCCGCCGGGGAAGTTCTGGCCGAGCGAGACGATCTGCTCGGGCGCGCGCGGCGGCACGATGCTGAACACCTCGGTGGCCGTGGCGATGAAGATGCGGTTGCTGGAGAAGCTCGCCGAGACGTCGCGGATCTCGTCGTCAATCGTGACGAGCTTGAGGAACGAGCCGTCCTGGTTGAACAGGATCAGCGACCAGCCGCGGCCGGAGACGTCGGGGCCAAAGATGTACATGCGGCCCTGCGCGTCGATGCGCAGCGAGTAGCCCTCCTGCGGGAGACGCAGGTAGCTGCCCGACGTGGTGCCGGTGCGCGGGTTGACCAGCGCGAGTTTGTCGGCGAACACGCACCACGCCATGCCGTTGGACGGCTCGACGCGGATGTCGCGGATGCCCGGTGCGGGCGCGCCGAGGTACTGCGTCTTGTTCGTGTAGTCGTAGACCTGGCCGGTGGTGGCGA
>JBFWQT010000712.1:0-3067 GCA_050249295.1 Planctomycetota bacterium
TCCATGCCAGCGGTGCAACGTGTTCAGCGGTGTGGCACGGCGCGATCAGCGGCCGTCGCGCGTGGGCTGGGCGGCAAGGCTCGACGACGCCAGCTCGCTCATGCCCTCGACGTGGATCTTCGACGCCGCGTCGTTGCCGACGTTGGCGCTGCCCAGCCGGGTCACGATCTGCTTGAGCATCGCGCGAGCCAGCAAGCGGCCGCGCGTCGGGAACGATGAGTCGGTCCAGATCGTCATCAGCAGGTTGAGATGCTCCGCCTGCAACGACCGGCGATCGGCCGGGATGGCCTTGCCGGAGCCGAGCGACGACCAGACCGCGTCGGTGACTGACTGGTAGATCTGCTCGGGCGACAGCGCGTCCGGATCCATCAGCGCGATCTCGTTGAGCGCGTCGAGCACCCACGCCGCGTGCAGCGTGTACAGCACGACCATCCGCTCGTAGAGCATCTGGTCGGCCACCGTCACGTACAGCGCGCTCGACGCGTTCTCACCCCAGCTGTCCCAGCGGCTGGGCGCCAGCTTCTTCAGCACCGCCGCCGGGAAGCTGAACGCGTTCTCGCCGAGGCTCTCGGTGGTGATCTGCTTCAGCGCGATGTCCATCTGCGCGCGCGTCACCGGCTCGATCGGATTCTTCGCGCCGGGGTCGGTACTGTTGTGGCGGTAGCCACGCACGCCACCGATGAAATCCAGCGCCGTGAACGTCGAACTGCGGTGCTCGTTCATCAGGGTGCCAAAGGCGCGGCGCACACCGACGAGGTCGTCGGGGTTGCTCTTCGCGACCTTGTCCCAGTCCTGCTGCCAGAGGTTGCGCACGAGCGTGTACATCTCCTGGCTGTACTCCAGCGGCTCGCGGCCCATGTCCCACACACGGCAGTACGGATCGACGCCGAACGCGCCGTACGCGTCCTCGTCGGTACCGTAGATGTGCTCGGGCTGCGCCGCCTCACTGGCGATCTTGTCGATGCCCTTGTCGTCGGTCGGCGTGTAGCCGTAGCGGATTGCCCACACGTCGTACGGGCCGATGTCGGGCGAGTTGAAGTAACCCTGCTTCTTCGGATCGGCCATCACCAGCACGGGCATGTAGTCCATCACGCTGGTGCAGAATCCCTTCTCTTCGACCAGCTTGCGGTCGCGCAGCTCGTCGAGCGTGCGCAGCGTGGACGAGCGGAAGTTGTGACGCAGGCCCAGCGTGTGGCCGACCTCATGCATCACCAGCTCCTTCAGGGCGAGGCCGATGAAGTTCTTCGGCAGGCCCTTGTCGTCCACGGCAGTCAGACGGTCGGGCTGCAGCGAGCTGGCCACGCCGGCCAGCGCGACCGACCGCAGCTTGTGCTGGAACGCCTCGCACATGCTGCGCACGGCCACTTCCGGCGCGATGCCGAGACGGCCGGGGATGTCCACCGTGTCGTCCTCGGGCTGCGTGCTCATCCGGCGCTCGACCAGCTCGCGGCTCATCTTCTGGCCGCTCTTCGCCATGTCGTAGAGGATCTCGCGGCGGTCGCCGAGCGGACGCTCGGCACCGGTGGCCTCGGTCATCAGGCGGTAGTTCTGCTCGAAGTAGCGCACGAAGTTCGCGTCGATCAGGATGTCGGCGTCGAGAATCTCGCCGGTCAGCGGATTGACGCGCGACGGCCCGATCGCGAACCCCATGTTGTAGGCGGCCGTCCAGCGGATCGTGTTCTTCGTCGCGTCCTCCGGATCCCAGTCGGCGCCGTCCGGCATCTGCCGCACTTCAATCGCGTTCTTGTAGCCGGCCGCTTCGAAGGCGCGGTTCCAGGCCTCGAGGCCGGCGCGCACCCACGGGCGGTACTCGTACGGCACGGTGTTCTCCACCCAGAACACGATCGGGTTCTTCACCGCGACCGCTTCGCCTTCCACCGCCGGTTCGGCCGTCTCCAGCCGCCAGCGATTGATGAAGCGCAGGAAACCGCGATCCTTCGCCTGCGCGAAGTCGTAGAGCACCGTGGTGAAGTAGCCGACGCGGTTGTCGGCCATGCGCGGCTTGTAGCCGGCCTCCGGCATCTTCGCGAGCGAGTAGTGCATGACGATTTCGACGCCGCGCGGGTCGGCCAGCGCGGGGCTGCCGCTGCCGCCGCCGCCCTGGAACAGCAGGTTGGCGCGCAACTCGGCGTTCTTCTCGAAGACCTTCACGCTCGAGAAGTAGCTGCCCTTGCGGTTCAGGCCGAGGCCGCGCATCGAGCCGCGGATGCCGCTGAAGTCGGTGAGGAAGATGTCGCCGAGGTCGACCAGGATGCGACCGCCGGACTGCGCGGCCGGTTCGATGACCATGATCGGCGAGTCGTGGAACGACAGGTCGAAGGCGGTCTGCAGCGGGCCGTCGGGCCGCTTGAAGCGCACGTTGCGCGACATCAGGCGCAGCGACTTGCCCTGGCCCTTCTCGAAGTACAGCACCTCGTCGGCCAGCGTCATGCCATTGACGAACCCGCCGGTGGCGATGCCGCGGCCGATGCTGCTCATGCACAGGAACGGCTTGTCGAGCTTGCCGCCGGAGAGTTCGAGGTAGGCCTCGCCGTCGCCGAACCAGATGGTCTGGAAACCGTCGAGTTGCTTCTTGCCCTTCAGCAGCTTCTCGACCGGGTCGACCGGCTGGGCGGGCTTGTCGTCGTCGGCATACAGGCCGGGCTGCGCGGCCGGCAGCAGCGGCAGCGCGAAGATCAGCGCCGCGAACAGCAGCGCGAGTGAACGGAACGTCGATCGATTCATCAGGGTCCTGCTCCGTATCGGGGGGAGTGTCTTGCAGGCGCCAGGATACCTGCCGGCGCGGCCGCGTCCAATGCGAGTTGGCCGCGAGGGGTTGGAGTGGTGCGGAGTTCAGCGCGGCGAGTCGTGGCTCCGATGCAAACCCGGGCCGTCAGCGGCACGGATCAGGATTGCGGGTTCGGGTTCGTTTTGTCGATCGTCGTCGCGGACTCCGATTGCGTCCCTCGCTCTGGAGCGAGGACACGATCGGAGTTGCCCGTCGCCCTGGAAGCCCGTATTCATCGGCCTCAAATCGTGAACCTGCAGTGAAAGTGGGGTGAAGCGTCGTATGGGGGTCGAGAACGCT
>JBFWQT010000713.1:0-3063 GCA_050249295.1 Planctomycetota bacterium
CGAGCACCAGCACCGCCGCTTCCGATCGCGCGGCGCGCTCGATGCGACGGAACACCTCGATCATCACCGTGCTCGTGCCGACGAGTCCGGCGAAGTGATCCTCGCTCTCGCTGCCCTCGCCCGGCGCGGCATGCGGTGCACTGCGCGCGCCGATCACCATCCGGCGGTCGCGCGCCTGGCGCACCAGCGCGACCAGCTCGTCGTTGTCGAACGGCTTCACGAGGTAGTCGAGCGCGCCGCGCTTCAGGGCCTCGCGCGCGGTCTCCACTTCGGCAAACGCCGTCATCAGGATCACGTCGGTGCCCGGCGAGCGGCGCCGCAACTCGGCCAGCAGGTCGAGGCCCGACATCTCCGGCATGCGCAGATCGGTGACCACCAGGTCCACGCGGTGGCCGGCGCGGATGTGCTCCAGCGCCTCGGCCGCGCTGCCGGCGACATCGACGGTGCCGGCCTGCTCCTGTTCGAGCACCGCCTTGAGCAGCCGCGCGAGGCGCAGCTCGTCATCCACGATCAGGATTCGCATGCGGTTGGTAGGCCGGGTCGTTGGGGTTGTCCGGAGTGACAGGCAGCATGATGGTCAGCGTCGCGCCTGGCAACGCATCAGCGCCCCCGGGCGGCGGCGTGATCTCCAGGCGGCCGCCATGCCGCTCGATGATCTGGCGCGCACCGGGCAGGCCGAGGCCGGTGCCGTCGGGGCGCGTCGACCAGAAGGGCTCGAATACAAGATCGCGGCGGTCGAATGGAATGCCCGGACCGTTGTCATTCACACAGATCGCGGCCGAATCGGGCAACTCCTGCACCGTGACAATCACGCGCGGCGGCTGGTCGTCGCTGCGATCGCGGCTGCACGCGGTGGCCGCGTTGATCAGCAGGTTGACCAGCGCCTGGCGCAGCTTGCGGCGATCGACGCGCACGAACACCGGCCCGGCCGGCCGCACCACCGACATCTGCACCTGCTTGTGGCCGCGCGAAATGAAGTCGACCGTGCTCTCGACGATCGCCGCGATGTCCTCGGTGGCGAGTCGCAACGGCATCTCGCGCGACAGGTCGAGGAACAGATCGAGCTGGCCGTCGGCACGCTTCACCTCCTCCACAATCGTCTCCATCATCTCCCGATGGTCGTCGGTGAGGCCGGGCGCGCGCGCCACCACCTGCGCGGCCGAGAGGATGATCGCCAGCGGGTTGCGCACGTCGTGCGCGATCGAGGCGGCGAGCATGCCGGTGGTGGTGAGTCGCGCCGTGCGTTCGAGGTGCTGGCGCGAGCGCTCCGACCGGCGACGCATCGCCACACCCATCACGGCCAGCGCGGCCGCCGTGAGCGCGGCGGTCGCGAGGCCCACCTCGAGCGGCCAGCCCAGCACGCGCAGGCGGCCGGGCAGGCTATCGCGCAGCGTCAGGCAGACCACGGCCACCACGTCGTCGTCGCCCTCGCGACGCAGCGGCACGTACAGGCGCACGATCGGATCGGCCGGGCCCGCGAGGCGTTCGGTACTGCGCTGACCGCCGCTGGCGGTGTACCGCACCTGCGGGATCGACACCGGCACGTCGCTGCGCTCGCCGGCCAGGCTCGCCGTGCCATCCGGATTGAACAGCGCCGCGTCCAGCAGTCCGTGCGCATCGCGCAGCTGCTGCAACGATGCGGCGTCCGGACTGGTGGCCAGCGTGCGCGCCGCCGAGACCGCAATCGCCTCGTGCTCGGCCTCCTGGGCCGACTGGATGGCGCTGCGCGCGATCGCATACATCTGCGACGTCACGACGACCGGCACCGCGATCAGCAGCACGAGCGTCGCCGCGATCAACACCAGGCGCGTCCGCGTGCGGAAGAACAGGCTGCCGGTTGGCGTCGGATTGGCAAGGGTGCGGGCCACGGCAGTCCGGCAGCTGAGCGCAGGCGACCAGTGTGCGTCGCGCCACCAGCGCCGGCAACGCTCCAGGCGTTGCGCCGGAATCGTGCGGGTGGTCAACTGCGCGCTCCCTCCCTGCTTCGCCACTCCGCACGCAACGGCGCCGCATCGCATGAAGTTTTTCTCGTTCCGCCACGGCAGCTTCCGTCGCATCGGTGCCATCGGCACCCTCGGCGGCGTGGAGCGCCGACTCGACTTTACCGTTGGCTGGGGCCGCTACGTGGCCGACACGCGACACAGCCTGCCGTCGTTCCCCGATATGGACGAGCTGCTGATCAG
The DNA here is from genome assembly GCA_050249295.1 of Planctomycetota bacterium. Taxonomy (GTDB): domain Bacteria; phylum Planctomycetota; class UBA8742; order SKZP01; family SKZP01; genus JBFWQT01. Next base: position 2,184 of record JBFWQT010000713.1, read on the forward strand.
CGGGCTGTTCACGCCGCAGATGATCGGCATGGTGCTGGCGCACCTCGATTCGCTGCCGGCGCGCGACCTCGACGAGATGTCGTTGCGCGGCGACGTGAAGTTCGATGTGCCGGTGAAGCGGCCGGGGCAGATCATCGCGATCGCCAAGAACTACGCGGCGCATGCGGCCGAGATGGGCTCGGAGCCGCCGCCCGAGCCGCGCTTCTTCAGCAAGCTGCCGTCGTCGCTGTTGCCCTGCGACGGCGAGATCGTGCTGCCGAACGACTGGCCCGGCGACGTGCACCACGAGGCCGAGCTGGCGGTGATCATCGGCAAGAAGGCGAAGCGTCTGGCAGCCGCGACCGCGCGCGAGGTGATTGCCGGGTACACGATCATCAACGACGTCAGCCACCGCGGCCTGCAGAACATCGACAAGGCGGCCGGCATGCCGTGGACGCGCAGCAAGTCGATCGACACGTTCTGTCCGTGCGGGCCGTACGTGGTCTCGCCGATGCACTTCGGCGACGACCGCGATGCCGCGATCCGCTGCCGCGTGAATGACGAGCTGCGCCAGGACGGCAACACATCGCAGATGGTGTTTGACGTGGGTGCGTTGCTGGCCGCGATCACGCAGTACTGCACGCTGCACCCCGGCGACATTGTGGCGACCGGCACCCCGGCCGGCGTGGGTCCGCTGCGCGCGGGCGATACGGTGGTGGTGGAAGTGGAGCGGATCGGCGAGTTGCGCAATGCGGTGCGCGCGGGGTAGCGGCGTGGGTTCTGTGGTGCCCCCCTGTGGTGCAGGCTTCCAGCCTGCCTCGGGTGTGGTGCAGGCTTCCAGCCTGCTTCCCCTTTCAGGGTGTGGTGCAGGCTTCCAGCCTGCTTCCCCTGTGGTGCAGGC
>JBFWQT010000714.1:0-3054 GCA_050249295.1 Planctomycetota bacterium
GGCGAGATCACGCGCATGACGCTCGGCGCCGACCGGCGCACGCTGATCGGCATCAACGATCGGCGCATCGTGGTGTTCGACGGTCGCGGCCCGGCGCTCGAACGATTCATCCTGCGCGAACGCCCCGACGCGGCGTGCGACGCCGGTGCGTTCCTGCTGGCCGACGGCCGCCACCTGATGTGCGGCGATGCGCCGGCGCGCGTGGTCAACCTGCACTCGGGCGATGAGGTCGCGCGGCTGCCGTACGCGATTGTCGCGGCCAGCGCCGACGGGCAGCTCGCGGCCGGGTACGCCAATCGCCAGCTGCATCTGCTCGATTGTCGCGAGGCGCACCGCGGGCACGTCGGCGCGGTCTGGTCGATCGACAGCCCGCCGCCCGGCCCGGAGCTCTCGGTGGCGATCAGCGACGACGGCCGGCTGCTGGCGACATGGATGACGCCGGAGTGTTGCATCCACATCCATCGCGTGATGGATGGCGCGCGCCTGACGCCCGCCCGCGATCATCCGGCGCGCAACGAACTGGCCACGACCCTGCACAGTCGATGAGCGACGACCTTGCACGCACGTTGCGGCAGCTCGGCCTGCTGCTGGATGGCAGTCTCGGCCTGACGCGCGCGATCTCGCTGGTGCTCGGCGACACCGCCGCGCGGCCGTTGCGCGACGGCACGGCCGTGGCACCAACCGATGTGATCGACGCGCCGCCGATGATCCGCGAGTTGCTGCGCGTGGCGGTCGAGAATGGAACGACGCCGGAGGTGCTGGGTCGCGTGGCCGACGGCCTCGACTCGGGTGTCGCGGCGGGTGACGGCCTGCGCGCGTTCACGTTTGTGCTCGGCGAGTTTGTGGCAGCCGGCAGCACGTTCGGTCGCGCGTTCGCGGCGATGGCCACGGCCGACGGGCAGTTGTCGCCGGCGATGCGCGCGCTGGCCGACGACGCGGCGCGCGCGTGCGAGGACGGCGGTGCGATCTGCGACACGATGGACCGTCATCCGGCGGTGGTGCCGGAGTGGTACCGCGCGGTGTTCCGCGAGTTCGAGGTCGCCGGCCGGTCGAGCGAGGCGACGTTCCGCGTGTTGCTGGCGGGCCTGGATGACCGCGCGTTCGGCGGTGCGTGAGTGTGAGTGCGATCGACCCTCGCTTGGCCGCGCGCCGAAGCAGAGCGCGGGCGAGGCGAGGGTGAGCGAAGCGAGGCGACGTTCCGCGTGTTGCTGGCGGGGGCATCCGGGCCTCTGACACCCGCAGACTTCCCTCCCCGGCCCGCCGCCGCAATCGCAGTTGCGGACAAGCTCGCATCGGCGAGGCTCGCGGCTTGTTTCGGCCGGGCCACTGGCGGTATACTGTGGTGTGCGCCGGGCCTCGCCAGACCGGACCGGCGCGCAGCCTGCCGCCCCGGCCGACTCCCTGCCAACCGCAGACAGAACTTTCACCACGTCCCACAACGTACGTGCGCGCGGCCGTTCCGACGCCGCGCCACGCGTCCAGGAAACACAGCCATGGCGAAGCGGAAGCCGATCGGCCAGATCCTCAAGGAGATGGAACTGGTCACCGAAGGCGACATCCAGGAAGCCCTGCAGATCCAGCGCGAGAATGGCGGCGCACTCGGCCAGATTCTCGTCGACATGGAAGTCTGCACCGGCGAGGACATCCTCTTCGCGCTGGCCGCCCAGAGCGGCATGGACGTCATCGACCTCGAAGGCCTCGAGATCCCGAAGAACGCCATCGGCAAGGTCAACGCCGCGCAGGCCCACACCTACAAGATCATCCCCGTCGAGTTCAGCGGCGGCGTCCTCAAGGTGTGCCTGGCTGACCCGTCGAACATCATGATCTTCGAGGAGCTGCGCTTCACGCTCGGCTGCGAGGTCATCGGCGTGGTCGCCACCGAGGACCAGATCGAGGCGGCGCTCGGCAAGTACTACGGCGAGGACAACACCGGCATCGGCGGCATGTTCGGCGGCGACGACCTCGACGACGAGGGCCTCGCGCAGGCCGTCGACGGCAAGAAGTCGATGGACATTTCCGACGCCGCGGCCAACGCCAACGCGCCGGCCGTGGTCAAGCTGCTCAACATGATCCTGATGCACGCAATCCGCGACAAGGCGGCCGACGTGCACCTCGAACCGTACGAGGATGCCTTCCGGGTGCGCTATCGCGTGGACGGCGTGCTCTACGAGATGGACCCGCCGCCGCGCGAGCTGGCACCGGTGCTGACCGCCCGCGTGAAGGTCATGAGCAACCTGGACATTGCCGAGACGCGCCTGCCGCAGGACGGCCGTATCGAGCTGAGCATCGGCGGCAAGCCGATCGACTTGCGCGTCAGCACGCTGCCGACGATGTACGGCGAGAGCTGCGTAATGCGAATCCTCGACCGCTCGGTGGTGTCGCTCGACCTCGACAACCTGGGCATGGCCGAGGCCGAGAAGATGGCGATCTGCCGGCTCGTGGACAAGCCGAACGGCATCATGCTCGTGACCGGTCCGACCGGTTCGGGCAAGACCACCACGCTGTACTCCTGCCTCAACTACGCCAACGACATCGGCATCAAGATCATCACGACCGAAGACCCGGTCGAGTACGACCTCGAAGGCATCATCCAGTGCCAGATCAACGAGGACGTCGGCCTGACCTACGCGGCGGCGCTGCGCGCCATCCTGCGTCAGGACCCGGACAAGATCCTCGTCGGCGAGATCCGCGACAAGGAAACCGCCGGTATCGCCGTGGAAGCGGCGCTGACCGGACACCTCGTGCTCTCGACGCTGCACACCAACGACGCGCCGACCGTGATCACGCGAATGGTCGATATCGGCGTGGAAGACTTCCTGCTCGCCGCGACGATCGAGGGCATCGTGGCCCAGCGTCTGGTGCGCAAGGTCTGCATGGAGTGCCGCGAGCTGTACGAGCCGACGGAAGAGCAGATGCAGGCGCTGAACCTCAAGGCCAACGCTGTGGCCGGCAAGACGTTCGCGTACGGCAAGGGCTGCGCCAGCTGCAACTTCACCGGCCACCGTGGCCGCATGGCGATCTACGAGATCATGCTGATCAGCGACCGCCTGCGTC
>JBFWQT010000715.1:0-3051 GCA_050249295.1 Planctomycetota bacterium
ACAAGCCGCAGATCCACGGCGTGCCGGTGCACCCCACGCTGCCCGCCATGATTGCCGCGGTGCTGCCGCGCGACCGCGCGCGCGTGGCGTCGGCGCTGCGCACGGGCGGCGGCGAGAGCATGGAAGTGCGCGTCGAGTACCGGCCGCTGCAGCAGCAGGCCGACACCGAGACCTGGCTCGAGCTGCGCGGCACCGTCGTGGTGCCGTCGTCCGGCGGGCCGCCGCGCGTGGTCGGCGTGTGCGTGGACATCACCGAGCGCAAGCACGCCGAGGCGCGCGACCTGATGACCGGCCTCGCGCATGCCGACCGCCTGGCCGTGATCGGGCAGATGACGGCGAGCATCCTGCACGAGGTCGGCAACCCGCTGGCCGCGATGAAGACGCGCCTGCAGACCGCCCAGCTGGCGCCGCCGACGAACTCCGACGAGTTCGGCCCGATCATCGACGAGATCCTCGTCGACGTGGAACGGCTCGTGGCGTTCCTGCATTCGTTCCGCCGGCTCGCGCGCAACGCCAGCCTCAACCGCTCGCGCATGCCCGCCGCGCAGATGCTCGACGAGGTAGCCGCGATGATGGCGCCCGAGCTGCGCCAGCGGCAGCTGCGCATCGTCGTTGACCCGCCGGACCGCGCCTGCGTGGTCAGCGGCGATCCCGACCTGCTGCGCCACGTGCTCGTTAATCTGATCCTCAACGCGGCCGAGGCGTCGGAGCCGGGCCGCGCGATCCGCCTGTCGGCCGATATGCACCTGCGCCAGGGCAAGCCACTGACGCGCCTGCACGTGACCGACCAGGGTCGCGGCATTCCGCCCGAGCTTGTCGAGCGCATCTGGGAGCCGTTCTTCACCACGCGTGCGGACGGCAGCGGGCTCGGCCTCAGCATCTGCCAGCGGATTGTGCATGCCCACCAGGGCACAATGGATGTTCGCAGTACGCTCGGCAGTGGAACGGTATTCACCCTGGTGATTCCGCATGCTCCTGATCATTGACGACGACAAGAGCCTGCGCACGTCGCTGGCCAAGGCCCTGAAGCAGAAGGGCCACGATGTGCGCGAAGCCGACTCGGCCGCGGCCGGGCTGAAGTTCGTCGAGGAACAGCGCGTCGACCTGATCCTGCTCGACAACCAGCTCGGCGACGGGTTCGGCGTGGAGATCCTGCCGAAGCTGCTCGGCGCCGACGACGCGGTCGATGTGATCATGATCACGGCGTACCCCGACGTGAAGGTGGCCGTGGATGCGATGCGGATCGGCGCGCGCGACTTCATTGTCAAGCCGTTCGATCTTGCGGAGTTGTTCCTGTCGGTCGATCGCGTGCTGGAGACGCGCCGGCTGCGTCGCGACGTGCAGCGCTACCAGCGCGAGGACAACCAGCGGATGGGCCAGGAGATGCTCGGCCAGAGCGGCCCGATGGTCGAGCTGCGCGAGCAGATCACGAAGGTGGCCGCGACCGACGCGCCCGTGCTCGTCACCGGCGAGACCGGCAGCGGCAAGGAGCTGGTCGCCCGCGCGATCCATCGCATGTCGCGCCGCGCCGACGGCCCGCTGGTGACCGTCAACTGCAGCGCGTTCTCCGACTCGCTGCTGGAGAGCGAACTGTTCGGCCACGAGAAGGGCGCGTTCACCGGCGCGAACGAATCGCGCGAGGGCGTGTTCGAGATGAGCCACGACGGCACGTTGTTCCTCGACGAGATCGGCGAGCTGCGCAGCGACCTGCAGGCCAAGGTGCTGCGCGTGGTGGAAGGCCATCCGTTCCGCCGGGTGGGCGGCAAGCGCGAGCTGGTCACCAATGTGCGTATCGTGGCCGCGACCAATCGCGACCTGCCGGCCGAGGTGAAGGCCGGGCGGTTCCGCGAGGATCTGTGGTTCCGGCTCAACGCGCTGCCGATCGCGGTGCCGCCGTTGCGCGCGCGCGGCGACGACTCGCAGTTGCTGGCGCGCGAGTTCATCCGCCGGCTCGGGCCGACCATCGGCAAGCCGCAGCTGCAGCTGCAGGACGACGCGCTGGCCGCGATCGCGCGTTACCACTGGCCCGGCAATGTGCGCGAGCTGCGCAACCTGGTCGAGCGCGCCGCGATCCTCTCCGACGACGAAGACCTCACGGCCGCGTCGCTGCCGGCCGAGGTGCGCGGCGCGTCGGCCCCTCTCGGCGCGCTGGTGGTGGCCGCCGGAGACGACGGCGAGATCCTGCCGCTCGGCGAGATGGAGCACCGCTACGTGGTGGCCGTACTCGAGCGCCTGCAGGGCAACATCTCGGAGACGGCCCGCGTGCTCGGCGTGTCGCGCAACACCGTCAAGGCGCGACTACAGCCGCCACTCTGACGGCTTGCCTGCGCTGCGTGTTCGCCCGATTGGGTATACTCGTTGTGGACCGCGGCCGGGACGCCAACGGACGCACTCGACACATGACATATTCCGCCACTCGCCGCTTCCTGTTCCTTGTTGCCACCGCGGCTTTGCTGCTGGCGCTGGCGCTGCCGCCTGCACCGGCCGCGGCCGAGTGGGTGTTCCTCAAGAACGGCCACGACCTGCGCGGCGACATCGTCGAACGACGCGACGGCAAGATCACGCTGCGACTCAAGGACGGCGCCGGCACGGTCACGCTGAAGGAAGACGACGTGGCGGCCGTCGAGGCCGACATGCCGTTTGCCGACCGGCTGCGCGACGGCCAGCGTCGGCTCGACAGTGCGCCGGCCGATCCGTGGGGCGCGTTGCGGGCGTACGACATTGCGCTCCGCGACCAGGACCGCAACGTCGAGGCCAACTGCGGCTTCGTGCGCGCCGCGCTGCGTCTGCCGCCGCCAGCCGCTGGCGCGAAAGACGAAGAGAAGAGTCGCGGCGCGATCCTCAGCGAGGCGCGGCGCCGGGCGCGCATGGTGCGCGGCCTGTACCCCACCAACCCCGACGTGCGGCTCGTCAACGGCATGCTGCAGACCGCGGCCGGCGAGTTCGACGCGGCCGACGCGGAGTTCGACCTTGCGAGGAAGCTCGCGCCGGGCAACGCCCACAACCGCGCGATGGCCGAGCTGCTGGAGCGCGAGAACAAGATCCGGCGCG
>JBFWQT010000716.1:0-3046 GCA_050249295.1 Planctomycetota bacterium
AGGATGGAAACACACATATGAAGCGCTATCCGATGCAGATGTTGGTGGCCCAGCTTGCAGTGGCCTGTATTGCCGGCCCGCTCTACGCCGACCCGACGCCGGCCAAGGGCGAGCCGGGCCGCGACTGGGGCAGCGCCCAGAGGTGCGGCACGTCCGGCCCGAAGTTCATGGGTCAGCTGCAGTACTCGCTGCTGCCCGGCATGCAGGGCGAAGTCGTCGTGATCGTGCAGTTCAACGCGAGCGACGCCGCGCAGATGAAGGCGCTGGGCGAGCTGCAGGCGCTGTACGCCGAGCACGCCGGCCTCGGGCTGTGGGTGCTGTGCTTCGAGAAGGGCAACGCGCGCAAGGACAACCTGGAAGCCCAGGTGGCCGAAGCCGGCCTGACGATCTCGATCTCGGCGGGCGGCGGCGAGCGCTACCGCGGCGACAGCATTCCGGCCGCGTGGATCATCGGCGTCGAAGGCAAGGTCGAGTACACCGGCGGCCTCGACGGCCTGGCGAAGCTCGCCGAGAAGGAACTCAAGAAGATCAAGTACCCCGGCCTGCGCATCCCCGAGGTGCACAAGGACGCCGAGAAGGCCGCCAAGGCGTTCGCCAGCGGCGACTACGTCAAGGCCCGCGACGAAGCGAAGAAGGTGATCGACAACGAGAAGGCCCCGATGGACGCGCAGAACCACTGCCGCGCCGTCGAAGCCCGCGTCAACGAGATCCTCGGCCAGCACACCGGCAACGCGCGCAACCTCGAGCGCGCCGGCAACATTGAAGGCGCGATCGCCGAGTGGGAGTGGATCGCCGACAAGTTCGGCCGCGCGGACGAAGGCAAGGACGCGAAGAACCAGATCAAGCGCCTGAAGTCGGCTCCGGATCCGGCCGAGCTGGCCGCGCAGAAGGAAGAGGCCGAGGCGCAGAAGATGCTGGCCGAGATCGAGAAGAAGATGAAGAGCGATCCCGACTACAACCCGCGCCCGGACGTGGACGAGCTGCTGAAGAAGTACCCGAACACGACAACCGCGAAGGAACTGGCCAAGCGCATGCCGCCGTCGAGCGGCGGTCCGACCAGCGCGCCTGACGAGAAGACCTGTGGTGGCGCCTCGCCGGAAGAGGTTGCCGAGCGCGTGATCGAAGCCTGGAAGAAGCACAACACCGACGACCTGCAGTGGTGCAGCCAGCCGGGCGACATCCGCACGGCCGTGCAGAACCCGAACCAGAAGGCCGAGAGCGACTTCCTGATCAGCTGCATCACGGTGCGCTCGTACAAGCTGACGAAGGTGTACGAGAAGGACAACGACGCGTACGTCGAGTACGAGTGGAGCGTGCGCTTCGACGAGAACAAGTTCTACGAGCGCATGATCGCCAACGCGCCGCCGAACATCCCGGCTGCGCAGGCCCAGCAGGTGGCCCGCGAACGCGCCAAGGCGATGAAGGACAGCATCGAGAAGTCGCCGCACATCATGCGCCTCAAGAAGGACGGCGAGCGCTGGTACGCAACCAACGACCCGTTCAACGACCAGGCCCCGCAGTGGCGGCCGCGCTCGCCGAAGCGCCGCTGATCGATCGACGCGCTGAGCGCTGAAGCACTCCGGCCCGCTTGTCGCCACCACGAGGGGACAAGCGGGCCGGCTTGTTGCTTGCTTTTGTTGTGTGCGTCGCCGTCCGACCCGTTTCCCGGCCTACGTCGTGAACGGGTAGCGGTTCACCACCGTGATCGCGCGGGCCTCGAACCCTTCCTTCTTGCCCTCGGTCAGTTCGAACTCGAGGATCAGGTCGCGGCTCGGCAACTCCTCCGTGTCAATCCGTGCCCGCTCCAGCTCGGTCGCATGCACGAACGCCGTCTCGAATGACGAGCCCGACTGCCGGGTGTCGGTGATCCACAGGCCGTCCGACAGGTTGCGCAGGAAGCGCATGAACCCGAAGCCGCGGTCCGACCGCCAGTCGTAGCAGATGCCGCGCACGCGCGAGCCGACCTCGCCCCAGCGCGCCGAGCTGTTCGTGCCGTTGGTCACCGGCAGCAGCCCCGGCACCAGGTACCCGCTGAGGAACATGTCCGCCTCGTTGCGCAGCGCTTCCGACACATTGCGGAACGCGATGACCTCGACCCGGCACCCGAGGTTCTGCACGGCACGGACCAGCTGGACGAAGTCGCCATCTCCGCTGAGCAGCACGACGCGATCGAGCCGGTTCGACTGCGACAGGCAGTCCACCGCGAGGTCCATGTCGACGTTGGCCTTGGGGTGCCGCTCGCCGTTCTCGTCCTCGTACCAGCGCACGGTCTTGGTCACGACCTTGTAGCCGAAGTCGCGCATGATGCGGTGGAAGTCGAGCGTGCCGATCCGGTAGCGGGAGTCCTCGCGGGCGCGCTCCGGATCGTACGAGCAGTAGGCCGCAAGCCGCATCGCGTCGCCGCCGTCGCGCGCCGCAAATCGGCGCAACGTGTCGAAGCGCATCCCTCGCCCGCCGTTGAGGCTGATGTTGGCGACATCGACATAGACCCCGACGCGTAACGATCTGGATTGTGCGTAATTGCCCGCGTAGTCGGGTGACGTGTCAGCAGTCATGGGCGCATTCGTCGGGGCGTCGGTCGTTGGATCCATGTTGGTGGCTGAAGCTATATGCTGGTGAGACTTGTTTCAAGCATTAGCGCTTTAACACATGGAAGATATGTGCGACCGGCGGGGCGGGATGTGGCGATGCGGTGGATGGTGTCGGCCGGGGACTTGGCCGTGGCATGCGGTCCGGACTCAACAGGCGGGTTGCAGCGTATGCCGGCCGTGACTGGCGCGCGTGGTTTGCGTGGTGCGCCGGGCAGTCTGGATCCATGATGGTGTGCGATTCACCGGTGCGTTTCCTGCTTGTGTGTAACGCACGAATTGCGCGTCCGGGTCGGCGGTATCGGTCTTTTGTCTTTATCAGCGGAGCATAGCAGGCGTTGGCGGTTGTGTTTTCCTTTGACGTTGTTTTGCCGTTCTAGTACGCACCAGCCCTCCCGGAGAGGTGCCGGAGCGGCCGATCGGGCACGCTTGGAAAGCGTGTGTACCAGCAATGGTAC
>JBFWQT010000717.1:0-3039 GCA_050249295.1 Planctomycetota bacterium
CGGTGTTGAACACGCGCTGCTCCCAGGCTTCGAGGCGGCGGCGCTTCCAGCCGGTAACGACGATGCGCTCGACGAGGTCCTCCTCCATTGAGTTGGCCGGCTGCAGGGAGAGCCGCATGTCGAGACGGTAGTGGTCGAACGCGGCAGCGTCCTCGTCGGGCGCTACAACATTGGTGGCGGTCAGGCCGTGGCGCCAGCCGTTGCGGCTGGAGCGTTCCTTGCCCGCAGCGGTGCGGGGGCCGGTGGAGCGCTGCGCGTTGCGGCGGTTGGCTTCGATTCGCGCATTCGAGGTGGGCTTGGGCTTGGCGTTGTTGGGGTTGGTGGTGGTCATTGTTGTGCGTTTCTGTGCGTTTTTGAACGTGAGTGAAGTTGAGAGAAGGCTCGTATGGGCGCCTTCAAGCATCCAAGGACAGGTTTTTCAGGCTCCATCGATGAGTGAGGTCGCGGTCCATTCAACCGGGCGAGCCGGGACGTCAGTCCCCGGAGGGGTAATGACTTCCCGTTGAGGACCCCGATTGCGTCCCTCGCTCCGGTGCGCTTCGCGTCGGGCTTGCCTGACGATCGCGAATCACCTGCTCGCGCAGACGCAACGCGATACGGACCGTCAGCGGTCCCGGCTTCCGGGTTGGAGTTGCAATCTCTTCGCAGCAAGGGCGGCAGCGCGTGCGTGGTGCAAGGGATCACGGCCGCGAGAGTCGTGCAAACAACTCGCGACGGCGATCATGGGGCGCCCACAGGCGCGGCACCCGGCACGCAATCCGCATCAGCATGGTGGCCCGACCCGCTCCGATGCGACCGGTCGGGAGCTCACCACCTTGAATTGTACCACTTGAAAGGAACTTGTCAAACAGAAATATATGCCCGGTGGTAGGAACCGTGGTCCGCGTCGCAACGGCGCGATGGACGATCGAGACGTCAGGTGTGCTTCGCGGTTGCCCACGTCAGCAGCCCGTGGGCTTCAAGCTGCGAGGGAGGGAGGCGCGATCAACAACCAACAACGCGAGCATGCTCTCGCGCGGATGGCCGGCTCGTGTAAACTGGTCGAACGGTCCCTGCGGAGCCAACCGTGTCGTACGACGAGTTCCCGAATGAGTTCAAGGACATCCGCCGGCACATCGAGGCCGAGGATTTCCATTCGGCCGAGGTGCTGCTGAAGGACATCTGCGCCCGACGGCCGGACTTCCAGCAGGCGCGGCTCGACCTCGAGCGAGTGCAAGGCAAGGTCGGCTCGATCTCGAACTACGAGTTCCGCATCGAGGCATTCCTCAACGATGGCGACATCGATCAGGCGCGGCGCATCCTGGCCGAGGCCCTGCAGGCCTTCCCGAAGAGCCCGAAGATCGCCGCGCTGAACGCCATGTTCCTGAAGCGCGCCGGGGCAACCGGGTCGGACCGCGCACCGGCTGCAGCGGATGCAGCTGCCGCATCGGGCGGCGGCCAGCTCAACCTCGATCAATCACTGGAAACGGTGATGGGAGCGCCGCCACCCGACGTGCTCGAGATGCTGAAGAAGATCGGCGTGTCGATGCCAGCCGGTGGCAGCGGTGGCGGTGGCGGTGGCGGGCTGCCGCGCGCCGGTGGTGGCGGCGGGCAGCAACAGGCGCCGCCGTCGGCCGCGCCCGATCCGTTCCGCAAGCGCACACCCGAACCGGCTCCGCCAGCGCAGCCGCCGCAGAAGCTGGTCACGCTGCCGGCGCAACCGCAGAAGCCAGCCGACACGAAGATGGTCGGCCGATCGGACGCGGGCAATGCACCGGCCGCGCGTCGCACCGGACCGATGCCCTCGGCGGGTGGCGGTACGGCCGCGCCTCGCACCGGTCGCCTGACCGGCGCCGAACCACCACCCGCGCAACCGCGGCCGCAACCGTCGCCGCGACAGAACACCACGTCGGCGCACTTCCCGGCGACCGGTGGCGGCAACAACCGTTCGGCCGGCGCATCCGGCTCGGGCGACACCAACCAGCAGCCGCGGCCCGGCGCGGGCGGCACGCAGATCAAGACCACGCTGACCGTCAACCTTCCGGCTGACCTCAAGGTGTGGATCGAAGAGCAGTCGGTGCGCGAGGGCCTCAGCCCCAGCGCGCTGATGCGCCGCCTCGCGCGCGACTACCGCCGACACCGCGAACTCAAGGACGGCAAGGGCGGATGATGAGCGAGGCACCGCCCATCCGCGTCAACACACGAGCCGCCCGCGCAGGCGAGCGGGCCCCGCAGACCTTGCGACGTCGAGTGCACTCGTGAGCGAGATCCAGCCGATCGTCTTCTCGGCGCCCTTCGGCAACTACCTCGGCGGTGCCGGCATCACCTCCACGCTCGGCACGTTCACGCGCGAGTTCCGCGCCGGCTTCGCCAAGCGCGTGTGGCGCATCGTCAAGACGGTCCGCTACTCGCCGCTGTTCGATGCGTGGGTCAACAAGCTCGGCCTGCCCAACCCCGGCATCGACGCGGCGCTCGCGCCCGCCGCGCAGTCGCGCCTGCAGGGGCGTCTGCTGAGCATCCATGGCTTCAACACGTCCGACTGGCTGGCTTTGATCGACCGCGTGGCGAGTGGTGTGACCGGCGCCGCCACCGGGTCGGGCCCGCTCGGCCTCGAGCTCAACGTGTCGTGTCCGAATGTGAAGGACGACCCGCTCGACTACGCCGCGGTGTTCGCGCGCGCCGTGCAGACGCCGTGGCCGGTGGTGGTGAAGTTGCCGCCGGTGGCGTGGCGCGGCATTGCGTCGGCCGCGCTGGATGCCGGCGTGCGCGTGCTGCATTGCTGCAACACGCTGCCGGTCGCGCGTGGCGGCATGAGCGGCAAGCCGTTGCAGTCGATCACGCTGCGCGTGATAGACGAAGTGCGCAGCACGTGGCCCGACGCTGGCCTGCGCATCATCGGTGGTGGCGGCGTGACCGGCCGGGCCGACGTGCAGCGCTACCGCGACGCCGGTGCTTCGCATGTGGCCATCGGTTCGGCACTGTTCTTCCCGTGGATGGCCGGCCGCTTCCGCCGGATCGCCCGCGAGTTGGCGGTGCAGTAGGTGGCGGATGTCGCGCGGT
>JBFWQT010000718.1:0-3027 GCA_050249295.1 Planctomycetota bacterium
CTCTACGAACTCAACCACGTCAGCGCCTACCGCGGCTGACTTCACCACCACCGCCCGCGACCCACATGCGACGCATCACCCCGGCCATCCTTCTGCTGCTCATCGTCGCCGTGCTGCTGGCCGGCTCGCCGCTGCCGGCGCAGGATCCGGCACAACCGATGCCGGCCGGGCCCACGGTGGGCTTCCCGCAGGGCCTCGCCTCCGGCGATCCGCGCGACAGCAGCGTGATCCTCTGGACACGGGCCGTGGACGCCGCCGCGCCGGATGCCGACGTGCCGCTGCAACTCACCGTCGCGGCCGATCGCGAGCTGAACGAGGTCGTGGTGCAGCGCGACCTGACGGCCAGCGCTCGCCACGATCACTGCGTGAAGGTGCGCGTCGGCGGACTGCAGCCCGGCCGCTTCTACTGGTACCGCTTCTCGTGGAGCGCCGGCGCGGGCCGTTCGATGACGCCGATCGCCCGCACGAAGACCGCACCAGCGGCCGACGCCGACGTGCCGGTGAGTCTGGCCATCACCTCGTGCCAGGATCGCGTCGGCCGATACTACAACTCGCTCGCGCTGCTGCTGGCCGACCACGACGAAGACATCGACGCGATCGTCTGCCTCGGCGACTACATCTATGAGCGCACGGCCGACCCCGCGCAGCCGAAGGCGCAGCTCCCGCGCGCGATCACGTTCCGCGAGCCGGGCGAGGCGATCACGGTGGACGACGGCCTCGGCCCGTACCAGGTGGCGCGCAGCCTCGGCAACTATCGTGACCTGCATCGCGCCTACCGCACCGACCCGGTGCTGCAGCGCGTGCACGAGCGCTGGCCGCTGATCGCGATCTGGGACGACCACGAGTTCTCCAACGACATCTGGCAGTCCACCGGCAGCGAGCACCTGGCCGACAACGGCGCCGCCGACACGGCCCGCCGCGACGCCGCCGCGCAGGCGTACTTCGAGTACATGCCGGTGGACCTCGGCCTGAACGACGACGGCCTGCTCGACATCACGGCCGAGCGACTCTCGCCGGCGAACGCGCACCTCTACCGCGAGTTCTCGTTCGGCAAGCAGCTGCAGCTGCTGCTCACCGAGTACCGCAGCTACCGCCCCGACCACCTGATCGCCGAGGACGCGTTCCCGCCCGCCATCGTGATCGACGCGCCGACGATTGACGCGCTGCCGCTGCCCGACGCGCAGAAGGCCGCGGTGAAGATCGACCCGTACGTGAACATCGACGCGCCCGAGCTGGCCACGCACAAGGGCGCGCTGGTCGCCGCGTTCAGCATGCTCTACCAGAAGGAGGGCGTGCCCGCCGAGGCCGCCGCGGCGCGCGCGCAGAAGGCCGTTGCTGGCAACCTCGGCCTGCTGTTCATCAACAAGGTGCTGGCCGGCATCAACGCGGGCCTCGTCATCGACCCGGCCGGCAAGCCGCGCGGCGTGTCGTACCTCGCCATGGGCAAGCAGCGGCTGATCTCCGACGTCGGCTCGCGCAACATCGTCAACCAGGACCTCTACTACCTGTACGCCAACGTGGTGGCGATGCGCGGCCAGAGCGACGACGCGCTGGGCCGGATGCAGGGCGACTGGCTGCGCAAGACGCTCTCGGCGAGTCAGGCAACGTGGAAGCTGGTCGGCTCGTCGGTGGTGTTCACGCCGCTGGTGCTCGACCTCTCGAATCCGCGCGTCGGCATGACGCTGCCGTCGGCGTTCCCCGCGATGCTGCGCCAGCGCCTGATCTACTCGCTCGACGGCTGGGAGGGTTTTCCGCGGCGGCGCGAGGCGCTGCTCAACTACTTCAGCACGGTGCCCGGCGCGGTGCTGCTCAGCGGCGACATCCACGCGTCGTTCGTGACGGACCACGGCGACCGCCACGCGCGCCCCGGCGGCGGCCCGCATCGGGTGATCGAGTTCACCGGCCCGCCCACGTCGTCGCGCCCGCTCAAGTCGCTGCTCGGCGGCGCGGTCAGCCAGATCGGCCTGCCGCCCGGCTCGATGAACACGTTCGTCAGCCGGCTGGGCGAGATGTTCATGCTCAGCAGCGTCAGCGCGGTGGCGTCGCAGCCGTCGCAGATCGCGTTTGCCGACACCGACTCGAGCGGCGTGATGGTGGTGACCGCCAGCGCGACCGAGCTGCGTAGCACGTACACGTTGCTGCCGTCGCGCCTGGTGTCGGAGTGCTACTACGACCGGCTCGACGACCTGCGGCCGCACGCGCTCAACCTGACCTACACGGTGCCGGCACCGAAGCGGTAGCCGCCGCACGCCGCTCACGCCGTCGCCTGCACGATGACCACCGCGCACGCCACGTCGGCCTCGTGCGTCACCGACAACGACAACGCGAAGTCGCGTCCGCCGAGCACGCGGCGGCAGTCGGCCAGCAGCCGCTCGCAGTGGATCACCACCGCCGGCGCGCCGCGCTCGCCGTGCACCAGCTCGATCAACGGCAGGTCGTACATCAGCAGATCCAGGCCGAACGCCTTGATCAGCGCTTCCTTCACGGCGAAGCGCGCCGCATAGTGCGGCCACGGCGTGTCGTGCCGCTCGCAGTACGCAATCTCGGCTGGCGCGAAGAAATCCTCCCGCGCCTCCGGCCGGCGTTGTAGCTTCTCGCGCAGGCGCGCCACGTTCACCAGGTCGAGCCCGGTGCGGATCGGACCCGCTGGAATCGGCTGGCCGACGGGCACGGTCAATCTCCGGTCGGCACGATCGCGCTGGTCTCGACCATCAGCATCACCACCGGCTCGGGCGCGCGCGGGCAGTGCATCACGCCCTTCGGAATCGTCACGCCCTGGTGCGGGCCCATCTCGATCGTGCGCTCGTTGCCGTGCTCGTCGCGCACGTCGATGTACAGCCGGCCCTGCAGCACAAAGAAGAACTCGTCGTCGTTGTCGTGCTTGTGCCAGTGGAAGTCGCCGTGAATGATGCCGAGCCGGACGACGCTGTCGTTGGCCTGCGTGAGCGTCTGGTTGAACCACGGCTCGGTGTTGGCCGCGATGTCGGCGGGCACGTCAATCAGGTCGAGGTGCTTGTACTTGACGTC
>JBFWQT010000719.1:0-3025 GCA_050249295.1 Planctomycetota bacterium
ACCGGCATCGCGTCCGGAATCACCACCGACTCCGCGCGTTCCGCCCGAAGCGGCCGCGCCGGCAGGTCGGCGTGCATCGCCCCGGCGGTCAGCCCCGGCTGCGGCGACAACGTCCACTCGCCCACCGCCGACTCGCCCGGCGACGACGACGCGGCCTGGCGTTGCGAGGCGCGCGCGCGCTGCATCGCGTCGTCGGCCGTCGCCCGGCTCTCCTTCGGCTGCAGGTACGTGTCGCGCAGGATCTGCTCGACCTCGTGCATGTCCTTCGGCCGGTGCCGCGCCTCGCGCGCGATCATCTTCAGCACCAGCGCCTCGATCGGCGGCGGGATGTCGTCGCGCAGCTCGCGCGGCGGCGGGAACTTGTCCTGCAGTCGCGCGCGCAGGATCTCCGGCACGCTGCCCTTCAGGAACGGCGGCCGCCCGCAGAGCATGTGATAGAAGGTGATGCCGAGCGCGTACACGTCGGCGCGCACGTCCACCTGCTCGCCGCGCCACTGCTCCACCGGCATGTACAGCGGCGTGCCGAGAATCTGCTCGGTGCGCGTGATCTCGACGTCTTCTTCCATCCGCCGCGCGAGGCCGAAGTCGGCGACCTTCACGGTGCCGTCGGTGGCGATCAGCAGGTTGTCGGGTTTGATATCGCGATGAATGATGTCGCGGCTGTGCGCGAACTGCAGCCCGGCCACGGCCTGGCGGAAGTAGTCCACCGCCTGATCGATCGGCAGGCGGCCCTTCTTCTTGAGCAGTTCCTTCAGCGACACGCCGTCCACGAACTGCATCGCCATGTAGTAGTAGTCGCCCTGGATTCCGAAGTCGACGGTGCCGACGACGTTCGGATGGTCCAGCTGGGCGGCCCGGCGGGCTTCGCGCTTGAATCGCTCGATGAACTCCTGCGAGTCGGCGAGCTTCTTGGGCAGCACCTTGACGGCGAACTCTTTCAGCAGCCCCTCGTGCATGCCGATGAACACGGCGCCCATGCCGCCCTGCCCGATCTTTCGAGAGAGGCGGTAGGTGCCGAGCACCTGGCCGATGAGGGTTTCAATCGTGCTGGTCTCGGTCATTCGATCGTGTGCGTCGTCGTCGCGGTGCGTCGCGTTGGTGGCCCGTGCGGGCGGCCTGTCAGTGTACCCGCTCGGCCGGGTCGGCGGGTAGCGCGGGGTGTGGTGCGGGCTTCCAGCCTGCAGTGTGGTGTGGTGCAGGCTTCCAGCCTGCAGTGTGGTGTGGTGCGGGCTTCCAGCCTGCAGTGTGGTGTGGTGCGGGCTTCCAGCCTGCAGTGTGGTGTGGTGCAGGCTGGAAGACCAACGAGGTCGGGAGTCAGAGCCGCGCGCGCAGCAAGCGGCCACATCGTGAGCTGACCACCGAACGCGAGACATTGTCCGTTGCGACGAGCATCCCACCGGAGCGGCCCACAGCGTCTGTCGTTAGGTGGTCAGCTCGCGGTGGCCGCTTGCTGCGCGCGCGGCTCTGACTCCGGATGTCGTGGCTACTCGTGACAGGTGATCCTGCGGGCCGCACCGTTGCCCGGTCAGTCAGTCCGCACCACGCACCGAGTATCGGCGCAGGGCGGCCAGCAGAGCCCCTTCGAAGGCGTACGCCGCGGCGGCTTCCTCACCGCTGACCTGCAACGAGGCCAGGCGTTCGGTCTGCTCCGGCGACAGACCCAACGCACTCGCCAGCGTCACAGTCAGGTCGTGCACCTCGCGCGGCGAGAAGTACGTGAACGCCAGACGCAACGGCGGCAACGCCGCGAGGAACTCGTCGTCGGAGTAGCCGAGCAGCGTGCTGTCGAGGCCGCGCACGAGGTCGGGATGCCGGAGCACCGCCTCGCGGCCGAGCGCGAACAGGCCGGTGAGGTAGTCGCCGAACATCGCGGGGTCGGCGAAGCCGCGCAGCTCTGTGGTCACGGCCTCGGCGTCGGCCGCGCCCAGCGTCCACAGCGCACCGGTGGCGGCGCCGCGCAGCACGGGCGACTGCGCGGAGTCGGACTGCACGCGCGTGGCGACGTGGCAGAACGCGCGCGCATCCAGGCCGATGCCGTGGCCGGCCCGTTCGAGCGTGGCGAGCAGCGCCTGCACACCGCGCAGTCGCGGCGTCATGTCGCCGCCGTCGTTGCCGAGCGCCTCCCACTGCCACAGGCTGCGGTTCCAGGTCTCGGCCAGCAGATCACCGATGTCGCTACGGCCGGACAGGCCGAGCACCTCGTCGTAGCGCCACAACCACAGCAGGTGGTCGAGCGCCGCGCTGAGGCTCTCGAACATCTGATCGTCGCGCACGACCTGCACGAGATGGCCGAGCAGCTTCGGCCGCAGCACCGACGCGCCGGCCAGCGCCGCGTCGATCAGCAACCCGGCCGCGGCCTCGGCGCGCGGCGGCAACTCGCCCGCGGCCTCTTCGAGCCTCGCGCCCACTGCATCGGCGAGCGTCGTCCCGTAGCGCGACGCCTCGATCGCGCTCGACTCGTACTCGGGCGACCAGAGCAGGCGCCACAGCTCCTCGATGCGCGAGAGATCGTCGCGCGCGATCAGGTCGGTGCCGCCCTCGTGCGAGAAGCCGGCCACGCCGAGCAGCCGGAGCTGATGCAGCAGCATGCTGCGCTCGCGGTCCTCGGCAGTGTGCAGGTCGAGCCTCACGTTGTCGGGCCGCACGGTCGGCACGAGGCGGTGATGCTCGAGGCGCGCTTCGATGTCGCGCACCAGCGGCGGCCGCGGTGTGCCCTCGGCCAGCCGGCCGCGCGTGTCGCCGCGGAACACCTGGTGCAGCGCGTCGATCAGCGGGTGCGTGCTGCGCGGCGCGCGCGCTTCCTTGATCAGCGCGGACGAGAAGCCGTCGACGAGGTCGCGCCGCCACACCGCCGCATGACCACGCAACGTGGCGAGGCCGCGCGCCATGCTCTCACCGGCGTTGAGGTCGGCCGCCGAGTCCGGCTGGCCGCGGGCGCGCAGGGCCGTGGCGGCGTGGGCGTGCGGTCGGCGTGGCGGCGCGCGCGCGGGGCGGGCGGGGGGGGGTGGGGGGGTGGGCGCGGGGG
>JBFWQT010000720.1:0-3014 GCA_050249295.1 Planctomycetota bacterium
CATGACTCTGTTGGTGGCGCGGACCTGGTGGCGCCGAGGGCTCGCATCAGTGCCAGACTCCGGGGGCTTACACCCCCGGCTCGCCCGGAGGGCTGCTTTGATGGGACGAGGACTTGTGATTCGCTGTACTTGCGGTGGTCACCTCACGATGGCCGCTTGCTGCGCGCGCGGCTCTGACTCCCGACCTCGCTGGTGTCGTGAATCAGTGATCGCTGGTGGCCAATACGCGCGGCTCTGATTCGAACGTCGGTCTCGTGGTCGAAACTGCCGTTGCATTGTGCGGCCCGCATCCGCCTCACGGTGTATGCTCTCGGCACCCGCCGCTACCGCCACCGCCACCGCCATGGCTGCACTCATCGGCATCGTCACGATCTCCGACCGCGCCAGCTCCGGCGAGTACGAGGACAAGTCCGGCCCGGCCATCGAAGCTGCGCTGCGCGAGTTCCTTGCCGCCGACGGCACGTACGAGTTCCGCCGCGTGGTGGTGGCCGACGAGGCTGCGCAGATCGTGGCGTGGATCCGGCAGCTTGCCGACGACGGCGCCGCGCTGATCTGCACCACCGGTGGCACCGGCCCCGCGCCGCGCGACGTCACGCCCGAGGCGATGGCCAGCGTGCTGGAGAAGGAGTTGCCGGGGTTCGGCGAGCAGATGCGACGCGCCTCGCTCGACAGCGGCGTGCCCACGGCAATCCTCTCGCGGCAGACCGCGGGCGTCGTGGGCAAGAGCCTGGTCGTCAATCTGCCGGGCAAGCCCGCGAGCATCCGCGTGTGCCTCGAGGCGGTGTTCCCGGCCATTCCGTACTGCATCGACCTGATCGGCGGCCCGCGCCTGGACGGCAATCCGGACGTGGTCAAGGTGTTCCGCCCGGCTTGACGCGCACCGCATCACTCGCCAGCGAACGCGGCCGGATTGCCGACGTACACCTCGACGGTGATCGCCTCGTCGCTGCCGGTGATGCGCACCTGCAACTGGCGGCGCCAGTACTCCGGCGGATCGGCGTCGACTCCTTCGTACGCGTCGAGCAGCCGCATGTCGTCGTCGCTCAGCCCGCTCCACACCACGCCGATCACGCACTGCGACTCATCCGGCGTGACCCACGGATAGCCGCGTCGCGCGTCGTGCGTGCGCCGGTACCCGTCGAGCCGTGCCGGTTGCGGCGAACCGCCTGCCGCGTGGCCGATCTTGCTCTCGAGCAGCGCGCGATCAATCAGGGTGCCGTAGGCGAAGAGCTGCATGATGTGACGGCGACGAATCAGTCGGGTGCAACGGCGTGCAAGATGGTCAGTCGCGATTGTTCAGATTGCATCAGGACGCGAACACAGTCTTTATCGAATCCGGGGCGTTCATTCAGGCTTTGTGTGGAACTCGCGAGGGGCCTGTCAGTTTGTATCTACCCACTGGAAATGCCGTTGCAGACGTGCTTTGACGGCTTCGCCTGGCTCATGCAGACCTCATTCCGGAAACCGACAGACGGACTCCGATCATGCCCAACGAACGCATACTCGTGGTGGATGACGAAGAGGATCTTGTCGAACTGCTCACCTACAACCTGGGAAAGGAAGGCTTCCGGATCGACTCCGCCACCTCCGGCGAGAAGGGCCTGGAGCTGGCGCGGGCGAACAAGCCCGACCTGGTGATTCTCGACCTGATGCTGCCCGGCATGGATGGCCTCGACGTCTGCCGGACGCTGAAGCGCGACCCGACGACCGAGGCGATCGGCGTGCTGATGCTCAGCGCGCGCGGTGAAGAGGCCGACATTGTCACCGGCCTGGAACTCGGCGCCGACGACTACATCACCAAGCCGTTCAGTCCGCGCGTGCTGATCGCGCGGGTGCGTGCCGTGCTGCGTCGTCGTCGCATCGAGCCGCCGGATGACGCGGCGACGATTACCGTCGTTGGAGAGGGGACGGCCCGCAACCCGGACCTGGTGATCCACCCCGGCCGCTTCGAGGTGCTCGTGCGCGGCGAAGCGGTGCGGCTGACGCTGACCGAGTTCCGCGTGCTGCACGTCCTGGCGCGCCGGCCCGGCTGGGTCTTCACCCGCTACCAGATCGTCAACGCGGTCAAGGGTGAGGACTACCCGGTCACCGAGCGCTCGGTGGACGTGCAGATCGTCGGCCTGCGCCGGAAGCTGGGTGCGTGCGGCGGGTTCGTCGAGACCGTTCGCGGCGTCGGCTACCGCTTCCGCGAGTGAACCACACGACTACCGGACCCGAACCTATGCGCCGGGGTGCACTGATGTGGCGTATGGCCACGCTGTTCCTGCTGCTCTTGCTGCTGGGACTGGCGTCGCTCGCGCTGCTGGCATTCGAAAAGCTCGAGACCGCGGCGGCATCGCGGCAGACGGAGGCGCTGCATCAGGGCCTGACCGTTGCCGTGCCGCAGTTCGCGCGGGCGCTCGCGTCGGACAACCTGCGCGAGGCGATGACGCGCTCCGCGCTCGACCTCTCGCGCACGCTGCGCGCCGACGTGCTTGTGCTGCACGAGAGCGGCAAGTGGATCGGCGTGCGCGCCGGCATGCCCGACACCACCTCGGGCACGGGCGCGCCGGACGGCTACATGGAGCGCGGCCTCAACGGTGAGAGCTCGCTCGGGCAGGAGCATTCGCCCGGCTTCCCGGCGCGCATCTACGTGTGCGTGCCGGTGCGCGACGGGTCGAACCATGTCGTCGGCGCGGCCGAGGTGCGCCAGGCCGTGACCGCGGCAAGCGCGCCGTACCAGACCGTCGCGCAGGCGATCGGCTGGATCGTGCTGATCGCGCTGGTCGGCTTCACCATTGCCGTGTGGCTGGTGTGGGGCCTGCTGAGCCGGTTGCGCGTGGTGCGCCTCGGCGTGGAGCGCATGGCCCGTGGCGACCTGACCGCCCGTCTGCGCCTGCCCGAGGCCAGCGAACTGCACAGCCTCGTCAGCGCGATCAACCACATGGCCTCGCAGCTCGACGAGCGACTGCAGGCGCTCGCGCGGCACTACAACCAGCAGCAGGCCGTGTTTGCCAGCATGGAAGAGGGCGTGA
>JBFWQT010000721.1:0-2987 GCA_050249295.1 Planctomycetota bacterium
AGTTCGTGCCGGCGCCAATCCAGTAACCCCACTTGATCCATTCCCACTCGCTCGTCTGGTGAGCGATGTACTTGGCTTCCATCTCGTGCATCTTGCTGATGATCAGGTCGTAGACCTCGCTGCCGCCGGCGCCGCCAGCGTTCGACTCGGTCGAGATGTCGCCCTGAGCGGTGTCCAGGTCCTGAGCGACGGCGAAGCCGACGAGGCCCAGCACCATCATGATCGCGATGAACTTCTTCATGTGGTTCTCCAGTGAGTGGTTGGTCCGTGTGGCGTTCGCCACGTGAGGGAACAACAGTGCAAGGGGTGTGCCAATCAAGAGTCACGTTCGGTCGGCCGCGAAGCCCGATGAATGCTGGATCGAATATTATCGGTATTATCGAGGTTGTTACCGGCGGGTAGCCGCGTTCCGAGGCCGGCACGATTGGCGTTCAACGACCGCCGCTCAACTGGCGGAGCCAGATCACGCCGGGCAGCACGCGCAGCGCGAGGTTCTCGTACGCCACCACATCGTCGGCGTCGGCACCCAGGGCCACCAACTCATCGCGACCAAGCAGCTTGCCCGACAACTCGTGCAGGCTCTCGGCGGCCCCGCCACCACCAGCACGCACATCCGCCAGCGCCGACTGCAGCTTCGTCGCCAGGTCGGGCGTGAGCCGGTTGTCGGTCGCGGCGGCCAACGCCTTCCGCGCCGGCTCGCTGGCCGGGAACATCGCGAACGCCGCCAGCGCCTCGAGCGCGCGATCGTAGCGCTCGGTGCGGGCCTTCTTGCCGCGCTTCATCTTCGCCAGCATCCGGTTGCGCGCGTTCGCCAGCTGATCCGACGTGTGGAAGTCGGTCAGCTGCTTCTTCACGCGCGTGCGCAACGGCGCCACCGACTTCGGATCAATCCCCAGCAGGGCCGCGATGTCCGCGTCCTTGATCGAGAAGCTCTTGCGGTTCATCTCGTCGGCCTTGCTGGCCACAATCCGGCGCAGCCGGGCGAGCTTCTCGGCCGACTCCACGGCCTCAGCCGAGTCGGGCGGCAGATTGCGCAGCCGACCCTCGAGGCGCTTGATGCGCAGCCGGTTCTGCGAGATCTGGCGCAGGCAGTCGCGCTCGAACTCCTTCGCGTCGGCGTTGAGGTTCTGCTCGATCGCCTCCATCTGATCACCGATCGCGTCGGCCAGCGTGGCGAACAACGAGCCCGACGGCGCCGACTCGATCGCCATCAGGATGCGCTGCAACTGCTCGACCGCCTTCGTGGCCTCGGCCGACGCCGGCTTCAAGGCTGCAGGCACCTCGGCATGGCCGCGCTTGCTCGACGAGAGCAGCGTCGGCGACAACTGCTCGCGGAACCACGCTGCGGCGGCGGGGCGCGCGTTGGGCGCCAGCTTCTTCGGCAAGCGCTGGCTCTTGCGGGTCGCGTCGCCGAAGCCGTACTCCTTGCAGACGTCGACGAACGCCGCGTGCATGGCCGCATCGTGGCCGTCGGGTGCGACGGCCGCCTCGCCCGACAGTTGCGCCACGGCAAGCCCGGCCGCCCAGGTGACCAGCCGCTGCCTCGCGATCAGCTCGCAATCTTCGCGGATCAGCGGCAGGCCAAGGAACAGGCGCGCGAACGTGCGATGGAACGGCTCGGCCAACAGCGCCGGCATCACATGATGGAGCAGCGCGGTGAGGCGATCCTCGCCGGCCTCGGCGCCGCCGGTGCTGATGAACGCCAGCGGCGAGACGTCCTCGAGCAGGTCGTCGCCCTCGCCACCGACGTCGCTGCCCGCGCTGTCGCCGCCCTCGTCGTCGCCGTCGCTCATGCTCACGCGCGGCGCGCTGTCGTCGTGCAGCCGGCTGGTGCGCGTGGTCACGCTGCCGTCGCCCGAGAGCGAACTCTGCAGCGCGTCGGAGAAGCCGATCTCCTCGGGCGTGGGCGGCCGCGAGAGTTCGTCGCGCGTGTAGTTCTCGACCGAGATCTTCAGCCACTGGATGAAGCTCGAGCCGAGCTCGGTCTTGAAGCGCAGCAGCAGGTCCTTCTGCAGCACCTTGAGGAGGAAGAACTCCTGCGCCATCTCGTCGGATTGCGCGGCCGACGGATCGCCACCGCCGCGTCGGATCAGCATGTGCATCCAGCCGGCCGCGAACGACAGGCGGTAGCCGTCGCCGCCGTGCGACGCGGGGTCGGCGTAGAAGAAGGCGCGCCAGACGAGGCCGGTCACCGCGCGGCGGATCGGCTGCCACGCGTCCCAGGCCTTGCGCGCCGCGGCGAGGTGGTCTTTTGCGGCGGGCGTCGCCGACGGGCCGAGGCGCTCGGCCCACTGCTGCGTGTCGCCGGCCAGCTCCTTGTCGAGCTTCGCCAGCGCCGCCTCGACGTGCGCGGCGCCGGCCTGGTACGCGGCCACGGCTTCCTGCAGCGAGAGGTCTTCGACGTTGAGCCGGCACCAATCGGCAAAAATACCGCGATCGGCGCGCCAGCGCTTGAGGATGCGGTTCTGCAGTTGCGCCGCGATGCGCGCCATCGCGCCGACGACGTGCGAGTCGTCGAGTTCCTCGGGCAGGTAGCTGCGCACGTGCCGGCCGATCGGACTGCCGACGAGTTCGTCGATGTCGCCGTCGCCAGCTTCGACCGGGTACGCGCCAAACAGCTGCCGGCCGACCTCGCTCAGCGCGTCGGCCTCACCACGACCGCCGGCCTGCAGGCGATCAACCGGAATGGCAGGCAGTTCGAGCATTGTCGGGGTTCGCATCACAGAACTCATGTTCCGCCAGGAGCCGCGACCGAAAGGGAGCGGGGAAATCGGCGATCGCCGGCAACCCGCAGAAGCATGGTCGTCTTCGCGATGCCCCCGCTCCCTGTCGGTCGCGGCTCTTGCCGGTCATTCAGCTTCCCGATACGAGCCCCGATATGAGGTGCGTAGCGGTGCGGCCGTCGAGGTCACCATCAAAGCAACCGCAACCGGCAGCGCAATAGCCGAGTCGTCCGGCTCATTGGTGTTCCGCCGGTGCGCACGCGT
>JBFWQT010000722.1:0-2972 GCA_050249295.1 Planctomycetota bacterium
CCCTTGCGGTCGCGGCTCTTGTTGCAGGAGCCGCCGGGGATTGCTGCAACAAGAGCCGCGACCGCAAGTGACTGCGCGGTTGCTTCCCTCCCTTCCGGTCGCGGCGCCCGCACGGTTACGATACCCGGGCGTCCCGTGCGCGATCCGCACCACCCGAGCCATGCCCCAACCTCCGCCGCAGGATCATGACGATCCGACGATGCCACGTCGGCGACCCGCATCGCGCGCCGCGCGCGACGTGCCCGACGACATGGAGTCCACCGAGCCGCGACGGGCGGGGCGCAATCCGGGCAAAGGCACCGGCATCCACGACGCGCTGACCGCCACCGACCGCGTACAGCGGCCGGACCTCGACGCGATGCCGGCTCCGGGCGTTCCGTCCACGCGCGCGCCGTTCGACAGCGGCGAGATCACGGAGCCCTACTCCGGCGACGAAGCGATCGCCGTCACGGACAAGCTCGGCCACTACGAGGTCGGCGGCGAGCTCGGACGCGGCGGAATGGGCATCGTCTCGGCCGCGATCGACTCCCGCCTCGGCCGGCGCGTCGCCATCAAGCGGCTGCGCAACAACCTCGTCTCGCACGACGCGACCAGCGGATTCGTGCACGAAGCACAGATCACCGCGCAGCTCGAACATCCCGGCATCGTGCCGGTGCACGAGCTTGGCGCCGACGTCAGCGGCCGGCCGTGGCTCGCGATGAAGCATGTCAGCGGTCGCACGCTGTCGGAGGAGATCCGCCGCTGGTCGCGCGAGTCGCCGCGTCTCTCGGCCACGCTGCTGCGCGAGATGATCTCGATCCTCGACAAGGTCGCCGACGCGATCGCCTTCGCGCACGACCACGGCGTGATCCATCGCGACCTCAAGCCGGCCAACGTGATGGTCGGCCGCTACGGCGAAGTGATGGTCATGGACTGGGGCCTCGCACGGCTGCTCGACGACGGTCGGGCCGGCGCGCAACGACGCGCGGCCACGGTGGTGAAGACCAATCGCTCGGAGAACAACGACGGCCGGATCACGATGGACGGCGACGTATTCGGCACACCGTCGTACATGGCACCCGAGCAGGCCGACGGCCGCACCGCCGATGTCGACGAGCGCACCGACGTGTTTGCTCTCGGCGCGATCCTCTACCAGATGCTGACCGGCGAACCGCCGTACACCGGCAACACCGTGCCGATCATCCTGGGCAAGGCGCTGCGCCGCGATGTGAAGGCGCCGAACCGCCGCGCGCCGGGCCGTCGTATTCCGCGCGAGCTGTCGGCGATCGTGATGAAGGCGATGGCGGCGAAGCCGGCCAACCGCTACCCGACCGCGCAGGCGCTGAAGGCCGACCTTGCCGCGTGGCTCGACTACCGGCCGACCACCGCCTACCGCCCCGGCCCTCTGGTGGCCGCGTCGAAGTGGATGCGCCGCCATCCGGTGGCCTCGGCGATGGCAGGCCTGACGCTGGTGTTCGTGTCGGTGCTCGGCGCCGTGATCGGCGTGATGCAGGCTGACGCGGCGCGCACGCGGGCGGTGCAGGCCGAGCAGACGGCGCTGGAGCAGGAGAAGACCACGCGAGCCCGCGAGAAGGCCGCCGCGGCCGAGCACGCGCGCGAGCAGGCCGAGTTGCGCAGCGCGCTCACGGCCGGCGAACTGGACCGCGTGCGCGCGCTGCTCAAGGTCGAGGTCGTGGCCGATCGCGACAAGGCGCTGCTCGAGTTCCAGCACGCGCTCTCCACCCACTACGCGCACCAGAGCCAGGAGAGCTTTGTGGCGGGCCTCGGCAAGGAGAAGATCGCTTCGCTGGTCGAGGCCTTCGACCGCCTGATTGCCGCGCACGACCAGGCACCCGCGCAGATTCCGGTCAGCAACGACGACTACGAGCAACTCGGCCTGCTGCACTTCTATGGCACGCTCGATCTCGAGGCCGCGGTGAGGAACTTCACGGTCGTGCTGCAGAACGACCCGGACGACAAGGACTCGCTGATCTACCGCGGCCTGTCGCTGGCGAAGCTCGGGCGCTTCGCCGAGGCCGAGCGCGACTTCCGCCGCGGCCTGATGCTGCTGCCCGACGACTGGCACTTCTACAGCGCGATGGGCAACCTCGAACTGGGCCGCAATCGGGGCGCGGCCGCGGCCGAGTGGTTCACGAAGTCGCTCGACCTGGACGCGGGCATGCCGACGACGTGGACCAATCGCGGCATCGCCTGGTACCAGCAGCGCGAGTACGACAAGGCGATCGCCGACCACAGCGAGGCGCTGCGCCTGCAGCCGAACTTCGCCACCGCTGCGTTGAATCGCGGCATCGCGCACTACTACGCCGGTCACACCGCGGCCGCGCACGAGGATGTGACGCGTGCGATCCGCGACGACCCGCTGCTCGCCGGTGCGTTCCGCCTGCGCGCGCTGATCCGCCTCGACATGCGCAACTGGTCGGGCGCGCTGGAGGACTGCAACGAGTCGTTGAAGCTCGAACAGACGGCGCTGGCCGAGTACTACCGCGGCCAGGCGCGCGTGCAGCTCGGCGACCTGCGCGGCGGCATCGTCGACCTGGAAGCGGCCACGAAGGCCGGTGCGGGCGGCGCCGATGCGTGGTTCGATCTCGGCCAGGCGCGCAACCAACTGGGCAACTTCGAGGGTGCGGTGCTGGCCTACAACGGCGCGATCGAGCGCGAGCCGCAGTGGGCCGAGGCGATCGTCAATCGCGGCAACGCGAAGCGCGCGGCCGGGCACGACCTGGACGCGCTCGAGGACTTCCGCAAGGCGGCGGCGATCAAGCCCGGCGTGTGGCAGGCGTGGTTCAACCAGGGCATCGTGCTCTCCGCGCTCGGCCGGCTGGAGGGTGCGGACGGCGCGCGCGCGATGTTCGACAAGGCACTGGAGGTGGCACCGGCAGACCGGCGCGACGCGTTGCGCAAGTCGGCCGACGAGATCCTGTCGGCCAGCAAGGATGGCGACGGTGGTCGCTGACATCCGCCCGGCAAGCGTG
>JBFWQT010000723.1:0-2968 GCA_050249295.1 Planctomycetota bacterium
CGCGGCACACCACGATGAGCAAGACCGGCTACGACGACCAGAAGGTGCCGCAGGATCTGCGCGAGAACTTCGTGCACCTGCACTGCCACAGCCACTACTCGTTCCTCGACGGCGGCGTCGAGGTCGAAAAACTCGTCGCGCGCGCGGCCGAGTGGAACATGCCGGCCGTGGCGCTCACCGACCACGGCGTGATGTGCGGCGCGATGGACCTCTACTCGGAGTGCAAGAAGCGCGCGAACCCGGACGGGTCGTGGACGGTCAAGCCGATCATCGGCACCGAGGCCTACATCTGTGACGACCACACCAAGCGCAAGAAGGACAGCACCCACCACCTGCTGCTGCTGGCCGCCAACGAGGAGGGCTACAAGAACCTCGTCAAGCTCAACGCGGCGAGCCACGCGTCGGGCTACTACTACAAGCCGCGCATCGACCTCGACCTGCTGGCCGCGCACCACCACGGCCTGATCGTCACCAGCGCGTGCCTGGCCGGCGAGGTCGCGCAGGCCTGCGCCAGCGGCCACTTCGACGAGGCCGAGAAGGTCATTGGCACCTACCGCGACATCTTCGGCGACCGCTACTACCTCGAGGTGCAGAACCACGACATCGACGACGAGCGCAAGGCGGCCCACGGCAAGCTGGCGATCGCGAAGAAGCTCGGCATTCCGTTCATTGCCACCAACGACAGCCACTACCTCGACCAGTCGGACTACCGCGCGCACGACGCGCTGCTCTGCATCTGCACCGGCGCCAACGTCTCCGACATGCGCCGCTTCCGGTTCGAGAACGACTCGTTCTGGTTCAAGGATCAGCAGAGCATGTGGGACACGTTCCCGCCGGAGATGCGCGAGGGGCTGTACCGCACGAAGGAGGTCGCCGACCGCTGCAACGTGAAGTTCAAGTTCGGCGAGTACTTCCTGCCGAAGTTCCCGGATACGCCGGAGGGGATGACCGAGGCGGCGTACATGCGCCAGCTGGCGCTGGAAGGCTGCCGCAAGCGCTACGCCAACTTCGACTCGCAGGACGCGCTGCGCGACCGCATGGAGTTCGAGCTCGGCGTGATCGAGCAGATGGGGTTCCCGGGCTACTTCCTGATCGTCGCCGACTTCATTGCCTACGCGCGCAAGCAGGGCATTCCGGTCGGCCCGGGGCGCGGCTCGGCGGCCGGCAGCATCGTCGCGTACGGCCTCGGCATCACCGACGTGGACCCGCTGAAGTACGACCTGCTGTTCGAGCGCTTCCTCAATCCGTCGCGCATCAGCATGCCGGATATCGACATCGACTTCTGCCCGCTGGGCCGCGAGCGGGTGATCGACTACGTGCGCGAGAAGTACGGCGACGACTGCGTCTGCCAGATCATCACGTACAACCGCCTGAAGGCGAAAGCCGCGGTGCGCGATGTCGGCCGCGTGATGGAGATTCCGCTGGCCGAGGTCGACCGCATCGCCCGGCTGATTCCGGACGGGCCCGGCGTGTCGCTGCGCAGCGCGTTCGAGGAGGAGCCGCGGCTGCGCGAGATCGAGCAGTCGTCGTTCCGCCACCGCGACCTGTTCGACATCGCGCGCCGCCTGGAGGGCCTCAACCGGCACACCGGCATCCACGCGGCCGGCGTGATCATCGCGCCCGGCCCGCTGCCCAACTACGTGCCGCTGTACCGCACCACCGGCGGTACCGACGACAAGCCGGTGCTGGTCAGCCAGTTCGACATGGAATGGTGCGAGAAGCTCGGCCTGCTGAAGATGGACTTCCTCGGCCTGCGCAACCTCACGATCATCCAGAAGGGTGTCGAGCTGGTCGAGAAGTCGCGCGGCGTGAAGATCGACTGGAACAACACCGACCAGGTGAACCTGGACGACCCGCCGACCTACGAGATGCTCTCGCGCGGCGACGCGATCGGCGTGTTCCAGCTGGAATCGGAAGGCATGCGCAAGCTGCTGCAGCGCCTGCAGCCCGACTGCTTCGAGGACCTGATCGCGCTGCTCGCGCTGTACCGCCCCGGCCCGCTGCAGAGCGGCATGGTCGACAAGTACGTCGAGGTCAAGCACGGCCGCAGTCCGCGCCTGCAACTGCACGCCAGCATCGACCACATCCTGCAGGAGACCAACGGCGTCGTGCTCTACCAGGAGCAGGTCATGCGCATCGCGTCGGAGATGGGCGGCTTCTCGCTCGCCGAAGCCGACAACCTGCGCAAGGCGATGGGCAAGAAGAACGCCGAGCTGATGGGCGCGTTCCGCGACAAGTTTGTGGCCGGCGCGGAAAACCAGAAGCACGACGGCAAGAAGGCCGGCGAGATCTTCGACCTGATGGCCGAGTTCGCGAGCTACGGCTTCAACAAGTCGCACTCCACGGCCTACGCGTTCGTCACGTTCCAGACCGCGTGGCTGAAGGCCAACTACCCGGTGGAGTACCAGGCCGCGCTGATGACCTGCGAAATGGGCTCGCAGGACAAGCTCGTGCAGTACCTCGACGACACGCGCGGCATGGGCATCGTCGTGCGCGGGCCCGACGTGACCGTCGGCGAGGCCGGGTTTACCGTCGTGCCGCGCACGGCCGATTCGCCGGCGCCGTCGGGGGCTGCGCAGGCGCACGGCAAGACGTACGACCACGACATCGCCTTCGGCCTCGCGGGCATCAAGGGGGTCGGCGAAGGCGCGATCAACGAGATGGTGGCCGAGCGCAACGCAAAGGGCACGTACACCACGCTGCTGGATTTCGCCGAGCGCATCGACCCGCGGCAGATCAACGCGCGCACGCTGGAAACGCTGATCCGCGCCGGCGCGCTCGACCGCATCTCGCGACTGAGCTTCCCGGAGTTCAACTCCGACGAGCCGGCCGCGTTCGCGCGTCGCATCCGTCCGCGTTTGCTCGGCGCCAACGAAGCGTTGATCGGCATTGCGCAGGCCGGCGCGGCCGACCGCCGGAGCGGCCAGATGGGCCTGTTCGGCGACATCGCGCCGGAGGAGGACACGGG
>JBFWQT010000724.1:0-2961 GCA_050249295.1 Planctomycetota bacterium
TTGCCCTTGCCCCTTTCCCCCCTTGCCCTTGCCCCTTTCACCCCTTGCCCTTGCCCCCTTCCCGGGCGAGCCGGGGATGTAATTCCCCGGTGGGGATAGCGCGAGGTCACACGGTTCCCCGCCGATTCCCTCCGGGGATTTACATCCCCGGCTCGCCCGGAACGAATCCGGTCTTGCGCAAGCAGTTCAGCCGCGGCCGCAAGGTGAACTCACCCTGACAATGCGGGCAAGGGCAAGGGCAAGGGCAAGGGCAAGGGCAAGGGCAAGGGCAAGGGCAAGGGCAAGGGCAGGGCAAGGGCAAGGGCAAGGGCAAGGGGTGGAGGACAAGCGCAGGCAAGGGGCCTACAACGCCGACCGCCGCCGGGTTCTCCGGCGGCGGTCGTGTGTGTACGTGCGTGTTCTCTCGCTCTTGCGAACTACCGATCACTCCTCGGTGCGCACCAGCTTGCGGAACTCGCGCAGCAGGTCGCGCTCCGCACCTTGCGTCCGGCTGATCTGCGACGACAGGAAGCGCTCGAACTTCGTGCGATGCAGGCCGCCCAGGCTGTCGGCCGCCTCACTCGCGCTGCCGGCCGTCAGCGCCGGATGCGACGCCGGCACCACCAGCTTGAGCAACTCGATGAAGCGCTTGTACTCGTCCGACCCGGCCGGGAAGACCTGGCCCGTGCGCTCGGCCTTCGGCGCATCCTTCTTGTCGCCCGCCTTCACTTCCGGCGTGCTCGACTTCGGGCCAACCGTCGTCAGCGTCACCAGGTTGATCGCGGTGTCGTACACGCGGCCGCACTCCACACCCCAGGCCTGCGTGGTGTCCCACGAGCCGTGGCACTGGCTGGTGGCGTCGCCGTCGGTGCGCTGCGTGCCGAGCAGGGCGGTGCGCGTGCTGTTGGCCCACTTCGGCCAGGCCGCGCCGCCGTGCTCCTTGAGAGCCTGCGTACCGAAGAACCAGTAGAGGTAGTCGTTCTTCGCCTTCTCCATCGACGGCGCGTCCGCCAGCAGCTCGTTGACTTCGCTGTCCACCGCGGCCTTGCCGAGCTTGTCCTCTTCGGGCATCGCATTCACGATCGTGTGGCGGGCATGCACGTGGATCGCGTCGCCCGTGTCGTGCACCACGTAGCCGCCGCGCATCGCCGACATCATCTGGGCGAACGTGCCCGCCTTCTGGATGTAACCCGTGCGCCAGATCTCGCGGCCGTCAGCCGCCTTCACCGTGCCGGTCAGGTCGATCAGCGCGGCGAGGCCGCCATCAACCACCGCCTTGGGCACGTCGATCTCGGCGGCCGCCGCGTGGTGCAGGGCGAGCAGCATCCAGCCGGTGACCAGCGACGAGCTCTCGCCGGGGCGGATGCCGAAGCGCCAGCCGTAGCGGCCGTCGCCCTTCAGGTTCTGCGCGAGCATGATGTACTCGACGCCGCGGGTCAGCGTGGTGCGGATCGAGCTGCGCAGCTCGTCGTCGGAGACGCGGGCGAGGCCTTCGCTGAGGGCGATCATCGCGACGGCGTGCTCGTAGTTGGAGGCGAAGCTCGCGTCGGGCAGCGCGATCAGGCCGTTGGTCTGCTGGTTGCCAACCAGCCAGCGCAGCGCCTTCTCGATCGCCGAGGCCAGGCGCGCGGCGTCCGCCTCGGTGTCGGTCGGCGCGCCCGAGCGGATCAGCGCGAGCGTTGCCATGCCGGTGTTGCGCACGGCTGCCGCCTGCTGGCCGCCGGTGGGGCTGCCGTCCTTGTTGGTATCGGCGCCCTTGCGCCCGGCCGCGATGCCGCTCTTCGCCCACTCGTCGTGGGTCCACGAGCCGTTGGCGTTCTGGTGGTCGAGCAGCCAGGCAGCGGCGCGCGCGATCGCGGCCGGCGTCGGGTCTTCGGTCTTCGTGTCGCCGTCGCGATCGCCGGCAACCATCAGCGAGGCGGGCAGCACGAGCAGCGCGATCATCGCCATCGCGATCGTCGTCTGGAGAGAGTGGAAGCGATTCATGTGGTCTCCGTCGTGTGTGTGAAGTGAGCGAGTCGATCGATGGGCACTCGAACGGAGCTGCCCGCCGCCGGTTCGGAGAAAGTCGTTTTAAATGTTTTCAGGACAAAGACTTACAATCGTCGCCATGCGCCGCGGCCACCGTCGCCGTGGCACGGTGGTCCGTCGATCCGGGGGGGCAGATCGCAGTGCGCCTGCCGCAAACCGCGCGCAGGCACAGGAGCAATTGACACGGCCCGGGACGGCCGCTTACAGAAAAACGGGTTTCCGCCCCTCCATTCGCGAGATACCCACCTGCTCGCGCCGGGCGAGCCGATTGCCGGACAGCGGGCTATACTGCGGCACGTCCCGCATCCGACCCTCACGCACGCAGAATGACTTCACGAATCCTGCTGATCCTGTTGCTGGCCTCCGCTGCCATCTTGCCCGCGTGCGGCTGCGGCGAGAGCGATCCGATCTCTGTGCCGTCGACCGGCAACGAAGGCACGGGCGCGGGCGGCAACAACACGAGCTCCGGCGGCAACAACAGCACGACCAACGCAAACACGCCGAGCAGCGCGCAACTCGATCGCATCCGCGCCCGGCTGATGCGCGAGCTGCCGCAGTGGGAGTCGATCCAGAATCCGGCCGGCGGCGAGGCGCGCTTCCAGTACATGAAGAAGATGATCGAGTCGCTGCGCTTCATCATGGCGTGCGGGGCGTGGACGCGCATCGAGCCGGCGCTCGACCGCCAGGCCCAGGAGAAGCACCGCCAGCCGGTGATGCGCGCGCTACGCGGCGCCTGCTACGGCATGCTGCCCGATGGCATCGGCACGTCACAGACGCGCGGGCAGGCGATCAGCGAGTTCCGCGCGGCACTGGAGATGGACCGGGCCTTCCCGCATGAGCTATACCTGCTGGGCATGATCATGCTGATGGAGCTGCAGGCGACGAAGAACATGGACACGCAGGTGATCGCGCAGGCGTGTTCGTTCCTCGAGCGCGCGCTCGATCTCCAGC
>JBFWQT010000725.1:0-2947 GCA_050249295.1 Planctomycetota bacterium
GGCTCGACGAGCAGCGCGGTGTGGCCGGTGTGTTCGATCTGCACCGGAATCGTCCAGAGGCCGAGCGCCTGCAGGCGCGACTGCGCGTCCTTCGCGTCGGCACCCGGAACCAGCGTGATGAGTTGCATGATGGTGTCTCCGGTTGTGAGTCAGGTCAGGACGAGCGACGGACCGCGGCCTGCACGACGGCCGACAGCGCATCGCGCGCGCGGCCGGGCTGCAGGCGCGACGCGCCCTCCAGCGCGAGGTCGGCATGATGGTCGGCCAGCGCGCGCGTCTCGTTGAACGCGTCGGTCTCGCGCAATCGCATCACCACTTCGGATCCGAACGCCGGGTCGTCCACGCGGCCCGGCTCACCGATCACACTGCCGAGCAGGTCGGCCAGGCGCGGGTCGCGCTCCGAGCCGACGATCAGCGGCCACGTCAGCTTGCCTTCGCGCAGGTCGGCGAAGGCGTTCTTGCCGGTCTCGTGCGGGTCGCCGTCGAGGTCCAGCAGGTCGTCGATCAGCTGGAACGCCGTGCCGAAGCGCAGGCCGATCATGCGCAGCGTGTCGATCGACTCGGGCGGCAGACCCGCCACCGTGCTGCCGGCTTCCAGGCCCCAGCGGAAGAGCACGGCCGTCTTGCCTTCCACCACGCGCATGTAGATGTCGCGGTCGGGCTCGAAGCGGCCGCGCCGTTCGAGCTGCAGCGCCTCGGCCGCGATCATGCCGGTGATCACCTGCAGCAGCGACGTGAACAGCCCGTTGTGACCGACGGCCGACACGCGGCGCAGCGCCTCGATCAGCAGGTGGTCGCCGCCGAGGATGCTCGCGCTGTTGCCGTAGATCAGGCGCGAGGTGGGAGCACCGCGGCGCTCGGTGCCCATGTCGATCACGTCGTCGTGCAGCAGCGTGGCGGCGTGCACAAGCTCGGCCGAGATCGCCAGGTCGCGCACGGCCGGCGTCATCTCGAGGTCGCCGAGGCGCGCGGAGATGATCACGCAGAGCGGACGGATGCGCTTGCCGGACTGCACCAGCAGGTGATTGGCGGCGCGCTGCGCAAGGTCGGGGCCGTTGTTGCCCACCGCGTCGCGCACGTCGGCGATGCCGCGTTCGAGCGAACGCAGATCGTCGTCGAGCCAGGCGCGCAGCTCGAGCAGCCGCTCGGCCAGCGGGTCGAGGCCCATCCGCGCCGACGTGCCGGCCAGCGGTTGCAGCACCGCGTCGTCGGCAGGCGGGCCGGTGTGAGCATGCCCGTTGCCCGGCGGGCTTCCGGTGCGGGCGGCCGTATCAAGCGCTACACTGCGTTGCGTCGTCATGATGGTTCCTCCGGCCAGCGATCGGTTCTGATTTCGATGTCGCAGACCTTCGAGCACGTCCTGACTGTCCGGTTCTCAGAAGTGGATTGCGCCGGGGTGGTCTACTTCCAGCGCGCGTTCGACTACGCCCATCGCGCGATCGAGGAGCTGCTGGAGGCCGCCGGGTGCGACATCGCCAGCAACTTCGCTCGCGGCTTCGGTCTGCCCCTGGTACACGCCGAGGCCGAGTACCAGCGGCCGATGCTGCTCGGCGAGCGCCTCACGGTGTCAGTCTCCGTCGAGCGCATGGGCACCTCCTCGCTCAAGCTGCGGTACGTGATCTCCGGCGGACCCGACGACATCCGAGCCACTGTGAGGCTCGTGCACGTGGCCGTTACCGTTGCCGACAACGATGACGCCGCCGCCGGCACTGCTGCTGCTGCCGCCACCGCCCCCGCTGGTGGCCGCGCCCGACCCGGCGCGTTCCGGCGGATTCCGCTGCCCCAGATCGTCCGGGATGGTCTTCAGCGTCTGGGACTCGTGGACCTGGCCGAGAGCGCCGAGTAGCAACTCGCGCGCGGCAAAGCGGTCCGGCTTGCCGCGCTCGGTCGTCGGCAGCACCAGCGTGAACACCACGTGGTCCGGCAGCTTCCACTCGGCCAACCCCTTGCTGTGCTCGCGCAGCCACTCGCGCACGGCGTGCGTGTCGGGCGGCGTGCCGCCGGGGTCGGCCTGCGTGCACAGCGCGGCCGGGCGCTCGCCCCACTGCGGATCGGGAATCGGCGCGACGATCGACGCGGCAATCGCCGGGTGCTGGTTGAGCGCGGCCTCGAGCTCGGCCGGCGAAATGGCGCGACCGCCGGACTTGATCAGCGCGTCGGCGCGACCTTCAAGGTGCACGCAACCGGCGGCATCCACGTGGCCGAGGTCGCGCGTGCGGAAGCGGCCGGCCGGCGCGATCGGCCCGCGCACCTGCAGCGCGGCGTCTCCGTGCGGGTCGCCGGGCAGACGATCGACGCGCGCGAACGGCAACGGCGGGCCGACGCCGTCGCGCGTGTCGAGCTCGCCCGGGTTGCGCGTGGCCACCTGCGCGGCCGTCTCGGTGAGGCCCCAGGACAGCGACACCGGCAGCCGACGCTCGCGGCAGCGTTCCAGCAGCGACTCCGGCGCGGCCGCGCCGCCGAGCAGGATGCAGCGCAGCGCCGGGTGGAACGGCACGCCCGGCTCGCACGCATCAAGCACGCGTTCGAGCATCGTCGGCACCAGCGAGACCATCGTGACCTGGCCGGACGCCAGCTCGCGCGCGACGCGCGGCGCGTTGAACTGCGGATGCAGCACGGTGGTGATGCCGAGCCACGCGCTGCGGAACATGATGCTCAGGCCGGCGACATAGTTGAGCGGCAGGCAGCACAGCCAGCGGTCGTTGGTGTGGTGGCCGAGGCGGATCGCCGAGCCCATCGCGGCGAACATCAGTTGCGCGGTGGTCAGCTCGACCGGCTGCGGTTGGCCGGTGGTCGTGCCGCTGGTCAGCAGCACGACGCGCACTTCGTCCAGCGGCCAGAAGCGTTCGGGCAGCGGGCCTGACGGATCGAGTTCGTCGCGCCGCCACACCGGCCGGTCGCCGACGGCGCGCGCCGACAGCTTTGTTTCCCCGGCATCGCCGACGGT
>JBFWQT010000726.1:0-2945 GCA_050249295.1 Planctomycetota bacterium
CCGGGCGAGCCGGGGGTGTAAGCCCCCGGTGTCTGGTTCTGGAGTCAGCTGACGTTTGGCTCTGCAGGCCGGTCCCGGAGTCGTCCCGGAATCAGACACCGGGCTTACACCCCCGGCTCGCCCGGAATCGGAACTCGCGGACAGGCTCGAACGGGAGCGGGGCAACCGCGAGTGGGCGAGTCAGGCGCGCGAGTTGGAGCCGCCAGGTTGCCGGCCTTCGGCGATTCCCCCGCTCCCTTTCGGTCGCGGCTCTTGTCCGCATCTCTTGTCGACTCCTGACCACAAGGACACAGAATGGACTGCCGACAGGTACTTCGACAGCTGCGCCACATCGGCGCGAACATGACCTGGCCGGGCGGCGCGCCGGTATTCGGTCGCGTGCAGGTCAGCGCGCAGGCGCCCGGGCCCGATGCCGTGCGCGCGCCCGGCCCCGCGCTGATCATCCAGTGGAACGACGCCGGGCCGGCCGGTGACGATCGTGCGTGGCGTCGCATGGGTGTGCGACTGCACGTACTCGCGGCCAACGCCACCGACGCGCACGGCGAGTCTGCGCTGCTCGACGGCGCGCCCACGCTGGGCAGCACATCGGCCGGCGCCGGCATCGCCCGACTCTGTTCGGCCGTGCGCGGCGCGTTCGGCGTACTCACTCCGAACGACGGCTTCGATGCGTTCGCGCGGCTGGTTGATCAGCCCGGATTGCAGGGCGGAACGCGCACGGCGTCGTCGGCGCAGGCGCGATTCGATCTGGAGGTGCGTCATCGCGATGTGCCGACATTCCCGCCGCCGCGCACGTTCGTGGCGACCGCCGGGGTCGGCGAAGTGGCGCTGGCGTGGAGCGCCCCGGCCGATCGCTTCGATCTCACCGGCGTGATGATCCGCCGTAACACCGGGTCGGCGCCAGCGACGCCGGACGCGGGCACACTGGTGTACGAGGGCAGCGGCGACGTCGCGCACACCGACACCGGCCTCTCGCCGGCGGTCGATTACTTCTACTCGCTGTGGGCGACGTACGACGCCGACCTGTCGCATGAGGCGGGTACGCCGGTCACCGACACGTACTCCGACAACGCGAAGACCGCCTCGGCGACGCCGACCTGATGCGATCAGTTGTCGGCAACCGACGGTTGATGCGCGCGCGGCTTCTCGGGCGCCGGTGCCGCCGACGGCGCCGGCGCCACCGGTGGAGTCGTGGAAGCGGCTGCCGCCGGCGTCGCCGTTGCCGGCATGGCTCCATTCGGGGTGTTGCCCGGGGCTCCACCGCGGCTGTGCGTGACAGCGGCCGCCACAAACCCGCGGAACAGCGGATGCGCCTTCGTCGGCTTGCTGCGGTACTCGGGGTGGAACTGCACGCCGACCATCCACGGATGCGCAACCACCTCGGCGATCTCGACGAGGCTGGTCTCCGGGTTGATGCCGCTGAAGCGCAGGCCGTGCGACTCGCAGCGCATGCGGTACGCCGGGTTGAACTCGAAGCGGTGGCGATGCCGCTCGTGTACCTGCTCGGAGCCGTACGCGTCGTGCGCGCGCGAGCCCGGCATCAGATCGCAGGCGTACTTGCCGAGTCGCATCGTGCCGCCGCGCTGCGTCACGCCGCGCTGGTCAGTCATCAGGTGGATGATCGGGTCGGGGCCATCCGGGCTGAACTCCGAGCTGTGCGACTTCGCGAGGTGCAGCACGTTGCGCGCGAATTCGATCACCTGACACTGCATGCCGAGGCAGATGCCGAAGTACGGGATGCGATGCTCGCGCGCGTAGCGGGCCGCGATGATCTTGCCTTCGATGCCGCGCTCGCCGAACCCGCCGGGCACCAGGATGCCGTCAGCGTTGCCGAGATGCTCTTCGACGTTCTCGGGTGTGAGCAGCGCCGAGTTGACCTTCTTCAGGTAGACCTTCACGCGGTTGGCGATGCCGCCATGCGTGAGCGCCTCGTAGATGCTCTTGTAGGCGTCGGGCAACTCGATGTACTTGCCGACCACGGCGATCGTGACGCGGCCTTCGGGGTTGCGGATCACGTGCACCATCTCCTCCCAGTCGGAGAGGTCGGGTGCGCCGCCGGGTAGCGCGAGCCGGTCGGCCAGCGCGTCGTCGATCTTCTGCCGGCGCAGGATCAGTGGCACCTCGTAGATGCTGGTCTCCACGTCGCGCACCTCGATGACGTGCTTCTCGGGCACGTTGCAGAACAGCGAGAGCTTGCGGCGGATGCTGTCGTCGATGGCCTGCTCGGTGCGCACCATCAGCACGTCCGGCTGGATGCCGATCTCGCGCAGGTCGCGCACGCTGTGCTGGCTGGGCTTGGTTTTCATCTCGCCGCTGGCGCGCACGTAGGGCAGCAGCGTGAGGTGGATGAACGCGACGTTGGTCGGCCCGAGTTCCAGCGCCAGCTGTCGCAGCGTCTCGAGGAACGGCAGCGATTCGATGTCGCCGACCGTGCCGCCGATCTCGCAGAGCACGACGTCCACGTCCGGCCCGCCCATCTGCAGGATGCGCGACTTGATCTCGTCGGTGATGTGCGGCACGACCTGCACGCACGCGCCATCGAACGCGCCCTGTCGTTCGCGGCGGATCACGCTGTCGTAGATCGCGCCGGTCGTCACGTTGCTCGCGCGCGTGAGCGGCGAGTTGGTGAAGCGTTCGTAGTGGCCGAGGTCGAGGTCGGTCTCGCCGCCGTCATCGGTGACGTAGACCTCGCCGTGCTGGTAGGGGTTCATCGTGCCCGCATCCACGTTGAGATACGGGTCGAGCTTCTGCATGCGGATGCGCAAGCCGCGTCGTTCGAGCAGCATGCCGAGCGAGGCAGATGTGAGACCCTTGCCGAGCGAGGAAACGACGCCGCCCGTGATGAAGATGTACTTGCTCATGCCGCTGGAGAAATCGCTGGCCGGACTATCGGTCTTACTCGTTTGTGAGGATTCCGACAACAGGAAAGCGCTGCTGGTGGCTGGTTG
>JBFWQT010000727.1:0-2932 GCA_050249295.1 Planctomycetota bacterium
ACGGCCGTGAGCCGCCGCGTGTCACGGCTCGTGTTCGTAGCGCATGTAACGCGTGAGCCACCCGAGTCTCGCAGCTACCTTCACCGCAACACAAGGTCGTGAACCACCCACCATCACATCCGCTCCCTGACGGTCGCGGCTCTTGTTCCGATCAAACCGCGGGACCACGCGAACCGACCATGGAGACACCCAGCATGCTGCGCAGACTCTTCGCCACGGCACTCGCACTCGTGCTCGCCGGTTGTTCGCGCGGCAGCAACGACCACTTCGACCCGACCGTCGCGCCGTACCCGAACGCCGCCAACCGCACGCCCGACGAACTGGCCGCGCTCGACGCGCAGTTCGAGTCGATGTGCGCCGGCTACGACCAGCAGACCGGCGCGCCGCAACTCACGGCCGCCGAGTTGAAGCAGATGCTCGCCGCCGGCAAACCCGTGGTGGTCTTCGACGTTCGCGAGCCGGCCGAGTTCGAGGCGGCGCACCTGCCCGACGCGCGGTTGCTGCCGCCAGCGACGGTCGGCGACTCGACGGCCGTCACCGACGACCTGCCGGCCGACGCAGTGGTCGTGGCCTACTGCACGGCCGGCCTGCGCAGTGGCAAGGCGGCGGTGCAGCTCGAGCAGCGGCTCGGCCGCAAGGTGCTCAATCTGCACGGCGGCATCGTCGCGTGGTTCAACGCGGGCGGCGAGTTGCGCAACCAGGCTGGCCAGCCGGTGCAGACGCTGCACCCCTACGGCGAGCAGTGGGGCAAGCACGTGCACGCCCGCTCCGCGTCCAGGTAGCGCTGCCGGCGCGCGCATCGTTGCGACTGGCGGACGGCCGTGGTCGCGCAATAATCTGACCCACAACGCAATTCTTCACGTTCTGGCTGGCAAACCCGGACCCGTGCCCGCCGACGACGAGGCCGACAACCTCCCCTGTGCCATGCAACTTCCGTTCGTTCCCGCGCTGCGTCTGATCGCGCTCACGCTGGCGTCCGCCACGCTCGTCGTTGGCTGCAGTGACTCCCGTCTCGAGTCACTGGTCACGGTGCCGCAAACCGCCGCACAACTGGTCGCCACCGACGACCCGGCGTTCGCCGGGCTGCTCTACCAACATGCGCTTGGCCAGCTCGAAACAAAGGAGCTGTACACCCGCTGGCTCTACCGGCCCGATGGTGGGCCGCTGGAGGTCCTGATCGACGACTCGGCGGGAATCGCTCGCACCGCGTACGCCGACCGCCTGGAGTACCTGCTGGTGCGAGCCGCCGAGTACGCCGACACGGCCGAGGCGTGGCAGCTCTGCGTCGACGCGTTCCCGCAAGGCAAGTACTCCGTGGCCGCTGGCAAGCGACTCACGCAGTGGCACGACTGGCAAGCAGCGGTCGATCGGCATGACCCGGTTGCCGCGGCGGATATCGGGCGCACGGCGGGTCACCAATCCAACCTTCGCAAGCGCACGCTGGAGATGCTGGCCGGTCCGATCGGCGATGCCCTGCCACCGGCGGCCGCCGCGCCGATACCGGGGGTGGTCGATCCCGGCACGAGCGCATTCGAACGCGGCGACGACGGCGAGATGCACAGCGTGGA
Organism: Planctomycetota bacterium; assembly: GCA_050249295.1. Taxonomy (GTDB): domain Bacteria; phylum Planctomycetota; class UBA8742; order SKZP01; family SKZP01; genus JBFWQT01. Next base: position 1,569 of record JBFWQT010000727.1, read on the forward strand.
CCCGGACCCGTTGATTGCGAAGCTCGGCGGCGGCGAGCCGATATTCGTCGAGTTCGTTCCCGACACGGTGCCGACCGGCCTGTTCGGTACCTTCACCATCAAAGACCCGGTCCAGAAGATCTGCGGTTCGCTCGGCGAACGGCGGGCCGTCGACTGGCTGGATGCCGCCGTGCTGCTCCGGGTGCGCTGGGAGTCGACGCACATCGACGACTACCGGGCCAGAGACGGCAGCGTGATTGCGTCGGCGCACAGCGTGGCGTTCACGGTAGACGCGATCCGGATGAGTGACCTGCAGCATGTGGCCCGCTATGTGTATCGCAAGTTCCCGCCCGAGCGCACGACCGTTGCCATCGGTGGCTACGCGGGCTACCCGGCGGGCATCAAGGACGTGTACGGCGATGCCTCGTTCGACCTGGATCGACTGATGCGCGGCCTGGCGACCTGGGGCCGACGGTCGGCGCCGAAGCGGGCCGACAACGTACGGGTCACGACGCTGGTGATTCCGCCCAACGAGAGCGGACGATCCCCGCACGCACCCACGCCGCCCGGCGTGCGGTGGGAGCGGTTCGCGATCAGCGGCGGCCTGGCGCTGCTGTTTGCCGCCTTTGTGGTCCGTCGCATGGGCCGCGCGGCCCGGCGCATTCGCAGCGCATCGTCGTGACGCGCCAGGCGAGCGGCGACGGGTATCGTTCTGATGCGGGAATTGCCGGGCGCAGCGATGCGTTCCAGTTGCAGGGACGGAGGCCGGGGTCGCGGCCACACATCGACCACGAGCCACACCACGAAGCCACACCAACGGAGCCACACCATGAAAATCGAAATCGTCTACTGCTCGATGTGAGGGTATGAACCCAGAGCCGCCAGTATGGCGGAGAGCGTGTTGAAGAAGTTCAAGCAACGGATCGAGTCGCTGACCCTGATTCCGTCGGGCGGTGGCAAGTTCGAGGTCTCGGCAGACGGCGAGCTGCTGTTCTCGAAGAAGGCGGAAGGCCGCTTCCCCGAGTTCGACGAGATTGCCGAGCCGCTGGCCGCACGAGTCACCTGACTCCACCCGGCACCGGCGAGTCGGAGTCATCGAGCCATCGAGTTGTCGCGTTGCGGGATCACCTTGCATGACACCTGCGGACACCCGCACCCAATTGTTGCCGCCAGGTACCCGGCTCGGAGCCGTGCACCTGGCGGTGACCGATGCCGACCGCGCGCTTGGTCTGTGGCGCGATATGCTCGGCCTGTCGATGCTTGCGCCCGCGCCCGGCGACGTCGACACCAGCACAATCCGCCTCGGCGATGCCACCGGCCGTGAGCTGATTGTGCTCACGCCGGGCGCGTCGCGGGGTGTGCCGCGGGGTGTCACCGGCCTCTAT
>JBFWQT010000728.1:0-2928 GCA_050249295.1 Planctomycetota bacterium
AGTGCACAGTGCCTGGCGCAGGCTCCTTCCAGAACAAGACTCCGGGGACTTCCGTCCCCGGCTCGCCCTGAACACGGACACTCTGACAGCCCGTTGCCGCGCGGCTCCTGTGTTGCTTGCACCACGGACCCGCACGCTCAGCGCAGGCGAAGGCGCGCTAGCTGCGTGTGCTGCGCGGACCAGAACGCCGGCACGTAGACGTATGCCCCGCTGTCGGCGCGCCAGCGAGCGTACGGACGCAGGTTGCGGTGTGCGTCGCGATAGTAGCGGTTGCCCTGGTCGTTGTACGAAATCGTCGCCGGCAGGTCCCACTGCTCCGACCACATGCCGATGCTCTCGGCGTTGCGGCCGTTCAGCCTCACCATGTGCAGCGAGACGGTCGCGTTCACGCCGTAGTTGACGGCCTGCAGGATTTCGCCGCGGGCCACCACGCGCCGGAAGATCACCACTGACGCGTCGCCGGGCGTCTCGGCGCCAGCGAGCCCGGCCAGCGGCGTGCGCCAACCGTTGATGCGCACCACTAACTTGCCGTCACTCGAACGCGGCAACCGCCCGATCGTGACCTTCGTGCTGGTTCCGCTCTCGATGTTCAGTGTCAGCGCTTCCCCGGTGGCCTCGGCATCCGGCACATCCACCACCCAGGCCGGGCCGGGCAGGGCCGGGTTCCAGTCGGCGTCCGACTCCGTCGCAAACGCCAGCTCGCGGTAGCGGTCAATCAGCAGGGCGCCGGCCTTGCGGTTGGCCATGTCGACGTAGTGGCTCGAGCGGTTGGTGCGCATCCAGCTGGCCAGCGCGTCGTAGCCATTGTCGAGCGCGGTCACGAAGTTCACGGCCTCGCTCGCCCGCACGCGCGCCGGCCCCGACACGCGGTCAGCCAGCGCGCGCAACCCGGCCAGGTTGCCGGCCTCGGCGAGCTCGTCTAACAGGCGCATCTCGGTGAGCGCCTGCAGCTGCGCCCGCGCCGGGGCGGCGTACGCGCCGGACGGGTACCGGCGCAGGTAGGCCTCGAGGTCCTCCATGCTGTCGTTGTTGATCGCCGCCCAGGCGCGCCGGTCGTCCGTCGACGCGCGGTTGCTCGCCTTCCGATCCGGCGACGCGTTGCTGGCCACGGCCACAATCACGACCACAAGCACGATGAACGCGCCGACGAACTTGCCGCCATTCTTGTTGCTGGCGTCCGGCTGGCGGCTGGGCCGGCGGCGCGGGCGACGGTCGGGATCACCCCCGCTGCGCAGTGTGTCGAGCAGCGCGTCGTAGTCGGTGGAGGTCGGCGTGTACGACGGCGCAGGCGAGTTGCCAGCGCCGCCAGCGCCGCCAGCGATGTCAGAGTGGCCGTGGCCGCGACGGTCCGGCGGAATGTGCAGACTGCCGCGCTCGCCGTCGTTGACGCCGGGCATCACAGAGCTGTGCGTCGGCGTCTGCGCATGGCGCAGCGTGGCCATGCTGACCGCCAGGAAGCCGCGGTAGTTGAAGGTGGCGGACGAATGCGGATCGAAGCTGGCGAGATCGCCGGGCGCGAACAATTCGGACATGGGAGTCAGGGGCGCGGGTCGGGAGGTGTACCGATAGCTTGCACCATCGCTGTATGGAACGGAACAGCCCGGCGTGCGGTCTCGCCCGGAAGGCCGGTTTTCGCGGCCTTGGCGGGCTGCATTGCGGGCCGGAATCGTGGCGTTACAGTGGGTGGGGCCGCGCGCAACCGGATCGACATCGACATGCCACACCGCCTCCGCCTGCTTGCGCTGATGTTGTTCGCCGCGACCACCGGCATGGTGTTCGGCCTGCCACCGGCCCCCGGCCATGCGCAGGACGACCCGACGCCGCGCGCGCAACCGGTTCGCGAGTGTCCGCCGCCCGACGACCTGAAATGGCAACCGCGCACCGGAACCGACGACGGCACGCGCGTCGCACGCGATCTCAACTACCGGCCGACGCAGACGCTCGACATCTACCTGCCGGCGGGTACCGGCCCGCATCCGGTGCTGCTCTGGCTGCCCGGCGGCGCGTGGACCACCGGCGACAAGTCGAACGATCCGCCGACCCTGATGCTGCAGTACGGGTTCGCGGTGGTGAGCATCAACTATCGCAAGCTGCCGCAGGCGGCGATGCCGGACCAGATCCGCGACGTGACCGCGGCCGTGCGCTGGATCCGCGCATGGAGCGAGCGCTTCCACTTCAACCCGCTGGCGATCGGTGCGTGGGGCGCCTCGACGGGTGGTCACCTGGCCGCGCTGCTGGGCACCGCCAGCACGCACCAAGACTTCGGCGGCGGGCCCAACGCGGCGTTCTCCAGCAGCGTGCAGGCCGTGTGCGACTGGTACGGCCCGGCCGACCTCGCGGCGATGAGCGACGTGGCGAAGGTCAAGGAACTGCTCGGCAACGCGCAGGGCGATGAGCTGACCTACCGCTGCCGCGCCGCCAGTCCGATCACCTACGTGGATCGCAACGACCCGCCGTTCCTGATCCAGCATGGCGATGCCGATCGCGTGGTGCCGGTCGACCAGAGCGTGCGGCTGCACGAGGCGCTTCGCGCGGCCGGCGTGCACAGCACGTTGCACAAGGTGCCGGGCGCGGGCCATGCGCGATTCATGCAACCCGCTGTGATCGACGAGGTGCGCGAGTTTTTCGTGCGGCATCTGCGGCCGCCCGTGCCGCCCGACATCGCGGCCCGCCGGCACCGGACGGCCGCCGAACGCATCGCGAGCCTCGACCGCGACAATGACGCGCTGGTCTCGCGCGCCGAGTACCCGCCCGATCGTGATGCGTCGTTCTTCGATCGCGTCGATGTGAACCGCGACGGCTACGGGAGCGAGGACGAACTCGTCGCCGACCTCGATGCGCGCCGGCGCTGACGCGGCCTCGTCGCGGCGTCTGCCGCCGGCTATGCTGTGGACCCCGACCGAGTGCAGGCTCCCGCCCACATCCCGG
>JBFWQT010000729.1:0-2900 GCA_050249295.1 Planctomycetota bacterium
GAGGCCGCGGCCAGCGTCTCCGGGTTGAACTGCCGGATCAGCGAAAGGTCCATGATCCACAGACTGCGGCCGTGGGTGGTGATCAGCAGTTCCTCGGCGGTGTCCTGGATTGCGAAGTAGTGCACCGCCACGGTCGGCAGGTTGCTGGCCAGACGGTGCCAGTGAATGCCGCGGTCAATGCTGAACCAGGCGCCGAGTTCGGTGCCGAGGAACAGCAGGTCGTGGTTCTTCGTGTCCTCGCGCAGCACCCGCGTAGTGCCCGCGCTGGCCGGCAGGTCGCCCACCAGGCTGCGCCACGTGCTGCCGTGGTCCTCGCTGACGAACAGCAGCGCGCGGTCGTCATCCGAGCGGTGGCCGTCGAGCACGAGGTACACGCGGCCGACGCGCGCACGCGAGGTCTCGATCCACGACACGTAGCGCCGGCCTGCCTCGGCGTCCGGCAGCAGCTCGTTGAGCGGCTTGCCGCCGGGCGTGGGCTCCGACGGCGCAAGACCGCCGCGCCGACCGTCGGCCGCACTGCGCGAGCGGATCAGCGCCTCGACGAAGTGCGTGATCTCGGTGTCTTCGAGGCTGCCGGTCTTGTTGGCGTCGCTGGCCGGGACGGCGGCGCGGAAGCGCTCGGGCAGCTCGTCGGTGGAGAGCTGGCCGTCCTTGTTCTCGTCGTAGCGCATCAGACCCTGGCGCATCCGCTGCACCTGTTCGGGGTCGAGCTCGCCCGGCTCGTCCTTGCTCTCCTCCACCGGGTCGGTCTTGTCGATCGTGAACACGTCCTGCCACGCGTGGCCGCCGTCTTTCGAGCGCCACAGCGCGCCGTCGTCGGTGCCCACAAACAGCACGCCCGCGTCCAGCGGCGACTCGGCCAGCGCGGTCGCACTGCCCTTGTCGGTCCGCGTGATCTCCGGCGAGATGCGTTCGAGATTCTGGCCGCGCATCAGCGAGCGGAACACGTGGTTGCCGGCCGCGTAGAAGATGCGCGAGTTGTGGTTGCTGAGCAGGAACGGCGTGTTCCAGTTGAAGCGGTAGCGCGCGCCCGGCGGCCCGGGGCGGATGCCGCCGCGCTGGCCGCTCTCCAGGTGTCGCCGGCCGAGGCCGCCGTTCTGGCTTTCAAAGTAGATCTGGTTCGCGTCGTCCGGATCGATCAGGCAGCGGAAGCCGTCGCCGCCGCCGACGCGGAACCAGTCCTGGTTGGTCGGGCCGTTGCCGCTGCGCACCACGCTCGGGCCGGCCCAGCTGCCGTTGTCCTGCAGCCCGCCAACCACCATGTAGTCGCGGCCGGGCCCGCACTCGGCGTGATAGAACTGGCCGATCGAGCTGATGTTGTGGTGTTGCCAGTGCTCGCCGCGGTCGTGCGTCTCGTAGAAGCCGCCGTCGTTGCCGAGACGCACGTGGTCGTGGTCGGCCGGGTTGATCCACATCGCGTGATGGTCGACGTGCACGCCCTGTGTCTTTGCTTCCTTGAACGTCTTGCCGCCGTCTTCCGAGCGGTACAGCGCGACGCCGAGCACCCAGATCATCTCAGGATCATCCGGCGCGACGCGGATTTCGCTGAAATACATCGGGCGCGGATTGAGCGAATTGACGCGAGTCCAGGTCAGGCCGGCGTCGGTTGACTTGTAGGTACCGCCGAATGTCGCGCCGTCGGGGCCCTGCTGGTCCTGCAGGTTCTCGAGCTGGCCGCCGAGGTCGCCGGCAAAGGGGCTGTCGTCGCGCCGCGTCTGGCCCTCGCCGGGCGCCGGGCGGGCCTCCAGGACAAGTTCGACGTCGAGCGACTCGCGGTCGCGCGAGATGCCGAGCTTGATCGTGTCGCCGGCACGGTGCGAGCGGATGTGCGTGACGAACTGCGCGTACGAGTGGACGATCACGCCGTCCATCGAGATGACAATGTCGTTGGCCTTGATCCCGGCCTTCGCCGCGGCCTTGCCCTCCACCACCGACGTGATCTTCGCGCCGACCTCGGCATCCTGCCCGGTGATGCCCACGTACGGCGAATCGGCCGGGTACTCACCGAGGATTGTCGTGTCGACCACCGCGAACACGATCTCCGGCTGCTTCTCGCAGAAGTCGAGCCCGATGCGGCCCAGCTCGCCCGGCGGCAGCCCGGCCGTCACCTTCGTGAAGTGGTCGCCACCGTCGATGCTGCGCCACAGGCCGCTTCCGGGGCCCCAGCGTTTCGCCGGGTCATTGGTGTCGAAGCCGTCGCGCTGGCGCTCCCAGGTGGCGACGAGCATCACGTCGGGGTTGCCGGGCTGCATGCGCACGTCGATCACGCCGGTCCTGGCGTCAACGTAGAGCACGCGCTCCCACGTGGTGCCGCCGTCCTTCGTGCGGTACAGGCCGCGCTCCTCGTTCTCGCCCCACAGCCGGCCCAGCGCGCCGACGAACACGATGTCCGGATTCGTCGGATGCACCACGATCGCGCCGGTCTGGAAGGAGCCGGGCAGGCCCTTGTGCACCCAGGTCTTGCCAGCGTCCTCGCTCTTGTAGACGCCATTGCCCCACGAGACGGAGTTGCGCGGGTTGGCTTCGCCGGTGCCGACCCACACCGTGTCGGGCTTGCTCGGCGCACAGCACACGGCGCCGATCGAGACGGTCGCTTCGTGGTCGAACTGGTGATCGAAGTGGATGCCGTTGGTGGTGGTGTAGAGCAGCCCGCCGCCGGCCGTCGCCACCCAATAGCGGTTGGGGTTGGTCGGGTCGACGCTGATGTCGGTGATACGGCCGCTCATGTTGGCGGGGCCGATGCAGCGCGCCGTGAGCGCGTCGCGCCAGTCTGTGGGCAGCAACTTCGCCGCCGGTGGCCGGGGCTCCCGCGGCTGGCGGGGTTGCCGCGGCCCGGGAGCGGGCGTGTTGTCGCCACGAGGCTGCCGCGGCCCCGGCGCATTGTCCTGTCCAACGACCGC
>JBFWQT010000730.1:0-2872 GCA_050249295.1 Planctomycetota bacterium
CGCCAGATTGCGCAGCTGGATGTGTCGCAGCCGTTGCGCCGGCTGCTGTTGATGCTCACCGACGAGGATCTGCACTCGCGGCCCGGCTCGGCCGCGACGGTGGTGCGCGAGCTGACGCAGATCAAGCTGTTGCACATGCTCGGCGAGGTGGCGCCCGATCAGCTGCGCGAAGGCGAGCCGCCGATCTCGTCGATCACGGCGGCTGCGTCGAAGACCACGGCGACGCCGGCCAGTGCAGAGACACCCGCCAGCGCGGCGAGACCGATCAGCGCGGCCAGTGCGGCCAGCGCGGCCGGGCCGGTGTCCGCATCGTCGGCGCGAGCCGCGGCGGCCGCTGCAGCGGTCACTCGCGCAGCCTCGGCCAACCAGGCGCGCAAGCCCGCCACTGGCGCGAGCATCTCCGGCCGGCAGCGCGCGGTCGTCACGCCGGATGGGCGAGTGATGTCGTCCGACGAGCACTCGGTGTCGGCACTGGAGACTGCCGACCAGCCGTTGCCCGGCGAGCTGCTCGGCCCCGACCCGAACACGGTGTTCGGCGATGCGCTTCCGGTGGACGACGGCGCGAGCGACAGCCAGCGTGTGCCGCGGCCGATGGCCCGCCCCGGCGCAACGCGCATCTCGCACCGCAACCAGGTGATGCCGCCGCAGACCCTGCGCCCGGCTCCTGCGGTGGCGCATGCCGAGCCGATCGACGCGGTGCCAATACCGGTACCGGTTGCAGATGAGCTGACGTCGGCCGACGAGATCCCGGCCAGCGAGTTGCCGGCCGACGCGATTCCGGTTGCGCTGCCTGCGGCGTCAGCGCGCGTCGCGTCGGCATCGGCGCCTGCGCCCGCTGCATCGGCCCGCCCGCGGGTGCAGCATCCGCCCACCATGCGCCAGCAGTCGCGCGCCGCCGAGCCAGCCGTGCCAGCCGCGCCAGCCGCTCAGGTGACGCGCCATACCGACAACTCGAACTCGATCTGGGGTGACACGCAGGTCGGCGAGATCATCGAAGCCGTGCCGCTGGATGACACGCCTCCGCCGATGCCGCCGACTCCGCCGCGCCCGGTTGCAGCAACCCCCTCCGCGCGCGCTTCGTCCGCCGCCCGAGCTGCCGCTGCTGCCGCCGCCGCGTCCGGCCCCGCGTCACCGCCCGGCACCTCGCCGCCTGCCGCCTTGCCGCCGCCTGCCGCCTTGCCCGGCCACACAAAGTTGCGCCGTCGCGCGATCGTCAAGGGCGTGCCCCCGGCCCCGCCGCCCGGCGGCCTCGCGTAGCGACTGCCGGCTGCCCGAGCAGCTCCCGTCATGTCAATCCGGATTGTTGTTCCACTCGACCCCGCGCATCGCGCCGACTTCGACGCGTTGATGCGGGCGTCCGGCGACGAGCCGTCCGCCTGCCGGTGCACGGCGTACCACGGTTGCGACGTCTCACTTGCCGGCGCTGGTGCGGAGTGCCGCGCGCGCATGTTCGACGATCGGGTGGTCGACGGCGCGTTGCTGTACGTCGATGACGTGGTCGCCGGCTGGTGCCAGTCCGGTCCGCGCCGGTCGTTCGCCGTGTTCGGGAAGTCCGGCCCGGAGGCACCCGCACTCGCCACCGATGTGTGGACGATCACCTGCATGGTGATCGCGCCGGCGTTCCGTGGTCGCGGCCTCTGTCACGAGTTGTTTGCGAGTGTGCTCGACGCGATCCGCGCGCGACCGGACGCGACGTCCGTGCTCGTCACCGGCCACCGCCTTGGCCCGCACTACTCCAGCCCGTTGCCCGAGCTGCCCGAGTCGGTGTGCATCCGTGCCGGCATGACGATGATCAGGGACGACGCCGAGTGCCCGCTCTACGAACTGCGCTGGTGACTCGCCCGGGACACGCATGGAACGCCGCAGCCACCTCGACATTGCCGGCCTGAAGCGTGCGCTGAACGCAGCCCGCTCGCGGCGCGCCACACCCGGCGATCTCCTGCGCATCGCCCTCGCCATCGCCCCGCGAATCGCGCTGCTGATCGTGGTGGCCATCGTCGTCCACACTGTGGCGGTGATGGCGCTGGTCAACGCCAACACCACGCTGGTCGCCGGGCCGGCCGACCTCAACGACGCGATCCTCACCCTGAACGTGATCGGCGCAGTGGTCTGGACGCCGACGGTGGCGGTCATCGCATGCATGACGGCGCTGTGGCCGGTGCTGGTGGCGGCTCGCCGATGGGGGCCAGGTGCGTCGGACGGCAGGCCGTTGCCGATCCGCGAGGTCTTCGCGCACCACGTGCCGTCGGCAAGAGCGTTGCTCACGATGGCGCTCGCAGGTGGTGTGCTGCTGCTTGCCACGCTGGCATCGTTGATTCCGTACCTGCTTCCGCTCCTGCCGTTCGCGTTCATCATCTTGTGCAGGGCCGGCATCTGGCCGCTGGCGTTGCTGGAAGCGCCGCGCGTGTGGGGCCTCCGCGCGACCCGGCACATCCTCGGAGCGGTCGGCTTCCGGCAGTCTGCCAGCCTGGCGGCGGTGGTCGCACCGCGCATCGCGTTGCCAATCATCGCGGCAGTGGCAGTCGTCTTCATCGCATTCTCCGCGCCGCTGCCGGTCGGCCTCGGCGCGCGCCTGACCATGGCCTACTCGGCTGTGTGGATTGCGGCGGCGTGGATCGTGTACGCCGCGGCCACCGTTCTGCCGGCGTACGAGGCGGTGTATCGCCGCGTGCGGACCCGCTTGCCGTGGCTGCTCGTGGTGGGGCAACCCACCACACTGGTTGAGCCCGACGAAGGCTTCGCGCCGGACGCGCTAGCCGCCGCGGGCAACGCGATACTTGCTGGCCCCGGCCTCGATGCCCCTGCTGCTGCACGCCGCACCCGCGGGTGGCGCTGGCTCGACCACGCGGTGTGGCTGCCGGTCGTTCTGCTC
>JBFWQT010000731.1:0-2870 GCA_050249295.1 Planctomycetota bacterium
TCGGGCGGCAACGTGATCTGGGCCAGGAAGTACGAGATGCTGCCGCGCTACATCTACGAGTACGACTACCTGCGCATCAGCGAGGACGAGGCCGACGCCAACAAGCAGGAAGAGGGTGTGGCCGGGTTTGACGTGCGCCGGTTCTCGGACGAGGCCCGTGCCGCGGGCGCGGCTCGCCGCACGCCGCCGTCGGTCGACACCTACTGGGATCGCGAGCAGGCCACCGCGAAGAACACCGACGAGATGGCCGGGCTGTTCAAGGTCGATGACCGCCCGACGCTGCGCGCGGCCGAGATCATCGTGCGCAACGAGGACGCGGGCAACCTGGAAGGCGACGACGCGTTCCGGATCCTGGTCGACCGCCAGCACGTCCGCAAGCTGATCCGCATGGATCCCAACGATCAGCTCAACCCGGATCGCGCGCAGTTTGACACGCTCGTGGTCAGCAACAACCGCCACGCCGCCCGCATCCTCCGCGAGGAGCAGCGCGGCCAGTACAAGCGCTACGTGGTGCAGCGCGACGACTCGTGGCGCCAGCCCAACGTCGTGTACATCGGCAAGGTGGTCGACGAGAGTCGCGCCCGCGAGCTGATCTTCAGCGTGCAGCGCGAGATCCGGCCCGCCGTGGCCGAGGGCGTCGCGATCTTCGGCAACCTCGACACGCAGTGGGACTTCATGAACGTCTACATCAGCGGCATCAAGGGTCCGATCCGCCGCGACGGCATGAATGCGGTCAAGTACAACACCATCCCGAGCAACGGCCAGGGCGAGGTCGAGCGCCTCGAGTTCTCGCCCCAGCTGCGTGAGGAGAACTGGGTGCTGATGCTGCGCTTCACGCGGCCCGGCGACGAGTTCAGCGTGGCCGACGACAAGGTCACCTTCGCGCGGCAGTTCTGGTACCTCGAGAAGGAAAACGAGCCGGTCCGCCTGCGCGGCGAGTAGCGCGACGCGACCCGACACGACTGCCATCCGGCCACACGCAGCGCCCGGCGTTCGACCTCCGAATGCCGGGCGCCGCTCTGTGCGGGTTGGCCGGGCCTGTACGGCCTGTACGGTCTGTACGGTCTGGCCGGGTGTGGCCGACCGTTGCCCTTGCGTTCGACTCACCCTCCATACTATTGATGGGCCAGCAAGCTGCGTGGGGCCGAGGGCGCCGGCAGGAGTTCTCCGTGAAGTTCGGCTACTCGAGCAATGCGTTCCGTCGCTACCCGCTGCTGCGGGTGATGGACATGGTGGCCGACATCGGCTTCACCGGCGTCGAACTGCTCGCCGACTTCCCGCACCTCTGGCCCGACGACTGGACCGACGAGGCCCGCCTGTCCGGCCTGCGCGCGGCGATCGACCGCCGCGGCCTGACCGTCACCAACCTCAACACGTTCACGATGTTCGCCGTCGGCGGGTTCGGCTACCCGTCGTGGATCAGTTCGCAGCCGGACGACCGCCGGGCGCGCCGCGAGTACACGCGCGACTGCATCCGCCTCGCTGCGCGCCTCGGCGCCCCGACGGTTACCGTCATGCCCGGCGGCCGTCGCAACCGCGACCCGTGGGATGACCGCCGCACCGCCTACGCCACCTTCCGTGACGGCCTGCGCCGCCTGATTCCGATGGCCGCCGAGCTCGGCGTGAAGGTGTTGATCGAGCCCGAGCCGGACTGCCTGATCGAGCGCTACACCGAGTTCCTCGAGTTTGTCTCCACGCTCGAGCCGGCCGAGGCGTCCCACGTCGGCATGAACTGCGACGTCGGCCACCTCGTCTGCGCCGGCGACGACCCGGCCACGGTGATCCGCGAGTGTGGGTCCTGGATCCGCCACGTGCATGTCGAGGACATCAAGAATCGCGTGCACGAGCACCTGATCTGCGGCCTCGGCGACATCGACTTCGTGCAGGTCCTCGGCGCGCTCGACTCAATCGGCTACGCCGGCTATGTGACGGTCGAGTTGTATCCGTACCAGGACACGCCGATGGAGGCCGGCCGCCAGAGTCTGGAGCATCTGGTGGGTTGCTACGAGCGAGTGGTGGCGGGCGAAACGAAGAGCGCGACGCGCTGAGATGCGTGCCGGCAATTGTGCGCGCAGCAAGCCCGACGCGCCGCGGCGAAGCCGCGGAGCGAGGGTGAGGGCCGTGGAGATTCGAACTCGCTCGCTCGCCCGCCTGCCCGCCGTGGATCCTCGCTGCGGCGTCGCCTGCACGTCAGGCTTGCAACGTCGTGCCGCGAGCGCGTGGCGGTGGTTTTGCGGAACGCACTCGGCACGGCCCGCGGCGCAACCTAGAATGCGCCGCGATGTGATGACGACGACGCGGATGCGCGCAACGAACCCACTCCACGACATGGCAACGTTTGTACTCGGCGCCACGCGGCGCAAGGGCTGCTCGGTTTGTGGCAAGGACATCTTCCGCCTCGGCGGCGGTGCCGCGTTGATCCTCGAAGGTTCGAACGGGCGGATTGCGGTGTGCAGTCGCGCGTGCGCCGACACGTACGACCCGGCGAACGACCCCTACTACGAGCAGGACATGAAGAAGGCGGCGGAAGAAGCCCCGGCCGAGAAGCCGAAGAAGGAAAAGAAAGAGAAGAAGCGGAAGCCGAAGCTCAAGTAGGCGCGCGTTCGCGACTCGCTCACGTCCGTACGACCTTTTTGTCTGCGGTTGCGCATCGCGATTCACCTCGTCCTTGCACGTCACATCACATCCCTTGCGGCAGGAACGACGGCGTCGGTCCCTCTGCATGGATCCGCTTTGCTGTGTGCAGGCTTCCAGCCTGCAGGTTGCTGTGGTGCAGGCTTCCAGCCTGCATCTGCTGTGGTGCAGGCTTCCAGCCTGCAGGTGTTGTGGTGCAGGCTTCCAGCCTGCTCATTGCCGAGCAGAGGCTCAGT
>JBFWQT010000732.1:0-2870 GCA_050249295.1 Planctomycetota bacterium
TTGTGGCATCGCGATGTCGTCTCTCAGTTCGTGGCGCCGGTCTTGAGCCAGTCGTAGCCGCGCTTCTCGAGTTCGTGCGCCAGCTCCGGCCCGCCGGTCTTCACGATGCGGCCCTCTGCCAGCACGTGCACCACGTCGGGATTGATGTAGTCGAGCAGCCGCTGGTAGTGCGTGATGACGACGATCGCGCGCTCCGCGTTGCGCATGCTGTTCACGCCGCGCGCGACGATCTTCAGCGCGTCGATGTCGAGCCCGCTGTCGGTCTCGTCGAGGATCGCCAGCGACGGATCGAGGATCGCCATCTGGAAGATCTCGTTGCGCTTCTTCTCGCCGCCCGAGAAGCCCTCGTTGACGGCGCGCTGCAGGTAGGCCTCGTCGAAGTCGATCAGCTTTGCCTTCTCGCGCGCGAGCTTGAGGAAGGCCGCGCCGTCGAGCTCGGGCTGACCGTTGGCCTTGCGCTTGCTGTTGAGCGCCTGGCGCAGGAAGTAGGTGTTGTTCACGCCGGGGATTTCCACCGGGTACTGGAAGGCCATGAACACGCCCTTCCAGGCGCGCTCCTCGGGCTCCAGTTCGAGCAGGTTGTCGTTGTGCCACGTGATGCTGCCGTCGGTGGCGGCGTAGCCGGGCGCACCCGAGAGCACGCGCGCGAGCGTGCTCTTGCCGGAGCCGTTGGGGCCCATGATGGCGTGCACCTCGCCGGGCCTCACGGTGAGGTTCACGCCCTTGAGGATTTCCCTGGCGTCGTCGCCCTCGCCGACGGTGGCGTGCAGGTTGGTGATGGTGAGCATGGTGTCCTTCTTCGGTGGTCGGCGATCAGATGAAGATTTCGGCGACGCCAATCGAGAAGCCGGGCAGCACGTCGCCGCCCTGCAGCGCGTCCGATTCGGTGAGCGTGAGCGGACTCGCGTCGTTGCGATGCACCTCGACCAGCCGGCGTTCCGGGTCGATCAGCCAGACGAGGCGACCGCCGTGCGTGAGGTATTCCGCGGCCTTGTCGGTCATCGCCTTCCAGGAGTCGCGTGGGCTGCGGATCTCGATCACAAGGTCCGGCGCACCCTCCAGTTTGCGCGGCGAACCACCCTCGGGCAGGTGTTCGACCCAGCAGAGGTCGGGGGCGCGCACCAGACCCTCGGCCAGGTGACACGCCACCTCGCCCAGGCCACGACCGCGACCGATCGTGCGGATCCAGTAGTGCAGCGCGCCGCCGATGTTGAACTGCACCTGCGCGTGCGGGAATTCGGGTGGCGGCATGATCGTGAGGCGTCCGTTGACCAGTTCGTGGCGGTCGTCTGTGTCGGGCAGGTCGAGGAACTGCTCGACAGTCAGTTCCATGCCCTCCACCAGGTCTTCTGCGCGAACGGATGCAGGGTGATGATTGGTCGGTGCCGGCTGCGGAGTCATTGCGCGCCTCCTGCGCCGTCCAGCGGCTCGCTGAAGATGATGTGGTGGCCGGCGGGATCCTGAACGCTGAACTCGCGGCAGCCGTAGGGGTAGACCTCGGGGCCCCAGAGGACCTTTGCGCGCGCGTCGTCACGCAGGCGTGCGTGCAGCGCGGTCGCGTCGCTCACCTGCAACACGAACTGCGCGCGGATCGGCTCGTGGCCGGGCTCGCCAGCGTGGTCGTCACGGTAGAACGCAATGCGCACCGGCCCGGCAACGACCTCGGCGTACGTCGCATCGCCCCTGTCGTTGCGCTCGAAGCCGAGGTGCTGCACGTACCACGCAACGGCCGCGCGCACGTCGGGCGCGGGCAGGCGCAGATGCAGGCCGGAGATGGTGGTGGTCGTGGTCATTTCGGGAACAGGGTCGTGACCGGCAGCGTGAAACCGGGCAGCAGCGCGCCGCCGTCGAGCGTGTCGGATTCGGCCAGCGTGGCGGCCGGGCGGCCGGCGGCGTAGCGATGCATCACGCGGCCGGGCGCGTCGATCGCCCACACCTCGCGCGTGCCGTGCGCCAGCAGGTCGTGAATGCGCGCAGCCACGTCGGCCCAGCTGTCGCGCTCGCTCATCACCAGCACCGCGAGGTCCGGCGCACCGGGGAAGGTGTCGCCACCCGCCGCGCGCGCCTCGTCGAGCCGGCCGCCGGCGATCCACGCGCCGTCCGGCGTGCGCACCAGGCCGTCGGCCAGGCGGAACGCGGTCGCGCCGAGCGAGTTGCCGAGGCCGGTCTTCTTCGCCCACGCGGCCAGCGAGAAGCCAAGGCAGCCGGCCACGAGGTTCTCCTTCCAGCCGATGCTCTCGCGATGCAGCGTCTCGCCGCCAACCGTCTCGTGGCGGTCATGCCGGCAGCACTCGGGCAGCAGGTGGCTGTTGCTTGCGGCGGCGTGGGTGTGTTGCGGTTGCGCCTGCATCAGCGGCTCCGGTTGTGCTCTGGCGAGCCGGGGGTGTGTACCCCCGGAGGGGAGAATGCGGCGCGTGCGGCCACGGCAGGCAGGGTCGCGACGGTGGTGCCCCACCCCACCGGGGGTTCACACCCCCGGCACGCCTGGTCATTGCTGTACCCGTGGATCCGCATGGTTCGTTACCCCACGCTGCCTTCGAGACTCACGCCGAGCAGCTTCTGCGCCTCCACGGCAAACTCCATCGGCAACTCGGCCATCACTTCCTTGCAGAAGCCGTTCACGATCAGCGCGACGGCGTCCTCGGTGCTGATGCCGCGCTGCTGGCAGTAGAAGATCTGGTCCTCGCCGATCTTGCTCGTCGTGGCCTCATGCTCGGTGTGCGCGCTCGGGTTGCGCACGTCGATGTACGGGAACGTGTGCGCGCCGCAGCGGTCGCCGACCAACATGCTGTCGCACTGCGTGTAGTTCCGCGCGTTCTCCGCACCCTTCATGATCTTCACGAGGCCACGGTAGGTGTTGTGGCCGTTGC
>JBFWQT010000733.1:0-2869 GCA_050249295.1 Planctomycetota bacterium
AGGAACGCGGCTCGCTCGCGCCGCGCGTGGTATCCTCGCGCCATGGCGTCCCGATCAACCGATCAAGAACCCGCCACCGAGATGAACGTCACCTCCGCACTGGCGAGCCGTTGCACCGGCGTCGCGTTTGCCGCCCTGCTCGTCCTGCTGCCCGCAGTGACCGGCGGTTGCGGTGGCGGCGCTACGGTCGTGAACAACGACACCAACCCGCCGGTCAACAACACCAACACGGGCAACACGAACCACGACACGACGCCGGGCAACAACACTGACGTCACGCCCGGCAACAACACCAGCACCGCCAACCAGGCGCCGGCCGACCTGCGCGAGCGCGCCGACGCCGCCCTCTCCGCGGCCGAGGCCCTCGTCGCTGCCGGCGACTTTGCGGCGGCG
Source organism: Planctomycetota bacterium (assembly GCA_050249295.1). Classification (GTDB taxonomy): domain Bacteria; phylum Planctomycetota; class UBA8742; order SKZP01; family SKZP01; genus JBFWQT01. The sequence goes on from JBFWQT010000733.1 coordinate 394, forward strand.
GCCGCCGCCTTCGATGCGCTGATCGCCGAGTTCGGCAACGACGTGCCCGACATCGCCGAGATGGCCGCCACGCAACGGCAGGCCGCGCACGACACCGCCGAGACCGCCGCGCAGCAGGCGTACGACGCGCTGCACGCGCGCATCCTGGAACTGCCCGAGCCGGCCGAGGGCGAGCCGCCGCTGTTCGTGGCGGTCGAAGCGATTCTCGCCGAGTGGCCCGCCGCGCTGGCCAACACCGACGTTGCGCAGACGCAGCTGATGAACCTGCGCGGCGAGTACGCGTCGGCCCGCGAGCGCTGGATGGTCGAGTGGACGCGCCGCTTCGATCCGCTGCTGATCGCGCGCGACTACGACAGTGCGCGCCGCATGCTCGACGACGCCGCCGGCGTGCTGACGACCGCCGCGTCGCAGCGCGAGTTCGATCGGGTCGAGCGTGCGATGGCCGCCAATGCGCAGCTCGACGCCGCTGTGATGGCCGTGGCGGCCGGGTCGTTCGGCGCCGCGGTGGAGCTGCTCGACTCGGCGCTGCACACCGAGGCGTGGAGCGATCTGCCGTTGCGCGTGCTGGTGCCGCGCGTGCAGGCCGACGGCACCCAAGCGCTCGAGGAGATGCGGCCCGACGAGTACCGCAGCGAGATTGTCGACACGCACATGACCGCGGCCGTGGATGCCGCGCTGCAGGATCTCGCGACGGCGCTCGACACCACGCTGGCCGCCGATCCGCCGCAGACCCGCGCACTGCAGGCGACGCTCGATGGCTTCGCACCGGCGTTGCGCAGCGCCGATACCGTGGCCGAAAAACTGGCCGACGCGCAGGCGCAACTCGACGCGCGCGAGCTGGCGTACCTCGAGGATCTCGCGCAGGTGCGTCTGCCGAAGTGGATGCAGACCGGCAACTACCCGGCCGCACGCGAGGCCATTGCCGCGGCTCGCGAGGCCCTGCGCCCGGCTGCCGGCCCCGGCCTGGAGCTCGTGCTCGCGATGGTCGAAAAGGCCGCGGCCGAGGACAGTGGCGCCGCTGCCCGGCTCTACCAGTCGGAGGCCGAGCGCGACATGAAGCACGCCGAGGACCTGGTCGCGATGGCCGACTACGCGGCCGCGATCGCGCTGTTCCAGCAGCTGGCCGACAACGCCGACTACCGCGAGTACGCGCCGGATGCTGTCGCGGCCGCGCGCGCGCGCATCGACGATTGCGTGACGACGGCCGAGCAGGAGGCGATCGCCTGGATCGCGAAGATCCGCCTGGAGGTGGCCGTGCCGGAGCCCGACTTCGGGGCGGCGTTGTCGAAGGCTGGCCGTGTACCGCAGCGCCTGCTGGTCAGCGACATGGTGCAGCAGAAGATCAAGGAACTGCAGACCGGGCTGAAGGCGGCGCTGCAGGGCGCGATTGATGCCGCGATCGACACCGCCACCGGCCTGGCTGCCGAGTACTACTTTGCCGACGCTCGCGCGGCCCTGCTGGTTCGTGCGCGCATGCCCGCCGACGCCGCGCGCCCGCTGGCCGAACTCGACGACCGCATCGCGAACGAGGCGGCCGAGTTCATCCGCCGGGCCGGTCGCGAGCCCGAGCGACCGGCCGAGGACGCCGGACGTCATGCGCCGTTCGACCGGCTGTTGCGCACGTACGTGGATGCCGACGGCCGCGTGAACTACGCGGCGATCGCCGCGGCCGGCGACCTGCTCGCGGCGTATCTCAAGGTGCTCGCCACGACCGACCCCGCCGCGCTGGGCCGTTCGGACCGGCTCGCATTCTGGATCAACGCGTACAACGCATTCACGATCGAGCTGGTGATCCACCACACCGACTGGCCGAAGCTGTCCAGCCTGCGCGACGTGCCCGACGCCTGGAAGCGCGTCGCATGGACGATCAACGGCAAGCCGTACTCGCTCGACCAGATCGAGAACGAACAGATCCGCCCGGCCTTCAACGATCCGCGCGTTCATGCCGCGCTGGTCTGTGCCGCGCGCGGGTGCCCGGCGTTGCAGGCCGGCGCGTACGTCGGGCCGCGGCTCGACTCGCAGCTCACCGAGGCGATGCGCCGGTTTGTCGCCGACGAGACGCGCGGCGCCGCGTTCGTGCGCACGCGTGCCGGCAGCGAGCTGCGCCTGTCGAAGGTGTTCGAGTGGTACGCCGACGACTTCGGCGGCAACCTGCAGACGACGGTGCAGTGGGTGCTGCCGTACCTGCCCGAGAGCGTGCGCCTTGCCATCCGCAGCGAGGGGGCCGACTCGGTGATCGTCTCGTGGATCGAGTACGACTGGTCGCTCAACGGGAAGTGACGACTGACCGCGCGCGAGGCCGCTGATCCACGCGGCTGCACACGGCGTGTTGACCGGCTCACAGGGCCGTGATAATCCGCGACCACGCCGCCACGGCCGGATTCCGGGCCTTGCGGGGCCACCTGTCGTCCCATCCAACCCGCGCCAGCGAATGAAGATCATCGTCTGCACGAAGGTCGTCCCCGACTCCGAAACC
>JBFWQT010000734.1:0-2854 GCA_050249295.1 Planctomycetota bacterium
GCGACAGCAGCGCGAACACGATGTTCCCGCCGGCCGCCACCACCGACGGATGCACGCGCGCCTGCGACGGCACGCCGACAATGTCGACGATGAACAGCTCCTGCACGCCGGCCTGTTCGCCCTCACCCCACCAGATCAGCTTCGTGCCGGCTGCATTGAAGAAGCCGCCGTTGGAGTTGATGTTGGCACCCACGAGCGCGTCGTTGGCCTGCACGTCGGTACCGTCGGCCAGCGTGTGGACGCGCACCTCGCGGAACTGGCCGCCGCCGTTGGTCACCATGTAGGTGGCCTTCAGCCCGTTACCCGAGAAGCGCAGGCCGTTGGCCGGAATCTGCTCGCCGGCCGAAAGCGCGCGACTGATCCGCGTGCCCGCCGCCGGGCTGGCCAGACTCACCTTGTAGAGCTCGAACGTGTCGTCGGTGTCCTGGTCGGCCAGGTAGATGAGGTGCGTGCTGTCCGGCGAGAAGAACGCGCGACCGACATCCTTGCCGGTGCCCGTCAGGTCGGCCGAGACGCGCACGGGCGCGCCGGGGACGCCGGAGATGTCGACCAGGAACAACTCGTCGACGTCATCTTCGTTCTGGTCGGCGATGTAGAACACAAACTTGCCGTCCGGCGAGAAGCCGAACGAAATGTTCTGCGAGCGCACGTCGCCGCCCGCCACCAGCGCGCCATTGAGCTGCACCGGCGTGCCGATCGTGCCGTCGGACGCAACGGTGGTGAGGAACAGTTCGAACTCGCCCGCCACGTCCTGGTCGGCCACGTAGAGCACCTGTGCGGGCGCCAGGTCGTCGTTGGTGATCGTCATCGTGTGCGTCGACGTCGCGCCGATCGTGCCGTTGGTCACGTTCTGCAGGCCGAGCACGACGGTCTCGTCCGGCTCCACGTCGCCATCGCTCATCACGTTGACGTTGACGGTCTGCGTCGCGCCGTCCACCGAGCTGGCGAGGAACGTCACGACGGTGGTCGAGAACGCGACATAGTCGACGCCGCTGGACGCGGTGCCGGTGGCGGTGTCGAAGACCTCGACGGTCAGGTCGGACGTGATCGGACCGCTGCAGTCGAGCTCGATGGTGATCGCGAAGTTGCCGGAGGCTTCGTCAGAGGTGGCCGACGCGGCAACCTGGAAGAAGACGGTGCCGGTGATGGGGCTGTTGTTGTTCGCGTTGTTGTTCGCGTTGTTCCCGCTGCTCGCCGGGGTGCAGGCCAGGCCGTGCAGGCCCGCCGCCAGCGTGACCAGAAGGGCAATGCGAAGCGTGACGATCGACAGTGCGGCCGGGGGGCGGGCATTGATCGAATGCATGGACGAACGACTCGAATGGGACCACATGATGAGGACACCAAGCAGTGGAATCTATCCGACGCCACACCCGGTAGCAATCGGACATCCGACAACCGCCGCGACACGTCGCAACCTGGCTCGCCCGGCTCACTCCACCACCGGCACGCCGCGGTTCGTCAGCCAGCTCTCGTCCGGCGTGCGCGACAGCGACTCGGCGTCGTACCACTCGGCCAGCGGCGCCGGCGCGTCGGCCGGCCACGGAGCGAACACCTGCTCGACCACCTCGGCGAACTGATCCGGGCTCTCCAGTCGCGACACCGCATGCCGGAACTGCGCGCCGCTGTGCACGCCGGTGATGTACCAGCAGCCGTACTTGCGCATCAGCCGGCACGCCGTCGCATCGCCGAACAGCTTGCGCACCGCGCCGAAGTGCCACGTCATCGTGTCCTTCAGCTCGGCCAGCGTCGGCGCGGCCAGATTCAGCTTGCGGTGCGTGATCATGTCCTCGACGCGGCCGAAGATCCACGGATTGCCGAACGACGCGCGCCCGATCATCACGCCATCGGCGCCGGTATCGCGCATCACCTCGTCGGCGATCTGCGGCGAGTTCACGCCACCATTGAAGAACACCGGAATCTGCAGCGACTGCTTGACCGCGGCCACCACGTCGCGCTTGGTCGCGCCGCTGTGCACCTGGTCTTTCGTGCGCGCATGGATCGTGATCGCCGCGCCGCCGGCGTCCTGCACGCGGTGCGCGATCTCCATCGCGTTCACATGCTCGGCCGACAGCCCGGCGCGCGTCTTCACCGTCACCGGGAACGGCCGCGTCTCCGTGCGGAACGACGACGCCACCGCCTCCATCGCGCTGACGATCTCGCTGACCAGCTCCGGATGGCCGAGCAGGTACGCGCCGCACTTGCTCTTGCTGATCTTCTTGACCGGGCAGCCCATGTTCAGGTCGATGCCGTCGAACCCGGCCTCGTACACCAGCTGCGTGATGCGGCGCGCCTCCTCGACCTCGCCGGTGGCGATCTGCGCAAACACCGGCCGTTCGCCCTCGTCGTGCGCGATCATGTGGTGCGTGCGCGTGGTGTTGCCGTCGACCCACGGCCGCGCCTTGACCATCTCGGTGAACACCAGCGCCGCGCCGTGCTTCCGTGCGAGCACGCGGAACGGCATGTTGCTGATGCCGGAGAACGGCGCACAGAGCGTGCGCCCGTGAATGGTCAGTCCACCGATGCGAATCATGATCGTGCGTGCAAAGGCCGCGAATCCGGTGACCGGTATTACGACAGGCGACGCTGGACAACAACAAGGATGGCGCGCGACGGATTGCGCCGGTCCGGAACCGCGACTGCAAGTGAGCGGCTGTCAGAGAACTCGCACCGTTTCCGGGCGAGCCGGGGACGCCAGTACAGCGAATCACAAGTCCGCGTCCCATCAGTGCGGCCCTCCGGGCGAGCCGGGGGTGTAAGCCCCCGGAGTCTGGTACTGAGGCGAGCGCTCGGCGACACCAGGTCCGCGCCACCAACAGAGTCATGTGCTGATCCCAGAACCAGACTCCGGGGGCTT
>JBFWQT010000735.1:0-2822 GCA_050249295.1 Planctomycetota bacterium
ACCCCGAACAGACGGCGCACAACAGCGTCGACACTTCGCTGATCCTGGGTATCGGCGGGCACGCGCACGGCCCGCGCGTCGTCGTCGAGTTCCGCCTCGGCGGCCCGACCGGCAACCAGCTTCGCGACGGCGACGGCTGGGCGATCCAGAGAGGCGCGCAGCGCTCGCGATCAGTTGCGAACCGAGAGATCGACCAGCACGCCGTCGCGCGGCCGCGTCGAGACGCCGGCCTCGGCCTGCGCCTGCGCGTTGACCGCAGCGATGCGGAACACCTTGACGAACGCGCCGACCACGAGGCCGACTTCGAGCAGGCCGAGGAACTTGCCGGGGCACACGCGCGGCCCCCAGCCGAACCCGAAGTGCAGCAACTCGCGCGACGACCGGCCGCTGGCCTCCAGCGTGGTCCAGCGGTCGGGCGCAAACGCCTCGGCCGGCTGCCCCGTGGCCGCCACGCCCCAGAAGTCTTCGCAGCGGTTGGCGTGCCACACGTCGAGCACCACGTGCGTGCTCTGCGGAATGAACAGCCGGCGGCCGTCGGAGGTCTCGACCCACGTGTCCACCGTCGTCCAGCGCGGCAGGAAGTACAGCGACGGCGTCAGTCGCAGCGTCTCCTCGAGCGTGCGCTTGAGCGTCGCGGCCTGCGCCAGGTTCCCGGGGTCGTATACGTCCACGTCCTTCACCTCGGCGTGAATCGCCTCCTGCGTAGCCGTGTCGCGCGAGAGGTGCGACAGCGCCCAGCCGGCGAACGACGACGTGGCCTCCAGCGCACCCGCCAGGAACACGCGGATGTTGCTGCGCAGCGCAGCGTCCGGCGCCTCCGACTTGAACTGCGACCACAACCCGCGGCCCTCCGCGCGGCCCGACAGCGCGATGTCGACCAGTTCCTCGAAGTCCTTGCGAGCCGAGGCGAGCCGGGCGCGCCGACCCGGTGCCGGCCACAACGCGCGCAGGTGCCGGCCGACGGTGTCGCGGATCATGTGGTTGATCAGGAACAGCAGCGACGGCACGAAGCGCTCGCGCAGCGCTTCGTACGCGACGTTGCCGCCGAAGAAGTTGTTGATCAGCATCTCGAGCATCACGACCTGGATCTCGGGCAGCAGCTCGATCCGCGTCGTCGTCTCGCCGGTGGCCAGTTGCACCTCGCGGAGCAGCTGCAATCGCGCCGCGACGGTCTTGCGGAACGTCGCCTCGAACTCGTGGAACTTCTCGGGCTGGAACAGGTTGGTCCGGCTGAAGCTCGGCGCCGCGAGCTTCTTCTGGTGCCGCCAGAGCGGGCCGTTGGCGTAGAGCAGCGAATCCTGGCCGGTGGCGCGCCCGATGCCGGCCGACGGCGTGGTGTCGCGGTCGAACTGGCCCGGCTTGTCGCCGGTGGCGGTGAGCACCGCCTGGATGATCGCCGGGTCGCGCGTGACCAGCACGTGCGGCATGCCGGGCACATCGAGGTAGCGGTTGTGTCGCGCGCAGCCGGTGAGCCGATCGGTCTTCCAGAAGTACGCGTCGAGGATCCGGATCGGCTCGCGATAGTTGAAGTAGTGCGGCACCGGCAGCGACGGCCGGCCGAACGCGAACGGCGCGAACAGCGGCACGCGCGACGGCAGGCAGTTGCCGGCGCGGTACGGGTTGACGCGGCGGAGTTGCCGCCACGTGCGCGCGAGCCATGCGCGGAACGACATGGGTTGTTCCTGATCGAGGAGTGGGCCGGGCGGCGCACGGTACCAGTTGCGACGACGGCGGGCACCGGCCGAGACGCAGCGTCCGCTACGGCACGATCGTCAGCCAGTCGCGGGCATCCACCAGCCGATCCAGATGCCTGGTGTTGGTCGTTGCGACCACCACGTCATGCCCTTCCGCTGCCAGCAACCGGACCTGCGCTGCCAGAACCACGTCGCCATCCAGCGCCGCATCCGCCGCAGCTGGCTGCCCGGCTGCCCGCATGTCAGCCCACAACACGGCCGCCAGCCGCATGGTGCGGGTCGTCAACGGGAGATAGTCGGCGTCCGCCTCGAGTTCGTCCAGTGCCCGCAGGCCGCGTTCGGCGCCGGCGCGAACAACTCGCGCCTCAGCTCGTAGTCGGCGATCTCCGGCACCGCCACCGCAAATCCCGCCAGCACCAACGACTTCAGCCATCGCTTCGCATCTGCATTCCGCGGATGGGTCACCAGACCCAGCGGCCCGGTATCCAGCACGACGACCCGGCTCATTCGGACTGCGCCCGGTCGCCCGCCCCGCCAGTCTCCTCGGGCGAGTGCATCCGGATGTCACCGGCCGTGCGGCGATTCTCATCCAGCGCGCGCAGAATGTCGTAGTCACCGTCGTCTTCCTCGGCACTGGCGACGGCAATCCATCGATCCAGCAGTGCCACAAGGCGGGCGTCCCGCGCCTCTCGCTCGGCACCCTCGGCCAGTTGGAAGTTGGACGAGGTCCCGGTCGCAGGCAGGTCGTGCCGAGTCGTGGTCATTTCGCGTGACTCCTGCCACCACTCGATCGATGGCCAGTCTAAACGGCCACCTGCAGGTCGGCCACTCCGACGCTGGTTTCAATAGTACTCCAGTCCGGCAGGAACGGCATTACCAACACACCAGATCCTGCTGCGGAATCCGCCTCCACAAGCGTCCGGTAACGGATTCCATCGTCGCCAGAGCCACCCGGGCCATTTCCACAACCCCGCGTGGGGGCTTGAATTACCAACACATCCAGACCAAACTGGAAAAACCGACCTCACGCTAAAGCCACGCCGGAAACCAGCCGACCACAATAGAGAAGTCGGACACCCGGCCGTGACCCGGCGTCGACGCCACCCACGCACAACCCGCGGCGCGGCG
>JBFWQT010000736.1:0-2804 GCA_050249295.1 Planctomycetota bacterium
CGTGATCGAAGGGTCCCCCGGCCCGACTCGCTTGCGCTCGCGGCTCCTGTCAACAGAAGTGCAACGCAAGGCGGTCGACAAAAAACCTCGCCACGCGTTCACTCAGGCACCTCACCCCCCAACTGCCGGATCAACGTCACAATCCGTGCGCGCATCTGCGCATCGGGGCACAGACCATACGCCTTCTGCAGCGCGTTCAGCGTGGCCGCGGGGTCGCTGGACTGCGTCGCGGCCGCGCGGTTGTACCAGGCCTTCCACATGCGACTGTCGATCGCCAGCGCGGCATCAATATCGCGCACCGCATCGTCGTTGCGGCCGGCATCGGCGTAGAGGTTGCCGCGCGCGAGCAACGTCCGGACATGCCGAGGATCGGCTCGCAACGCGGCCGTGTAGTCCTCCAGGGCCTGCGCCGGGCGGTTGCTCTCGCGGTGCACGTTGCCGCGCACGAACAACGCCTCGGCGAACGCCGGCTTGCTCGCGAGCACAGCATCCAGATCCTCGAGCGCGCCCGGCAGGTTGCGCAGACCGAGCCGCACCGTGCCTCGGCAATACAGCGCGTCGAGGTTGCCGGGCTTGATCCGCAACGACTCGTCGAGATCACGCTCGGCGCCGGGCAGGTCGCCGGTTTCGGCACGCACCACACCGCGGTTGCGCAGCGCGACCGCGAGCCGCGGATTGATCGCCAGCGCCGCGTTGAAGTCGCGCATCGCCGAGTCGTTGTCGCCCTGCATGTGGCGCGTCTGGCCGCGGTTGGCGTAGGCCGAGGCGTGCTCGGGGTGCACGCGGATCGCCTCGTCGAAGTCGGCGATCGCGCCGGCCGTGTCGCCGTTGGCTGCGCGCGTGGCGCCCCGATTGACCAGCGCCTCCGGGTTGCGCGGCTCGATTGCCAGCGCCGAGTCGTAGTCGCGCAGCGCGGCCGCGACGTCGTGCTGCGCGCGCCACGCCGACGCGCGGGCACAGAGTGCCGCGGCCGAGCGCGGGTCGATCGCCAGCGCGGCGTTGAAGTCGCGCATCGCGGCCTCCCACTCGTTGCGCGTGCTGCGTGCGACGCCGCGATTGATGAACGCCTCGATGTGCTGCGGCTCAATGCGCAGCACGCTGGTGTAGTCGTCGATCGCGCCATCCACGTCGCCCGTCAGCTGGCGGATCAGCGCGCGGCTCATGTACTGCCCGGGCGTGGCCGTCGCCTCCAGCGTGCGCAGCACCTCGAACAGTGCGTCGAACGCGCGGCGGAAGCCGGTCACCTCCTGCCCGGTCAGCGTCTCGGCGAACGTCTCGTTGCCCAGGCCAGCCTTGCGAGCGGTGCTCCAGCGATCGTGGAACTCCACGATCCGCGCGCGCGACTGCTCGTCGAGCAGGTCGCGGATGCGCGAGCCGAGCTCCTCCACTATGGTCTCGGCCGTGTCGGCACGATGCGTGGCCGCAGCCGCCTGCGACTCGGCGAGCTGGCGCTGCAAGGCCTCGGCCGCCAGTTGCTCGTCGCTGAGCCGGCGCGCCGATTCGCTCGCTTCCAGTCGCGAGAGCAGCACCACGACCGCCAGACCGGCGACCACCAGCAGCGACGTGCCGAGCACGAGCGTGGGGTGCCGGCGCGTGAACTTCGCGGCGCGTTCGATCGGCCCGGCACGCCATGCGGTGGTCGGACGGAACGCCTGCCACGCGGCCAGATCGTCCTGCAGCTCGCGCACGGTGGCGTAGCGGTCGGCCGGGTCGTTGGCCATCGCGCGCAGCACAATCGCCTGCAGCTCGCGCGGAATGCGGTGCGCGGGCGCGCGCCGGCGCGGCGGAACGAGCTGATGCTGCGCCGCCTTCGCCAGCGTGTCGGCCACGCTGCGCCCGCCGTACGGCGGCTCGAACGCCAGCAGATGATAGAGCACCGCGCCGAGCGCGAAGATGTCGCTGCGTTCGTCGATCTCGTCGGTGCGGCCGTGGGCCTGCTCCGGCGGCATGTACGCCGGAGTGCCGAAGATCTCGCCAGCCACGGTGTGGTCCGACACCGTGTCGCGGCGCGAGCTGAACACCGGTCGCGTTTCGTTGCGCGTGCTGGTCCGCTCGCCGCGGCCGCTGGTGCGGCGGTCGTCGGTGGCGGGTGCTGCCGCTGCGCCGAGCGGGCGCGCGAGGCCCCAGTCGACCAGCAGCACCTCGCCGTAGGTGCCGACCATGATGTTGTGCGGCTTGATGTCGCGATGGATCACGCCGCGACTGTGCGCGTAGGCCACCGCGTCGCAGACCTTGTCGAAGATTGCCAGCACCGTCGCGAAGTGCTCGCCCGGCAACCGGCGCCCGCCGAGCCGGCGCTTCCACGCCGAGATGCGGTCGGCCAGACTCTCGCCCTCGATGCGCTTCATCGCCAGCCACGGCCGGCCCTGCTCGTCGGTGCAGAGGTCGTAGACCGGCACGATGTTGGGATGCTGCAGCTGACCCGTGATCTGCGCCTCCTCGCGGAAGCGCTCGACCGCGTACGGGTCGTCGGCGTGCAACAGCTTGATCGCCAGCTCGCGGCCGATCTCCGGATCCTCGGCCAGCCGCACGCTGCCCATGCCACCGCGGCCGAGCTCGGCGCCGAGCACGAAGCGGCCCTGCCGGTTGCCCGCGGCGGGCGGCGCAGACGGCGTGCGTCGCGTGGAGCGCGTGTTGCCAGCGGCGCGCGTGGGCTGCGGTCGGCTGCCGGCGATCGTCGGCTCGTCGGCGCGATCATCCGGCGGCGGCAGCGGTGGCCGGCGTCGCGACGTCGGGCGGCCCGGCACGCGTGGCACGGTGGGATCAAACCCGGCGGGGTCGTTCATGCGCGGCAGCATTCCGAC
>JBFWQT010000737.1:0-2800 GCA_050249295.1 Planctomycetota bacterium
GGGCGGGCCGGCTCGGTTGGCGCAAACATACGTGCCGCGAGCGCACGCGTGCGGGCCCCGAGGCCCCGGGTCTACGGATCAACCGTCGGAAGTTTCGTGAACGCTCCAGTCAGCGTTCAAACGGTGGGCTGCAGGCGTGACCCCAACGGGGCCCGCTCGCCGCGCTCGCGGCTCATATGTTAGCGCCCATCGGGGGCGCTCGCGCTTGCGCATCGGGACAGAGTCTCGCGGCCGGGCCGCAAGAATGAAGTAGGATTCCAGCCACTCGCCGGGCCGGGCCAGGGTCCGGACGGACACACGCGAGGAACACCGATGACCGACTACGCCGTCACCCACGTCTGCGGCCATCCCGGCACGTACGATCTGCGCGGGCCCGAAGACAAACGCGAAGCCGAGCAGGCGATCATCGCCTCGCTGCCCTGCCACGCCTGCCGCCGCGCCGCGCCGATGCCCGCGGCCGAGCCGATTGCCGGCATCCCCACGCAGGTGCAGCTCGCCGACAACATCCGCAATCCGATGCTGGCCGAGACGTGGGCCGAACTCGACAAGCAGATCGAGCAGGCCCGCGTCGACTCGCGCGCGGCGCAGGTGGCCCGGGCACGGCACCAGACGCCGAACATCCGCAAGACGTTCGTGCTGCTGCAGTCGCTCGGGCAGATCACGCTGGCGCAGTGGTGGGTCAACAATCGCCGCAGCAACCTGCAGCAACTCACGCGCTCGGCCATGAAAGACGGCTTCCTGCCGGAGTGGTTCCTCGATGAATGATGACGCTGTTGCCCGATGCCGTGCGTGACAGTACCGTCCGGTCGTTGCGCTCCTCTTGTTGTTGCCTCTTCCGGCTGCCGCTGCATGCCCGTTCGTCGTCGCGCCAACCTGGTCACTGCCGCTGCCATCGTGGCGGCCGGCGTGCTGCTGCCGCTGCTGGTGGGGTGCGGGGGTCCGCCGAAGGGGCCGTCGCAGGCGCAGATCGGCGTGCTGCGTGTGGCCGTCGCGCGCATGGAACTGCCGGTCACGCGTGACGAGCCGGCCTCGGTGGCGCTCTCGCGGTTCCGCGCGACGATCGACCGTGCAAAGGCGCTGAAGCTGTTCGGCATTGCGGCCGAGGCGGCCACGCACCAGGGCCGCTGGCACGAGTCGCGCGGCGAGCTCGACGAGGCGCTCGAGCTCTACCAGGAGGCGCTCAACCTCGACAAGGAAGAGCACTACCGCCTGCGCAGCACGACCGACCCGCTGCCGAATGTGTCGAGCGTGGCGATCTCGCTGGCCAACGTGTCGCTGGTGCTCGAGAAGAAGGGCGACATCTCCGGCGCCGTGTCGTACGCCGAGCGCGCGTTCCACATCAACCGCAACCTCAACCTGGCGCGGCGGGTGAAGTTTGACGCCGAGCGCCTCTCGCGGCTGCACGAGCAACTCGGCAACACCGCGTCGGCCACGCGCTACGCCGACATCGCGCGCAGCGTCGAGGTCGCCTCGCAGCTCGAGCGGCCGCCGGTGGGCGGTGTGCAGCCCGACCTGCCGCCGGTGCCGGACGGAAGCGGCGACGGCATGGGCGACGGAATCGGCGACGGCACGGGCACCCGGCCCGGCACTGGCGGCTGACGCCGTTGCACTTGACCTATCGGAGTGGTAACGCTCATTCTTCCGCCTCGCGTTCACTCCGACCCGACCGCCGACGCAGCCGCCCGCATGGGCCACTTTCTCACCCTGGATATCGGCGGCACCAAGATTGCCGCGCAGCACTACGACGAGCGGCTCGAGCCGATCGGTGAGGTGCATCACACGCCGACGTCCGACGTCGCGTCGCCGACCGCGCTGCGCAACCTGATTGCGAACCTCGGCGAGGAGAGCGGCCTGCCGGACCTCAAGGGCGTTGGCGTCTCCGTCGCCGGCACGGTTGATCCACGCACCGGCCTGGTCCACCGCTCGCCCAACGCCGCGTGGCTCGACGGCACGGTGCTGCAGTTCGACATCGAGCGCACGCTGGCGGTGCCGGCCGCGGTGGAGAACGACGCGAACTGCTTTGCGCTGGCCGAGGCGCGTCGCGGCGCCGCGAAGGATCGCCAGAACGTCATCGGCCTCACGCTTGGCACCGGCGTGGGTGGCGGCATCGTGCTCAACGGCAAGCTGCACCACGGCTCGGGCGTGGGCTCGGGCGAGCTCGGCCACAGTTGCATCAACTACGACGGCCCCGAGTGCAGCTGCGGCAGCACCGGCTGCCTCGAGGCGTACATCGGCGGCTGGGCGATCCCGCGCACCGTCACCGAGCTGTTCGAGCTGACGCGCATTCCGAGCCGGCTCGAAGGCGCGGCGATCACCGGCGAGGACCTGCTGGTGGCGGCGCAGGACGGCGACGACTTCGCGCGCTTCTTCTGGCACCAGTACGCGAACTGGCTGGCGATTGCGGCCGCGTCGTGGGTCAACGTGCTGCGGCCCGACGCGATTGTGTTCGGCGGGTCGGGCGCGCGATCGTTCGGCATGTGGCGCGAGCAGTTCATGATCAAGCTGCGCAGCCGGATTCTGGCGCCGATGTACGAGCGCATGCTGGTCACCACGGCCACCTGCGCGCTGCCCGGCAACCTTGGTGCCGCGCTGGTGTTGCAGGAGCGGATCCACCGCATTCCGAGCGGCCGCCAGGCGCATGTGAGCGGCGACGAGTAGCAGCCGGGGCGGCGGCTACCACGCGGTGTCGAACACGGTCCACGGTTGCGCGACGCGATCGGCCAGGAACACGCGGGCCGGGGCGTCGCTGATGCGCGCGACCCGCTCGGCCAGCCACGCGCGGTTCTCTGCCATCGGCGAG
>JBFWQT010000738.1:0-2795 GCA_050249295.1 Planctomycetota bacterium
GCTTCGCCTGCACGTCGGGCCGGCACGTCGGGCTTGCAGGCGGCACGCACAATCTCACACTGTCTATAATACTCCATCCGCCGCCAAAGGCAAGGTAAAATCTTCGCTATTCGTATCCGCCCCGCACCACACGCCACCCCACCTACTCGCCGTCCTTCGGGGGCAGCTTGGGCGCGCGTCGCGGGTAGCCGCGGGTGTCGAAGCGGCCGGTGCCGCCACCACTGTCGTTAGCATCCTCGAACGAACCGGGCATGCCGGTGTCCGAGGCCGAGGCCGTGCTCGGCGTGATGATCCGCGCGTCACTGTCGGAGCCCTCGGCCGGCGGCTTGGGCGCAAGGCTCACCGCGCGATGGCGCGACGACGACATGCGGCCGCCGGTCTGCGAGGCGTCCCAGCTCTCGATCGGCGCGCGCTCCTCCACGGGGTTGCGCTCGGGCAGCACGTCGATCGGCGCCGCCTCGGGCACCGCAACACCCGGGTCCCACCCGGCCAACGCGGGAGCCGGCGGCACGACCGGCGCGGGCGCCCAGTTCACCGCAGTCGGCGAGGGTGCCGGGCCATTGACGCCGCCGACCCCGCCGCCCGGCCCGCCCGTGGGAATCGCCAGCTCGCCCGACTCGATCGGCAGCGCGTCCACCGGCCGGCCGTCGAGGTAGTCGATCGCCACGCGGAATGCGCTGGACAGGTCCATCCGGATCTTCGCGCGGTCGGTCAGCTCGATCGGCTTTGCCTGCCCGCCGCGCGGCGGGAAGAACTGCGCCATCACCGTGCTGACCTTCTCGCCGATGCGTCGCGTGTCGATGCCGGTGTGCGCGAGCGCGACGCGCAGCGCATCCCAGCTGCCGTTCTCGAGCACGGCCACTCTCACGAACGTGCGTTCGTGTTCGGAGAGCGCATCATGGAACGGCTTGTACATGCCGAGCGCGTCGAACACCGTCGCCACCTCGCGGTACAGCGCGGCGGCGGTCGGAATCGAATGCACGTCGATCCACTCGTTGCCGGTGTGCAGGTCGCCGCCCTTGGGGCCGAGGTTGATCACCGGCAACTCGGGCAGCGCCTCGGCGTACACATTCTCGTCGGCCACCGACCGGCCGATGACGTAGCGCGGCGGCTCGCCGAGGATGTCGGAGTAGGCCGTATTCACGAGGTCGAGCATCGGGCCGTAGCGCGGCGTGGCGTAGCCGTTGCCGTACGGCGTGATCCGGCGCGGCACCTCGAACTCCACCGGCCGGGCCGTGTTGCGCAACGCGCCGTTGGCCAGCGCATTGGTCACCAGGCTGCGCAGCCGCGCGACGGCCGCCTCGGGCGTGTCGTCGGGCAGAGCCATCCAGTTGAGCTGCACCTTGGCCACGTCGGGCGTGGTGAAGCCATCGGCCGTTGACTTCACGCCCGCGATGCTGATGTCGGCCCGGCCGAGGAACTCGTGGCGCGAGAACAGTTGCTCGCGCGCGGCATCGAGCAGCACGAGCAGGCGGCCCATTTCCATCGGCGCCGACATCGACGGATCGGCGTGCGCACCGTGGCCGCTCGCGCCATGGATCGTGGCGTTGATCGTGAAGCGACCGAGCCGGCCCATGATGCAGAGCACCGGCGGGAAGTTGTGGCGCACCACGAACGGCACCGCGCCGGTGTCCGCCGAGATGATCAGCCGGACGTCGTCGAGCCACTGGCGTTCGTCCTTGAGCAGCGTGTGCACGCCGAGCGAGAGGTTCTCCTCGTCGACGCAGAACGCGACCTTCACGCGCGAGTTGACCGGGTTGAAATTGGAGAGGCCAGCCACGACGGCGGCGAGCCCGCCCTTCATGTCGGCGGCGCCGAGGCCGCGGTAGACGCCGTTGGCCTCGTCGTAGCGCAGCTCGAACGGGTCGATGTGCTCGCTGTCGTAGCCGGGCGGGATCGGCACCGTATCCATGTGGCCGATGAACAGGATCGCGGGTCGGCCCGGCACACCCTTCTCGGCCAGCAGGTTGCAGCGGCCGTCGGCGACCTCCTGGCGGCGCACCATGAAGCCGCCATCCTTGAGTGCCCGCTCGACGCGATCGACCATCGCGTGCTCCTGATGGAACGGCGACGGGATCGCGACAAACTCGCGAGTCAGTTCGATCGGATCCGGATAGTCGGAGTCGGCGGTCACGGCGGCGTGCGCTCTGTGTGTGTGTGTGCGTGAGGTCGGGCGGGCCGACGCGAGGCGGACGCGGCCCGCCTGAGTTTGCCGGGCCGGGTCGGGTCGCGTCAATCAGATGTCGGCTTCCGGAGCCCATCCGGCGGCTCCGATCAGCCGTACAAATCGGCACCCGACGTGGCGCTCGGTGCGCAGGTTGTCGGCAGCCGGGCCGGTGCGCACGACCAGCGTCATGCGCTGATCGCCGGGCTGGTGGTCCTCCTCGACCGGCAGGCACAGCCGGCCGCCGACGGCCAGCTGCTCGACCAGTGGCCGCGGGATCCGTGGCGCGGCCGCGGCCACGAGGATCGCGTCGAACGGTGCCGCCTCGGGCCAGCCGACACTACCGTCGCCGAGCCGCAGGTGGATGTTCGGGCAGGCCAGCCGATCGAGCAGCACCGAACACGCGGCCGCGTGCAGCGGCGCGAGTCGTTCGATCGACCAGACCTCCTGCGCGAGCCCGGCCAGCAGCGCGGTGACGTAGCCGCAGCCGGTGCCGACTTCGAGCACGCGTTCGTGGCCGCGCAGCCGCAGCAGTTGCAGCTGGTGTGCCACGATCCACGGCTGCGAGATGGTTTGCCCGCCGCCGATCGGCAGCGGATGGTCGTCGTACGCCTGGTGCTGGAACTCGTCC
>JBFWQT010000739.1:0-2774 GCA_050249295.1 Planctomycetota bacterium
TCGGTGAGCAACGTGGCAATGGCCTCACTGTCGATCCGTCGCCACGAAGTGTGTCCTGGCTGGAACTACACGATCGCACCCCGGTCGGATCAACCAGACCCGAAGTAAACTGGTGTCGGCTCCTTACCGGCCGCCAGGATCCTCGTCGCCCTTCTGCGCCGCGCCGGCCGCCATGATGCGCGCCTGGTCGGCCATCAGGGCCTGCGCCCAGCCGCCGATGCACACCAGGTGGAACACCACAAACGAGACCGCGAACACACGGCCGTCGATCGCGTCAATCCGCGCCAGCGCGAACACCACCAACAACACACCGACCACACGGCCGGCCAGGCCGATGCCGACCTGGCGGAAGGCACGCTGCAGGTCGTGCGTGCGGATCGCCGTGGCCAGCATGTGACCGCTGACCGCCACGTCGGCCAATGCCAGCACCCAGGCGAGCAGCGCGCCCCACGCCCACGAGTCCGGCACCGCCAACCCGAACAGCAGCAACCCGCCGGCCGGGAACGCCACCGCCAGCAGGATCAGCGCACGGCCGTTGACCGCGACAAACGAATACGGGTCGCGCTCGCTCACCTGGCGGGCTGGCCGTTCTTGTAGAGCACCGTCAGGCCGTTGCCGGCAAACGTCACCACCGCCTGGTTGATCGCATCCTTGCGGATCAGCGCGCTGCGGCTCTGGCCGTCCTCGCGGTTGGTGAACTGCGCGAAGATGCCGAGGAAGTTCACGCCGCTCTCGAGCTTGCCGAGCGCGTAGGCCTGCAGCGGGGCCTTCGGGTCGGGCTGCACGTCGAGTTCGATGATGTCGCCGACGAGGTCCTCCTTGACCTTGTCGCCACCGCCGGCCCACAGGTCGGCTTCGGAGGCCTCGCTGAAGGCCTTGTCGCTCTTGAGCATGAACAGCATCACGCGCACGGTGCGCGACTCGCCGTCGCGCTCGTTGAGCGGCAGGCCGCCCTTGTAGGTGAAGGTGGCGTCCTGTGCGCAGCCGGTGATCAGCAGGGTGGCGGCAGCAAGGAAGATGATGAAGCAACGGTGCAGCCGGACCATGGAGTGTCTCCGGGGTGTGCGCCAGCCTTGCGGCGCGAAGCGGTGGTGAGGCGCGTCATTTGTGCCACCCGATGCCCGGCCGCGCAACCCGGACGGCCTGGCGGCAGACTACTTGTTCGCCGCGGCCTCGGCGTCGGCGATGCGTTGGCCGTCGACGCGGAAGTTGTCGATGGTCGAGGAGGTGAGTGTGCCGTCGGCCGCGATGACGACTTCGACCCGGTGGTAGCGCACCTCCCAGACCATGCCCGACGAGCCTGCCAGCCAGCCGCGCAGCGTGACGGTGCCGGTGGCGTCGTCGAGGTTGACCTCGAGCGGCGTCCAGGGGGGTGTGTCGTCGAGCCGGAAGGCGGTTTGTTCTTCGCGCACGGGGGTGGACCCGAACGCGCACATGGCGTCGTCCCAGTATTGTTGCGCGAGCTGTTTGCGTCGCGCGTTGTCGGCGGCCTGCCAGCCCATCGCCGCGAGAATCGTCTTGCCGCTGTCGGGGCCGGTCACCCACTTGCCGTTGACGAGTGTGCCGAGGGCCCTGTGGCCGCGGTCGTGGGCGAAGCCGGCGACGATGATGATCTGCGGGAAGCCGGCGGGTCGATGGAACGCGACGTCTCCGCGATCGAGCTTGTAGCCGGTGGCCTTGCTGGCAGCGGCGAGTGCCTGGTCGTCGCTCATCTCGCCGTTGGAGGCGGAGCAGGCAGGGAGGAGCAAAAGGACGAGCAGCGCCAGCAGGGTGAACCGTTTCATGGAGGATCCGTCGCGAGCATTGTCGAGGGCGGTGGCAATGGTAGTGCCGGCGGGGTCGATGTGGACAGACCACGCACCGCGAGCTTGCTGCGCCGGGCGTCAGAACAGGAACCCGACACCCGCGTTCGCGCCGAACCGCCACAGGTTGTCCGCACGCGTCGCCGACGTGGTGTCAATCGCGAGGTCGAAGCCGCCGGTGAAGGTGCCGAACAGGAACAGCCGGTCGATGTACAGGCGCATGCCGATCGCACCCTCGAACGGCAGGTAGAACGACGTCTGATCGCGATCGCCGAACAGGCCGGGCTCGGTGAAGAACTGGAACTCGATGCCGGTCTGGAACTCGCTGTAGACGCTGAAGCGGACGGAGCCGTTGCTCGACGATGCGCGGATGAAC
The DNA here is from genome assembly GCA_050249295.1 of Planctomycetota bacterium. Taxonomy (GTDB): domain Bacteria; phylum Planctomycetota; class UBA8742; order SKZP01; family SKZP01; genus JBFWQT01. The sequence continues at coordinate 2,179 of JBFWQT010000739.1, forward strand.
TCGACGACGACGTCGAGCGGCCGGATGCGCAGCACGGTGGTGTCCTCGCCGGATGCCGAGAAGCGGCCGAGGTCGAAGCCCGGCTGGTAGGACAAGCCGTCGGCGTATCGGAAGCCGAAGCCGAATGTGCCGCCGAGTGTTCCGTCCTGGTCGGCGTCCTCGGCGCTCTGGTAGGTGGTGGTGAGGAAGCCGAACTGCAGCACGCCGTTGCCGTAAGCGTCGGGCGAGAACGGGGTGCTGTCGGTCCACGACTGGGCCGACGCCGTTGCCGCGGGGATGAACGTGGCGAGCAGCAGGAGGGCGATGATGACCGGGTGGAGCGAGTCGATTCGCGAGGTGGTTCGCATTGTTGTGCCTCTCTGTTGTGGCCGCGCCGCGAGCGGGTCGAGTGATGCGGCGCGGGGATGAGAGACGCAATGGCCGTGCCAGCCCCGGGACAAGGCGGGAGGCGGGTTTGCGGCCGATGCGAACCGCGGTGCGTGGTCAACCATTGACCACGCACTGATCACGATATGGCAGTCGTTGGTGTGGTGCTCAGCTGCGCGGAGCCAGCAACTGGCCCTGCGCCGCGGCCACGCGCGCCACCGGGATGCGGC
>JBFWQT010000740.1:0-2771 GCA_050249295.1 Planctomycetota bacterium
GGGCGACGAGTGGCAACGCTTCGGCAACCTGCGCCTGCTGTTCGCGTGGATGTGGGCGCAGACCGGCAAGAAGCTGCTGTTCATGGGCGGCGAGCTGGGCCAGCGCAGCGAGTGGTCGCACGAGGCGAGCGTGGAGTGGCACCTGCTGCGCCATCCGCTGCACGACGGCGTGCGCCGGCTGGTGGCCGACCTCAACCGCGTGTACCGCACCGAGCCGGCACTGCACCGGTGCGACTGCGTGGGCGGCGGCTTCGAGTGGATTGACTGCAGCGACGCGGACAACAGCGTGCTGTCGTTCCTGCGAACCGCGCCGGCCGACCATGGCGTGCCGCCGGTGGCGTGCGTGTTCAACTTCACGCCGGTGCCGCGCGAGCAGTATCGCGTCGGCTTGCCGCAGGCCGGCGAGTGGACCGAACTGCTCAACACCGACGCGTCACACTACGGCGGCAGCGGCGTCGGCAACCTCGGCCGCGTGACCGCCACCGCCGAGCCCGCGCACGGGCGCCCGGCCAGCGCACTGCTGACGCTGCCGCCGCTCGGCGCGGTGTGGTTGCGCGCGGAACGGTAGCGAGGCATCGTCAGCGCACTGCGCCACGCACCGCCACGCCACCGCCGCCATGACTGCCGACCACGCCCGCCGCCCGTTCCAGGCTGACGACCTCTTCGACCTGCACCTGATTCCCGACGCCGACTTCGCCGTCGATGGCAGCCTGCTCGTGTGGTCGCAGACGCGCGCGCATCGCGAGACGATGAAGCTGCACAGCGACCTCTGGATCTGTCGCCTCGCGGCCGGCGAGAAGCCACGCCAGTTCACCGGCGGCGACTGGAGCGACTCGATGCCGCGCCTTTCGCCGGACGGCCGCACGATTGCGTTCGTGTCCAACCGCCTCGACGAGAAGCAGCCGCGCGTGTGGCTGATGCCGACCGACGGCGGCGAGCCGCGCCAGCTCACGCAGGACGACGGCACGACCACCTCGCTGCGCTGGACGCCCGACGGCAAGTCGCTGCTCGCCACCTTCCGCGCGAAGGACGCCGCCGTGATCGAGCGCGAGAGCGACGAGCAGGCGAAGAAGCTCGGCATCGTCTGCCGGCACATCACGCGCGTGCACTACAAGGAAGACGGCGTCGGCTGGCTGCCCGAGAACCGCGTCGATCTCGTGCGCATCGACGTGGCGACCGGCAAGCAGCACGTGCTCGTGGCCGGCAAGGATCGCGACATCGCCGACGTGGCCGTGTCGCCCGACGGCAAGCACGTGGCGTGGGTGGTGTGCGAGGAGCCCGACGCCGACATGGAGCCGTCGCGGCAGGTGATCCGCCTGCTCGACCTCACCGTGCCGGGCGCGAAGCCGCACAACCTGAAGTCGCAACCGGTCGGGCCGAAGTCGGCGCTGGTGTTCTCGCCGGACAGCGCGCACCTCGCGTGGCTCGGCGAAGAGGGCCTGCGTCGCGTGGCCGATCACACCAATCTGTGGGTCGCCCCGATCGACGACAGCGCGCCGGCGCAGAACCTGACGGGCTCGCACGACATCCTGATGTGGCCGGCGACGATCAACGACACGGCGGGCCTGCCGGCGCCGGCGCGGCCGGTGTGGGCGCCCGAGGGGCGATTCGTGTTTGTGCAGTCGTCGCGCCACGGCCGCACGTCGCTGGTCAAGGTCGACACCACCAACGCGTCGGCCGCGCCGGTGCCCATCGTGGAGGGCGACTTCTCGGTCAACGGCTTCTGGTTCAGCGCCGACCACGCGCAACTGGTCACGCTCGAGCTCGGCATGTGCAACCCCGGTACGCTGCGGCTGCGCGACATGCCGGGCGGCAACGCGCGCGACATCGCGTGCGCCGCGGGCGATCTGCTGTCTGCCGTGAAGCTCTCGCCGCCGGAGGAAGTGTGGTTCACCGCGGCCGACGGGCACAAGCTGCAGGGCTGGATCCAGCGGCCGCCGGACTTCGACGCGAGCAAGCAGTATCCGTGCATCCTGCAGATCCACGGCGGCCCGCTGGTGCAGTACGGCCACGCGATGATGGCCGAGTTCCACTGGCTGGCCGCGCAGGGGTATGTGGTCGGCTACAGCAATCCGCGCGGCGGCATGGGCTACGGCGAGACGCACGCGCAGGCGATCCTGCACAACTGGGGCACGACGGACTACGACGACGTGATGACGTTTGCCGACCAGCTCGCGGCGCTGCCGTACGTGGACACGCGGCGGATGGGTGTGGCGGGCGGCAGCTACGGCGGCTTCATGACCAACTGGATCATCGCGCGCAGCAAGAGGTTCGCCGCGGCCGTGTCGATGCGCTGCGTCAGCAACTTCACGAGCTTCGTCGGCTCGAGCGATTTCAACTGGCACTTCCGCACGATCTTCGCGGCCGACGCGGCGCCGTGGGACAGCCCGGAGGCGCTCGCGCAGTACTGGCGCCAGTCGCCGATCAGCGAGCTGGCGAAGGCGACGACGCCGACGCTGGTGATCCACTCCGAGCAGGATCATCGCTGCCCGCTGGAGCAGGGCGAGCAGGTGTTCGTGGCGCTGAAGATGGCCGGCGTGCAGACCGAGATGGTGGTCTTCCCCGACGAGTCGCACGGCCTCTCGCGCGGCGGCCGCACCGACCGGCGCATCGCACGGCTCGGGCACATCGGTCGGTGGTTCGATATGTTCCTGAAGGCGTGACGGATGGCGGGCACGTGGATCGGGGTTCGCATCTCGATGCCCTTCCGAAGCCCCGGAGGGGCGGCCCTGCAGTAGCCCGGGGCGTGAGCCCCGGGGCGAGCGGGCGAG
>JBFWQT010000741.1:0-2762 GCA_050249295.1 Planctomycetota bacterium
CCGGTGACGAGGATGATCACGAGCACGAGCGAGCCGGTGATCGCCGGCGGCGAGCGGAAGAACGGCGGACGCGGACCGTCCGGGCGGCGGCCGAAGCCGTAGGCGCGCGACACGAACGAGAGGTTGAGCAGGTTGAGCAGCAGGCCGATGACCGCGCCGGCGATGACGAAGCCGAGCAGCGCATCGGGGTGCTTCTCGCGATACGCCATGATGCCGCGGTTCTGCGAGTCCATCGGCGCGATCGCGAAGATGAACCCCGACGGCTGTTCGTCGGCCGTGGCGGGCTGCGTCTGCGCGGGCGCGCCCGATGCGATGCGCGCCTTCACACGCTCGACGATCTCCTTGTGCTTGAGCGCGACGGCAATGTCGAACAGGATGAAGCCGAGGCAGGCCAGCACAAACGCCCACAGCACGACGTCGGCGACGATGCTGCGGATGCGCGTGGAGAAGCCGGGGCGGTCGGGCATGTGTTGCAGGGCGGTAGCGGCGGTCGCGGCGGCGGCGGTATCGGTGGTGCTCATATCGTCGAGACCTCCTTCGCCTGCTCGCCGTAGATCTCGCGGAAGCGGTCGTTGGTGATGCCGTCGGGCGTGCCGTCGTAGCGCACCACGCCGTCCTTCAGCGCGATCGCGCGCGTCGCGTACTCGCGCACCAGGTCGAGGAAGTGCAGGTTGCAGAGCACCGTGATGCCCTCCTCGCGATTCAGCGACTTCAGGTGGTCCATCACCGACCGGCTGATCGCCGGGTCGAGCGCCGACACCGGCTCGTCGGCCAGCAGCAGTTGCACGTCCTGCATCAGCGCGCGCGCGATCGCCACGCGTTGCTGCTGCCCGCCCGACAGCCGGTCGGCGCGCTTCCACGCCTGGTTCTCGATGCCCACGCGGCGCAGGTGCGCGAGCGCAGTGTCGATCGTCGGCTGGGTGTACATCTCGAACATCGCGCGCAGCAGCGGTTGGCGGGCGAGGCTGCCGCTGATCACGTTGCTGATCACGCTCTTGCGGCGGACGAGGTTGAAGTGCTGGAAGATCATGCCAATCCGCGACCGCGCCTCGCGCAACCGCGATCCGCGGGCGGTGGCCATGTCGGTGCTGGCGCCGTCCTTCCACTTGATGCTGATGTTCCCGCTGGTGGGGTCGATCAGCCGGTTCATGCAGCGCAGCAGCGTGGACTTGCCGGAGCCGGACAGGCCGATGATCGCGACAAACTCGCCGCGTTCGATGGTGAGGTTGAGTCCTCGCAGCGCCGGTTCGGTGGCGCCGGGGTATCGCTTGACCAGTTCGCGGATCTCGATCATCGATGGCGCGTGGGTCGGCGGAGCCGTGACGGGCGGTGCGGGGTGCGGCGCGGGGGCGGCGAAGGGTACCGCGCGGATGTTAGCAGTTTGTTCCGGAGGCCGAATCATCGGGTCAGGCGGTCGGGCTCGGCGACGAGCAACCTCCGTGACTCATGGTCGGTGCCGGCCTGCATAGATTGGCTGGAGGCTTCCAGCCTGCAGAGATTGTGGTGCAGGCTTCCAGCCTGCATAGATTGGCTGGAGGCCCCAGATGCAGGCGGGAAGCCTGCACCACACCCGGATGCACGCTGGAAGCCTGCACCACACCCGGATGCAGGCTGGAAGCCTGCACCACACCCCCGGGGGCCGGACGGCTGAGCAACTCGGCAGCACGCTCCACGTAACCCCTCCGGGGACTGACGTCCCCGGCTCGCCCGGAACATGCCCCCCGCCCGCTCCGTCACCTCTGCTCCGTCACCTCTGCTCCGTCAGCTCTGCTCCGCCGACTTCTCCGGCGCGGGCACCAGGATGCCGGCCTGCAACAAGTGGATGATGTTGTCGCGGTTGTGCGCGCCGCGGTCGATCACCAGCACGTGGCCGCTCATCGCGTCCATCAGGCCGCTGCAGGCGGCGACAATGCCGTCGGCCACCTCCTCGGGCGTGACACAGAACTCGCGGCCGCGATTCTGCAGGAAGCGATAGAACTCCTCGCCGAAGGTCGCCTGGAACGACTCGGTCAGCACGATGCCGGCGCGCACCACGTTGACGTGGCACTCGCCGTGCAGGTGGCCCGAGATGTACTTCACGAAAGTCTCGAGCACGGCCTTGCTGTTGGCGACGAAATCGTAGCCCGGGTAGTAGCGGTCGGGGCCGTCGCTGCTCAGGCCGATCGCGTACTTCGGATAGCGGCCGAACTGCTTCTTCGCCTCCTTCAGGTGCGAGATCAGCGGCCACGAGCAGTACTCGATCGTGCGCATGTACGACTTCAGCTTGTAGTCGTCGAACGTCGGCGTGACGAGCGCGAAGCCGACGTTGCTGATGAAGATGTCGAGCGCGTCGTGGTGCTTGCCGACCGCCTCGATCACCTTCTTCACGTCGTCCTTCTCGGCCACGTCGGCCTGCACGATCACCGGCTCGGGCGCGCCGATATCGGTGAACTGCTTGCGGATCGCGTCCTCGTCGGCGCTGCCCCACTTGTGCGTGAGGTAGGCCTTCGCGCCGGCCTGCCCGAACTTCAGGCCGGTGGCGAGGCCGATGCCCTTGGTGCCGCCGGTGATGAGGACGCTCTGGCCGGTCAGGTCGATGCTCAAGGGCATGATGTGTCTCGCTGTGCGGGGTCGCGCGTGGCGGGCGCGTTGTACCGTGAAGCGCAGAACGGTGGGAGCCCCTTCAGGCTCCGTCGTGTATGACCTGTCGTCATCCGCTTCGCGCCGCGGCCGGTTCCGTGCACGTCACGTTCTTCGTTCCGCAGTTCCCGGTGCTGAGCCAG
>JBFWQT010000742.1:0-2756 GCA_050249295.1 Planctomycetota bacterium
TTGCACGCGAACCGTGGACAGCGGCGTGATGCGCGCACCGATCGGCGCGGCCGCTCTGTTGTCGACGGTGGCGGTGTTGCCGGCAATCGGCGCGTCGTCGCTGTGGCCCGGCGGGGGCGCGGGCGGTAGGTCGTCGGCCACTGTGTGGTCGCGGAAGATCGCCACGGCCCACACGCCGCCGGCCAGCGCCAGCAACACGCCGAACACGGCCAGCAGGTTGCGCCGTCGACGGCGGTCGGCATCGGCGAGCAATCGTTTGCCGGCACGAGGCGGAGACGGCGCAGCCGATGCGGCACGCACGCCGGACACCGGCCGCGCGGCCTTCGCGGCGGGCGCAGGCGTCCGGGTCGGCGACGACGGCGGCGGCGTCGCCGGCGAGTTGAGCAGCGTCGGGTCGCTTGCGCCAACCTGCGTCTCGTCGCCCACGCCGGCGCCCGGGATCGTGCACGGCGCCGCGAACTGCAGTCGCACCTGCAGATGCACCGGCCCGACGCTGAACACGTCGGCATCGTTGAGCGCCTGCCGGCCGCTGATCCGCCGCGCGCCGAAGTACGTGCCGTTGCTCGACCCGAGGTCTTCGATCGCGAACGCGCCGGCCGGGTCGCGCAGCACCTTCAGGTGGTGGCGCGAGAGCTTCACCTCGTTGGTCAGCGGCACGTCGCAATCGGCCCCGCGCCCCACCAGGGTGCTGTCGCGCTCCAGCGTGAAGGCGCGCAACCCGTTGGCTTCCGACCAGACGAACAGACGTGCCATGCGATGCGGTGTGCGAGCGGGTCAGCGTGTGGCGCACATGCATTGTAGCGCGCGCGTGGCCTCACTCGTCGTCGTCGTCGTGGCCATCATCGTCATCGTCGTCGTCGCCGCCATCGTGGTCGGGCGGGCTCTCCATCAACTCGCGGAACTCGCGCAGTTCGTTGGCCAGTGCCGCGTCCAGGCCGGGCACCGCGGAGAGATGACACGCCACGGCGTAGTCGGTCACGCACGGCGCATCCGTCGGCCGGGCGGCCCACAGCTCCTTCAACAACTGCGGGAACTCCTCGGCGGCCTCCAGGTCGTGCCGGGTGATCCACGCGATCGCCACCAGCGCGGCCAGCACACTCCAGTCGGCCGGGCCGCGCGCAATGCTGGTCAGCAAGCGGCGGCGCTGCGAGTCGATCCAGCCGGTGTCCAGGTGCGCGATCAGCAGCGCGGCCGCGGTCTGCACGTGCTGCACCCACAACCACGGCGGCGCTTCGTCGGGCATGTCCGGCGGATGCACCATGCACGCGACCAGCTCCATCGCGCGCTCCGGCGGTACGCGCGGCGCCAACCCGGCCGCCTGGCGCGCCCACGCCTCGAGATGGAAGCGCCGATCGGCCAGCTCGGCCACGACCTCGGCGATGTCCTCGCCGGGCGGGTCGAGCGCCTTCGTCGGCCGCGTGCCGTCGCCGTCGCCCTCACTGCCACTGTCGTAGCGCCACAGCACGAACGCGACGTCGCCCTTCGGCACGCGCGGGTCGGGCGTCGGAATCCGGCTCGCGCTGACCTCGAACGGCGGCGCGTCGGAGCCGAGCATGCGGTGGAACACCTCGTACGCGAGCAACGCGCCGGGCGACTCCAGGTTGGTGACGGTCATCGCCGTCATCCTCGACAGCTCCTTCGCGTCGTGCGGGCTGCCGGCTTCGCGCCACTCCTGCCAGAAGTGGCGCACGATGTTGAGCGTGGCCTCGGCCGGGTACGGCAGGTAGTCGACCCACGGCACCGGCTCGAACAGGTTGTCGTGCAGCCAGCGCGCGCGGTCGTTGTCCGGGTTCTGGCGCACCCAGCGTTCGAACTTCTCGCGGTCCTCGTCGCTGCGCGACATCATGTACTTCACGGCGAGCAGCGACGGCCGGGCCCACGAGTGGCGCGGATCGCGGCGCAGCACGTCGCGGTACCAGTCGGCCGCCTGCGCCAGCCGATCGTGCTCCATCAGCATGTCGGCGATCTCGAGCTTCGACGCGGCCTTGTCGCCGGTGTCGAGATCGATCGACTTCTGGAACCACTCCACGGCGTCGTCGACGCGGCCGCACTCGCGGTGGATCAGGCCGACCGACGTGGCCGACGCGAAGCTCGGCGAGTCGTTGAACGCGCGCATCGCCACCGACAGGGCCGACTCGAACTCGCCGACCTTGCGCAGCATCATCGAATACAGCGAGGCCAGATCGCCGTGCGCGTGCGCCTCGTACATCGCCTCGAGCGCCGGCAGCATCGGGCGGATCACCCGCGCGGCGTGCGGATTGTCGGCCTGCGCGCCGGGCAGCCGATCGACGATCGTGAGCATCGCCTGCACCGGCGCCTGGTAGTCGACTTCGCTGGCGAGGCCCGGCGCGGCATCGAGCCACGCGGCCGCCCAGGTGAGGTACGGCACGTCGGGTTGCGCGGCCGCCACCGCAAACAGCAGCTCGACGGCTTCCTTGTCGCGGCCGAGGCGGTGCAGCACGCGGGCGTGGATTGCGCCCAGGCCGTACCAGTTGTGCTCCGCGTCCATCGGCGCGAGCGTGAGCAGATCGATATCGGCGCTCTCGGCCGCGGTCAGCACGTCGTCGAACAGCGCGAGCCATTCGGGTTGCGCGGGGTCGGCGGTGAACGCGCAGGCCAGGAACTCCGCGGCCTTCACCAGGTTGCCGTTGGCGATCGCGTCGCGCGCCAGTTCGACGTCGCCCTCGGGCGTGCGCTGCGGCGGCGGGTCGTTGGATTCCGGCTCGTCGTGGGGCATCGGACGGTGGTGATGGAGT
>JBFWQT010000743.1:0-2755 GCA_050249295.1 Planctomycetota bacterium
ACCGCCGCCGCATTGCAGCCCAGCGCCTCCTTGACCACCTCACGCGGGTACACCGACGTCTGCGTCACCGTGCCGCGGAACATCTGCTTGAGTGCAATGATGCGATGCTGCGCATCCAGGAACAGCACGCAGAACACCTCGTGCTCGAGACCGCCGATCTCCAGCCGCAGGTAATCCTTCACCGCCTGCGGCGATGACATCGTGGCACCGCGCCTAACCCGCTGCGACAGCACGCGCCGCGCCTGCGACAGCACCTCCTCGGCACGCGCCGGACGGTAATGGCCATCGACATCACGCACCAGCAGTGCATCGACAGCGACAGCGGAAGAAGTGGAAGACGACGACATGGCGAACTCCGGTCTGTGTCGGGCGGGATTGCCCGAGACCGGAGCACCACGGCGCAGCGCAGCAGTCAGGGTTCGCAGACGGCCGCAGGCCGCAAGCGCTCGCGAGCGAGCGCGCAGACCTTGACGGCGAGAACGACGTGGTAGCGTGGGACGACCAGGCAAGCCCTCCCATCGCACGCCACCACCCTGCATTGGATGACTTCGGACTGCAGCAATCGGGGCAGCCAGGCCGCATTCGAGGATCGAACTCAGCTCTGGATGAGTTTGAGGCGCTCGGCCTTGTCGACATGCAGCGGCTTTGATCGCCGCCTTGATGCATTGGCGTCCAGATTGACCACGACGCCGGCCTTCACCAGACGCACGAGCGAACCCTGCAGCTCACCGGGCAGCCAGTTGGTGGCCTCCAAGATGTCAGCGAACTCGGCTGTGCCGACACGTCGTTCGCCCGCGGCCAGATACTGCCGCCAGAAGTCATCGACCTCGTCGGGGCTGCAGCGGCCATCCGATCGGTCGAGCTGCGGCTCCGTGTCGAACAGATCCACAACACCTGTCTTCTGCTGGCGGACCTCGATCTTCTTGGCGGCGCGAACGCGACGCTGCACGAGATCCACGCGCTCAGAGATGTCCATGAACTCGACAATGCCGGTGGGATGGCTTGTCACGTACACGAGGTGGTACTTGGTCCGCCTATGCACGGGATCAAGGACCGTGACGTAGGCCGAACGAGCGCGGTACCCGGAACGACTGGTCGGAACGCAAGCCTTGAGGCTCGTTCGATACGCATCGACAAGTGCCGCTTCTCGCTCGGAAGGCCCAAGGCCATCAAGGTTGACCGTCGATCCCAGCAGCTTCGCCATCGCGTCCTGCCAGACGGCCATCGAGGCGGTACGGTTGATGAAGTTGTAGGCGAAATTGATGAGGAACTCAGATCGTGGGCGCTGAAGCAAAGGCCTCATCGTTTCGATCACGATGTCCTTCCAGCCCTTGGGGTCCACGAAGAAGAAAGTGAAGGCGTCTTGCCCGCACCAGCGCAAGATGTCGCCGCGCAGGTCGACAAAGTCGCCCTGCAGACATGCCTGACTGACTGTAGGTGGCGCCTTGGAGCCCAGGAAGGTCGAGAGCCGATCGAACGCGCCCTTGTCCTTTTCCACAAACAGGGCGCGCATGGTGGCGTCAACGCCGAGCGTTGCCAGCTTCTGTTTGCAGGCGGCCAGAGTCTTCAGCGACAACGAGATCGACGTACCCTCCAGATCGTCATTCGGTGCACCCCATGGACCTGCAAAGCAGTCCACGTAGCAGATCTCCGCGCGCCCGGCCTTCTTGGCGCTCATGCCGATGATGAGCACGAGCTTTTCCAGATAGCTCGTGAGGAGCGCATGCTTCACCAGAGCCTGCTCTCGCCCTTCATAGACGTTCGGAATGATCGACGTCAAGTTCGGCTACTCCTGCAAAGTCAGTGCCCCGCAGACAGCTCAGCCGGTCATGAAGAGCGGGCGCTGTGGTGGCGACAAGATTTGGTCGCTGTCCTTGATCTGTGCGGAGGACCGGCGCTTGGTACCGTCGACGCCGACGATCTCGACAGCCTTCTCGTCGAGCAGCTTGCCGATCGACTCGCGGTAGATCTGCGCCGACGCGGGGGAACTGTTGCAGGTGGTGGCGAACAACTCGCCGAAGCTGATGCCACTGTCGTCGGCGTACACACGTCGTGGGATGTGTTCGTTCAATGCCGCGATGCTCGCGCGCCGCGCGACATCATCGAACTCGAATCCAAGGAGCGACTGCCCGAGGTAAGCAGCATCATGCGCAGGGTCGTAGCCGACCATCTGGAACATGTCGAGCCCGGCGCCACCGTAGTGGATGAAGTAGTTGCTGTTGGCCCAGTGCACCTCCGTCATCACGTCTCGGGCGCGGTGATGCTGGGACATGTGGATCAGCCAGTAGTCGCCGTGGCCGCCGCGATTGCGGATAAAGAAGGGCGTGAAGTGTCGGGCGCCGCAGTTCTCGACGAGCCGACGGTAAAGCGTGCTCTGCAGGAAGAGCCGCCAGTCACGGTCGGACGCCTTGATCTCCTCGACCGAACGCCCGCGGAAGATGTCAGGTATGCCGAGCCCGTCGAGCAGGTCCTTGACCTGCTCGCCATCGCTGGCGAAGTTCATGAACGAGTCCACCCCGAACGTCAGGATCACCTCCGCGCTGGGTAGCGCATCGAAGATCTTCCGCAGGAGCTGCGTCGGCACCTCCTTGTACCCGTACTGATCGAGCGCGAAGATCGAGCGGCCATTCTTGGGGCTCTTCTTCTTGATAAACCTGATGATCGCGTCGGCCTTGTCCTGGAACCGTGCCTGCTCGATGTAGATCCCGTTGCCGATCCTGTCGCCGTGTCCAGCTTCCCGCAGCACCTTATCGAG
>JBFWQT010000744.1:0-2746 GCA_050249295.1 Planctomycetota bacterium
CCTTTCAGGTGCACCACTTCGTCGTGCGAGAGCGGCAGCGCGAAGTTCTCGGTCGTCGCGTAGAGCTGCCGGAAGGTCAGCTCGTTCTGGTGGAAGCGGCGGTGGATCGGCTCGCGCGACATGTAAAGCAGCGAGTCGTGCATCCAGCCCATGTCCCATTTCAGGCCGAACCCCAGCCCGCCGACGTACACCGGCCGCGAGACCATCGGCCACGCGGTGCTCTCCTCGGCGATCGTCTGCACATCGGGGTGGTGCGCGTAGACCTGCTGGTTGAGCTCGCGCAGGAAGCGGATCGCGCCGATGTTCTCGCGGCCGCCGTACTCGTTCGGAATCCACTCGCCGTCGCGGCGCGAGTAGTCGAGGTAGAGCATGCTCGCCACGGCGTCCACGCGCAGGCCGTCCACGTGGTAGCGGTCGAGCCAGAACAGCGCGCTGCTCATCAGGAAGCTGCGCACCTCGTGGCGGTCGTAGTTGAAGATCCAGCTCGACCAGTCCGGATGGAAGCCCTGCCGCGGGTCGGCATGCTCGAACAGGTGCGTGCCGTCAAAGCGGAACAGGCCGTGCGCGTCGTCCGGGAAGTGGCTCGGCACCCAGTCGAGGATCACGCCGATGCCCGCCTGGTGCAGCGTGTCGATCAGCTGCATGTAGTCCTGCGGCGTGCCGAAGCGCGCGGTCGGCGCGAAGTAGCCGGTGCTCTGGTAGCCCCACGAACCGCCGAACGGGTGCTCCATGATCGGCATGAACTCCACGTGCGTGAAGCCCATGCGCGCGACGTACTCGGCCAGTCGCGGCGCGAGTTCCTGCGCGCTGAGCCAGCGGTTGCCCTCTTCGGGCACGCGCATCCAGCTGCCGAGGTGCACCTCGTAGATGCTGATCGGCGCGGTCAGCGCGTTGCGCTCGCGGCGGGTGCGCATCCACTCGTCGTCGCGCCAGGTGTAGTCGAGCGACGTGACGATCGACGCAGTGCGCGGCGGCAGCTCGTGCCGGAAGCCGAACGGGTCGGCCTTGTCGACCTGCGTGCCATCGGCGCCGTGCACGCGGAACTTGTAGTGCGCGCCGCGTTGCACGCCGGCGATCCAGCCGTCGCGGATGCCGCTGTGGCCGCGCGGATGCAGCGGGTGCTGGCCGGGCGTCCAGTGGTTGAAGTCGCCGATGACGGACACGCCGTGGGCGTTGGGTGCCCACACGGCGAAGTATGTTCCCTCGCGGCCGTCGGCCAGCCGGTGCGGATGCGCGCCGAGCTTGTCCCAGAGCCTTGCGTGCGTGCCCTCGTTGAAGAGGTAGAGGTCGTCGTCGGTCAGCAGCGTCAGTGGTTCGACGACGCCGACTGCCGCGGGCGATTGCAGATCGGGCACGGGCATGGTGGCGGGCGCGGCGGCGTGGTCGTGGTTGTGGTGCAGCGTTGCGGTACGTTACTCGCGGCCGCCAGCGCGCGCCAGCCGAGCATGCGGGGAGGCGCCCGAACAAGAGCCGCGACCGCAAGGGAGCGGGCCCCGGGGGCCGTGCGATTTCTCGTGATCGACGTTCCGCAGATGAGATGAGATGGACGCGGGGTGGATACCGGTTCCGGGCGAGCCGGGGACGTTAGTGTGGTGCTCGGCAGATCGTGTTGAGAATCCGGTCCGAGCCGCGACCGTCAGGGAGCGGCTCGGACCGGATTCTCAACACAATGGCGCTGACACCACATTAGTCCCCGGAGGGGTCGATTATCCATGCATGCACGCGCGCTTCGGCTTCGTCCAGATCGGCGACAACGCCTTCTTCCTGCACTTCAAGGGGCGTTCGGGCGGCCTTGACCGCGTGCGGCGCCCGCGAGCCTCACGCTCCGGTGGCGGCTCCGGCTCATGCGCGTGCCGCGCGTTCGGTTCATTGGGATCCCGTGGTCGAGTGTTCTCAGAAGCGTCCGTGCGCCCGTTACATGTCGATCGGGCTCGGGTTCAGAGGCAGGAGTTTTTGAAACTCATCGCAGGCCACGCCGAACGAAGAAAACGCCCTTCGCGGCGGTAGCGCTGTCAGGATGCTCGACGGAGTCGCGCTATCGGTGTTCAGCCAAGTATGACCATAGTCAACGACCATTGAGTTGAAGCGCGTCGCGATCACCAGCGTTGCGGCCAACGCAAGCGCCATTTGCTCAGGGTCGCCGCCCCACACCGTGACGTACGTCGACACCGGGTCCGGTTCCTCTTCGGGCATGACGGATACCAGGCACCCGCGTGTCGGTGCCGGATCGTCAACGGCCAGGTAAACAGCGCGAGCGTCGGGTCGTGAATAGTGCTCTTCCCGCCAACCGACTACGAGCAGGCCATTCAGGCCAACCAGGCGCTTCACCTCCAATGACACTTCATTGGCGACATCGGCCAAGTTGCTGATTCGACCGATATCTGCAAGCGGAATATCAAGACTCATTGCCATTCAGATCCTCCAGGTTGTGTAGATGGGACTCCGACGAGCGCACGACGATCGCGAGGGCGCCCGCACTCCCCTCGTACCGGGACCAGCACATGACTCTGTTGGAACAAGAGCCGCGAGCGCAAGCGAGTCGGGCCACGTTCGGGGTCACGCCAGCAAGCCCACCGTTTGAACGCAGACAAGCGCGTTCACGAAACCACCGACGGTTGATCCGTAGACCCGGCCCTCGGCCCGACCCGCTCGCGCTCGCGGCTCTTGTTTCAGCGCCCGAATGCCCTCGCGCCCGGCATGAGGGCCGGGCGCGCGTGGTGGCGTCGTACTTCATGCCGGGGGGCAC
>JBFWQT010000745.1:0-2741 GCA_050249295.1 Planctomycetota bacterium
TTCGTGAGCCTCAACGACTACCGCTGCGTGATCTGGATGCTCGGCGAGGAGAGCACCGCCGACGACACGCTGAGCGCGGCCGAGCAGGCGGCCGTGAACGCGTACCTCGCGTCGGGCAAGCCGGTGAGCCTGTTCGTCAGCGGGGCCGAGGTCGGCTGGGATCTCGACTACAAGGGCACGTCGACCGACAAGGCGTTCATGAACACAGCGCTCTCGGCGACGTACCATGCGGACGACGCCAACACGCACAGCGTGACCGGCGCGGCCGGCATGATGTTCGACGGCCTGTCGTTCAGCTTCGGCGACGGCACGAGCGGCGCGATGGGTGACTACGACGTGGACTACCCGGACGTGCTGAACACCTCCGGCGGCAGCACCGCGGTGCTCACCTACTCCAACGGCGCCGGTGCCGCAGCGACGTACCGCGAGAGTGGTGACACGCGCGTGTTGACGGTCGGCTTCCCGTGGGAGCGCATCCTTGGCGTGGCCGAGCGCAACTCGGCGATGGCGAAGGCCCTGGCGGTGTTGCTGCCGGACTGGCAAGCCCCCGCGGAGGGAAACGGGGACGGCGGCGCCGGTAACCTCGGCGGCCCGGCGGGTGGTTGTGGAGCTGTGGCCAATGCGGATGCGATGACACTGCCGCTGCTCGCGCTGCTGCTCGCCCTGCTGGCGTGGCGTCGTCGCGATTGATTGCGCAGTCGACCGGTCCAGGCCCTTCGCCGTGCATGGACCGCTTGCAGCAGACTCGTTCGCGAGCTCGTTCCGTCGCTGACATTGGCGACGCGATCGCTGGTCGGTCGGTCATGCAACCACCGCTTCCGGCTTGCGAGCCGTGCTCGCGCGTCGCACCGTGTCGAGGGTGTGTTGCACGCCACAAAGGCACGAAGGACCACAAAGGGGCTGAAGAGTCACCGCCACCGCCACGGAAAGCACAATCCACCAGGCGAGCGGGGACGTCAGTCCCCGGTGGGGTAACCCACGCTCTGACCGTTGCCGGGGACTGCGTGCCGCTGAGCACGACGTTCAAGAGATTCACCACAGAGAACACAGAGAACACAGCGAAGAAGTGGAGAGGTGAGCCGCGCCTCTATTCCTCTTCTCTGTGTTCTCTGTGTTCTCTGTGTTGAACCTTCTTCCGGTCCAGCGCGCCCGAACAAGAGCCGCCAGCGCAAGCGAGCGGGCCCAGTGGGCGTTGCGATCACGAATCCGCCGATCGGCGATCACCATCAACCGCACGCCAGCGGAAGAAAGATTGACCACGGAGGACGCGGAGGACCGGAGAAGAGGGGAGGCGGAGCAGAGCGACCCTTCATCCCTCTGTCGCTGACCGTGTGCCGGGGACTGCGTGCCGCTTAGCAAGACGTGAAAGAGATTCACCACAGAGAGCACAGAAGAAGAAGCGGAGAGGTGAGTCGCATCTCTATTCCTCTTCTCTGTGTTCTCTGTGTTGTCTGTGTTCTCTGTGTTGAACCTTCTTCCGGTCCAGCGCTCCCGAACAAGAGCCGCGAGCGCAAGCGAGCGGGCCCAATGGGCCCCTGGCCTGCGATCTGCCTTCGCAATCCGCCTCGCGCCGAATGTAACGGTCAAAGAGCGGAGCGTGATCGTGCGGCCCTTCGGGCCCGACTCCCTTGCGGTCGCGGCTCTTGACCGAGTGCCGATCAAACTCGCTGGAGACTGCCGAGTAGCCGCGACTCCCGGCGCGTGCCTGTTGTGGCCACTCCGCTGCCATGTCAAGCTGACGATCTTCCACATCAGTTGACAGCACGCATGAACCAGCCTCGCACACGGGTGCCGTTCGGTACGTGGCCCAGCCCGATCAGCCCGTCGATGATGGCCGAGAACCTGCGCCTCGGCGACGTCCAGTGGGATCGCAGCGGCCGGCACCTGGTGTGGCTCGAAGGCCGATCCGATCGCGGCCTGCTGATGGTCACGCAGCACAACGACCCCGCCGCGGCAACCGAACTCACCACCGCCGACCACTCGGTGCGCGCCGGCGTGGGCTACGGCGGCGGCGACTTCACCGTGGCCGATGGCGTGGCGTTCTTCGTCGAGCAGAAGTCCGGCCGCATCTTCCGCCAGCCGCTCGCCAGCGGCGCGGCCCGGCCGATCACGCCGGGGCACGGCCGGTGCGCGTCGCCGACCGTCTCGCCCGACGGCCGCTACGTGCTGTTCGTGCACTCCGACGGCAAGGACGACTGCATCGCGATCGTCGACGCCGACGGCAAGCACTGGCCGCAACGCCTCGCGTGGAAGGCCGACTTCTTCATGCAGCCGTGCTGGAGTCCGGACGGCAAGCGCATCGCCTTCGTCTCGTGGAAGCATCCGCAGATGCCGTGGGACGGCACCGTGCTGATGCTCGCCGACCTGAGCTGGAGCGACGCGCCGTTGCCGTGGTGCAGCTCGATCCGCGAACTGGCCGGCAGCGATCACGTGTCGATCTTCCAGCCGCAGTTCACGCCCGACGGCAAGCAACTCGGGTTCATGTCGGACGAGACCGGCTTCTCCAACCTCTACATCCAGGACCTCGCGAGCGGCGACCGCGACGCGGTGACGCGCCACAAGGCCGAACTCGCGCGGCCGGCGTGGGCGCAGGGCATCCGCACGTGGGGCTTCCTGCCGGACGGCAAGCGCGCCGTCTACGCGGCCAACGAGCGCGGCCTGCATCGGCTCTTCGTGGTGGACCTCGGCACGCGCGAGAGCGTGCGCGTCGACACCGCCGAGCAGTACACGGCGATCGATCA
>JBFWQT010000746.1:0-2723 GCA_050249295.1 Planctomycetota bacterium
TGAGCAACGTGGCAATGGCCTCACTGTCGATCCGTCGCCACGAAGTGTGTCCTGGCTGGAACTACACGATCGCACCCCGGTCGGATCAACCAGACCCGAAGTAAACTGGTGTCGGCTCCTAAGCCCCGCAGTCTGGGACTGAGGCCAGCAACACCGGCTCGCCCGGAGGCTGCTGCGATGGGACGAGACTCGTGATCCGCTGTACTGACGAGTGCGCGGGTGCGCGGGTGCGCGTCCGTGCGAGCCGGATCCGCCCCCAACGACCTTGAAAAATCCGGCCGGCGAACCTGCCCCCCCTTCCACCGGACCCTGCCGTTTCGTATTAGGTCCGGCAGTCGGGACGCCCGTTGCCTCCCGACAGCAGGCGGCGAAGACCCACTGCTGACACACCGACCGCTCACACTGTCCACGCGTACGCGGGCACAATCCGCTGCGCCAGGAATCACTGCTGTAGACGTACCGCACCGCGAAGGATCTCACCGTGCAGCAACTCAGTTCACGCCGGCTGATGGTTCAGACCCAGACCAAACGACGCAACTTCGGCCTCGTTGCTCACGTTGACGCCGGCAAGACCACCGTCTCCGAACGCATTCTCTTCTTCACCGGCCGCACCCACAAGATCGGCGAGGTTCACGATGGCGCCGCCACGATGGACCACATGGAAGAAGAGCAGAAGCGCGGCATCACCATCACCGCCGCCGCCACCACGTGCAACTGGAAGGAGCACACGCTCAACCTGATTGACACGCCCGGCCACATCGACTTCACCGTCGAGGTCGAGCGCAGCCTGCGAGTTCTCGACGGCGCCGTCGGCGTGTTCTGTGCCGTGGGCGGCGTCGAGCCGCAGAGCCAGACCGTCTGGCGCCAGGCTGACCGCTACGGCGTGCCGCGCCTCGCGTTCGTCAACAAGATGGACCGCAGCGGCGCCGACTTCGAGCACGCGATCAAGGACATCCGCAAGAAGCTCTACGCCAACCCGGTGGTCATCGGCGCGCCGATCGGCGAGGGCGCCGACTTCCGCGGCATTCTCGACGTGGTCAACCAGAAGGCCCTGTTCTTCGATCCGGACGAGAAGACCGTGACGAAGGTGCGCATCGAGGACGTGCCGGAGGACGAGAAGGAGCGCATGGCCGCGCTGCGCGTCGAGCTGTTCGAGAACCTCGGCAACGTGGACGACGACGTGATGACCGCCTACCTCGAAGGCGACATCGAGAGCGTGCCGCTGCCGCTGGTGCAGCAGGCGCTGCGTCGCGCCACGCTGGAGAAGGTGCTGACGCCGGTGCTGTGCGGCTCCGCGCTGCGCAACATGGGCGTGCGCTTCCTGCTCGACGCGATCGTCAACTACCTGCCGTCGCCCGAAGACCATCCGCCGCTGGAAGGCCACGACCCGGACACCGGCGAGGAACTGCTGCGCGCCCGCAGCGACAAGGCCCCGGCCACCGTGCTGGCCTTCAAGACCGTGTCGGAGCAGGCCGGCGACCTGACCTTCCTGCGCATCTACTCCGGCGTGATCACCAACGAGACCGTGCTCTACAACCCGCGCACCGGCCGTGACGTCCGCGTCGGCCGACTGCTGCGCATGCACGCCAACCGCCGCGAGAACATCGACCGCGCCGTGGCCGGCGACCTCGTCGCCGCGATGGGCATGAAGGACGTCGCGACCGGCGACACGCTGTGCGACGAGCGCCACAAGATCGAGCTCGAAGCGCCGCTGTTCCCCGAGCCGGTGATCACGATGTCGATCCAGCCGGACAAGAGCGCCGACCGCGACAAGCTCGCCAAGGCCCTCTCCCGGCTCGCCCGCGAGGATCCCACCTTCCGTCGCGTGACCGACGAGGTGACCGGCGAGACGCTGATCGGCGGCATGGGCGAGCTGCACCTCGAGATCTGCCTGAGCCGCATCCAGAACGACTTCAAGGTGCCGGTGCAGACCGGCCGCCCGCAGGTCGCGTACCGCCAGGTGCTCGGCAAGAAGGTCGAGATCGACAGCCGCTACATCAAGCAGACCGGCGGTGCCGGCCAGTACGCCGTGGCGAAGATCGTGTTCGAGCCCGCGCCCGAAGTGGACGGCCTCGAGTGGATCGACGACACGAAGGGCGGCGTGGTGCAGAAGGAGTACATCCCGAGCATCGAGCGCGGCATCAAGGAGGAGATGGCCGAGGGTGGCGCGCTGCGCTACCCGATCGTCGGCCTGCGCGCCACGCTGGTGGACGGCAAGACGCACGACACCGACTCGAACGACCGCGCGTTCCAGGCGTGCGGCCGCCAGGCGCTGCGCATGGCTGCCGAGGCTGCGGGGCTGGCGCTGCTCGAGCCGATCCTCAAGTTCTACGTGAGCTGCCCGGAGAACAACTCCGGTTCGATCAACGGCGACCTCAACACGCGTCGCGCGATGATCGAGGGGTTCGAGACCGAGAAGGGCATGTCGCGCGTGAGCGGCATCGTGCCGGCGAGCGAGATGTTCGCCTACAACTCGCTGCTGATGAGCCAGACGCAGGGCCAGGGCACGTTCATCCTCGAGCCCTTCAAGTACGACAAGGTGCCCGAGAGCATCGCCGAGGGCGTGCGCATCAAGCGCAAGGAGCAGCTCGCCGAGAAGAAGAAGTGAGCTAGCTGACTCTCTGGAACACCGGGGCCGCGGAGGTGCGATGCGATCGTGCCTCCGCGGCCTCGTTCTGCTTCCGGTGGTTCGGGTAAGAGCCGCGTCCGAAAGGGTGCGGGGT
>JBFWQT010000747.1:0-2718 GCA_050249295.1 Planctomycetota bacterium
GGCCGGCTCGATGAGGCGATCGTGGACTACCAGGAGGCGCTGCGGGCCCGGCCGGACTACATGGGTGCGCACTACAACATCGGTCTCCTGCGGCAGGCGCAAGGCCGGCTGGACGACGCAATCGCCCGGTACAACGAGGCGCTGCGGATCGACCCCGGCCTCGATCGCACGTGGCTCAACCGTGGCCTGGCGCGCGTGGAGCAGGGTCGGCTCGATGACGCGCTCGCCGACTACGACGCCGCGCTGAAGATCAATCCGCGCTTCGCCATGGCGCACTACAACCGTGCGGCCGTACTGCAGGAACAGGGCCGGACGGACGAGGCGCTGGCCGGCTACAACACGGCGCTGCAACTCGATCCGCGGCTCGCCGAGGCGTACTGCAACCGCGGCCAGGTCAAGCGGACGCTCGGCGATGTCGACGGCGCATTCGAGGATTTCGAGCGTGCGCTGGCCGCCGACCCGAAGCTGGCCAAGGGCTACTGCAATCGCGGCGCCACCCGGCAGTCGCTCGGTCGGATCGACGACGCGCTCGCCGACTACAACGAGGCGCTGCGCCTTGACCCCGCGCTGGCCATGGCGCTGGTCGGCCGCGGCACGATCCGGAAGACGCGCGGGCAACTGGACGAGGCGGTTGCCGACTTCAACGAGGCGCTGCGCATCGACCCGCATACGCACGATGCGTACACCCACCGCGCCGCTTGCCGCCAGCTGCTCGGCCGGATCGACGAAGCGATTGCCGACTACACCGCCGCGCTGCAGATCCAGCCGCGCAACGCGGTATCGCTGAACAATCGCGGCCACGCGTACCAGGCAAAGGGCAAGCTCGACGCGGCGATCGCCGACTTCGACGCGGCGCTGGCGATCAATGCGCGGTACACCACACCGCTGGTCAATCGCGGCATGGCGCGGCACGCGCAGGGCCGGTTCGCCGACGCGATCGCCGACTACACGTCGGCACTGGCGATCGACCCGGAGATGGTCGACGCGTACTACAGCCGCGGCAACGCACGCCTGGCGGCCAACCAGCTGGACGATGCGCTGGCCGATTTCGATGCCACGCTGCGCCTCAACCCGAACCTGTGGAGCGCCGCCGCGAACCGCGGCACCGTGTTCGCCCGACTGAACCGGATGGACGACGCGCTGGCCGCATTCCTGCAGGCCTACCCGTTGTGCAAGGACCCGGCGATGCGCGGGAAGCTCGCCGAGGCCATCCGCCAGCTGGGCGGCACCGTGCCGGACGGCCCGGGCGGCGACTGAGCGAACGAGCGACCGGGCGAACGAACTCGGGCCACCGTCCGCTCGCTCGCGACCTCCGCCGCGCAGTGGTATGTCTCCGGCTCGCTTCTGTTCGCCCTTCCCCGGCTCCGACTCCATCACACTGCCATGGAACTGCTCAAGAAACTGACCGAAGCCAGCGGCGCACCCGGCTTTGAAGACGAAATCCGCGACATGTGCATCGCCGAGCTCAAGCCGCTCTGCGACAGCGTCACCGTCGACGCGATGGGCAACGTCATCGGCGTCAAGAAGGGCAGCAAGGCGGGCGCGAAGAAGATCATGCTCGCCGGGCACATGGACGAGATCGGCTTCGCCGTGAAGTTCGTGGACGAGAAGGGCTTCCTGCGCTTCGCCCCGCTCGGCGGGTTCGACCCCAAGACGCTGATCGCCAAGCGCGTGATCGTGTCCGGCAAGAAGGGCCGCCGCACGGGCATGATCGGCACCAAGCCGATCCACATCATGAAGGACGAGGAGAAGGCGAAGATGCCGACCCTCGACGACCTGTTCATCGACCTCGGCATCCCGACCGAGCAGGTGCACGAGGAGGTCGAGGTCGGCACGCCGGTGACGCTGTACCAGACGTTCCAGTCGTGGGGCGACATCGCGTGCTGCAAGAGCATGGACAACCGCATCTCGCTGTGGACGATCATCCGCGCGCTGCAGAAGACGCCGAAGCCGGTGCACGACGTGTACGCCGTGATGACCGTGCAGGAGGAGATCGGCGTGCGCGGCGCGGCCGCGGCGGCCTACGGCGTGAACCCCGACATCGGCATCGCGATTGACGTCACGCTGGCCTGCGACATGCCCGGCGTGGACAGCAAGGACTACATCACGAAGCTCGGCGACGGCGCGGCGATCAAGGTGCTCGACAGCTACAGCATCTCGTGCCCGCGGCTGGTCAAGGAGTTCCGCGCGGTGGCCGAGAGCAAGGGCATCAAGTACCAGCTCGAGCTGCTGCCGCGCGGTGGCACCGACGCCGGCGGCATCCAGCGCGCGCGCGAAGGCAAGCGCGTGATCACGCTCAGCGTTCCGACGCGCTACGTGCACAGCGTGGTCGAGACGGTCAACGTGAAGGACCTGAACGCCACGGCGGACCTGCTGGCCGCATACCTCGCGCACGACGCCGCGATCTGAGTCGGGCGCACGCACGCGTGCACGGGACAAGAGCCGCAACCGCAAGGGAGCGGGCCTCCGCGAACTCCTATTCCGGGCGAGCCGGGGTGTAAGCCCCCGGAGTCTGGTTCTGAAGTCAGCTCACGACTGGCTCTGCAGGCCGGTCGCGGAGTCGTCCCGGAACCAGACTCCGGGAGCTGAAACAAGAGCCGCGAGCGCAAGCGAGTCGGGCCCCGTTGGGGTCACGCCTGCAAGCCCACCGTTTGAACGCTGACAAGCACGTTAACGAAACCTCCGACGGTTGATCCGTAACCCGGGGCCCCCGGGGGC
>JBFWQT010000748.1:0-2706 GCA_050249295.1 Planctomycetota bacterium
GGAAGCCAGCACCACCGCCAGGCCGGCTTCCCCCTGTGGAGCAGGCATCCAGCCTGCTTCCCCCTGTGGTGCAGGCTTCCAGCCTGCTTCCCCCTGAGGTGCAGGCTTCCAGCCTGCTTCCCCCTGTGGTGCAGGCTTCCAGCCTGCTTCCCCTTGATGCACCTTCAAGCCCACGGGCTGCTGCCCGTGGGTCGCTTCCCGTCCTCGCCCCGCTCCTCAGTCGCGCTCCAGTTCGATCGGATCGACCTCCTGCTCCGGCGGCGGCCCCGTACTCACGCGCAGCGTTCCAATGCGTGACCCGACGCGCGCGGTCACCAGGTAGTCGCCGCCCGGCAGGCCGTCGATCACAAACCGGCCACTCTTCAGCTCGATCCACGCGCCATCCAGTCGCGACACGCCGGTCGCGGCATCCGCGATGTCGAAGGCGCAGAAGCGGTCATCCTGCGCGTAGGTGTCGGTGCTGAGGTAGCTGATCGCCTTGCCGTCCTCGCGCACCTCGCCGACGATCCGCGTGGATGGTGGCATCGAAACCGTCGCGCTCGCCTCGGTGCGTCCCTGCGGATTGACCATCACGATCTGCGTCACGTGGCCTGGCCGGCGCACCACCAGGCGCACCGGCGCCTCGCCGATGTTTGACAGCGTGACCTCACCCGCGGCAGAGGTCTTTCCGCCAACCACTACATCCGGGTGGAGCCGCCACGTGTGCCGCGTGCTGCCCGGCAACGGCTCGAGCCGCGGGTCCGGCAGGCCGGAGATGCGCGACGGCACGGCCGGTGGCGGCGGCGTGAACATCACATGCACCAGCGCGTCGGCCATCGGCTTGCCCGCACTGTCGGTGACCTTCACGGTGAGTGCGAATGCCCGCCCGAGCGGGAATTGCAGCGCCTCGCGCATGCCCTCCTGCAGCGTCAGTGTCTGGCGCTCGGTCAACCAGCCGGTCGCGCGGATCGTGACGTTGTAGTCGCCGGCAGCCAGCCCGACCGAGAAGCGCCCGGCCGCGTCGGTCTTGTAGTCGGCGTCGGGCCCGAGGAACGGGCGGAGCGCGTCGCGCTCGTTGGTGCCGTAGGCCACGCCGGGGAACGTCGGCTCGCCCTCGGCCGGCCGGCGCTCGAACACCACGGTCGCGCCTTCGATCGACTCGCCGTCCGGGCCGGTCACCACGCCGTCGAGTTCGGCCTGCAGATGCGCGACCACGTCGCCGAGATCCACATCCCTGGCCTCGTGGATCCAGCGGCCCAACGCGGTCGCATGAATGAACCGGCCGTGGTGTGCGAGCATCAGGTAGTGCGTGTTGCCGGGATTCACCATCAGCTCGAAGCGGCCGTCGGGGCCGGTGACCATGTGCGGGTTGTCGATGCCCATCGAGACGCAGTCGGTGCCCATGAAGCCGCCGGTGATGAAGCCCTCCGGCGAGAGCATCACCGGCATGCCGACCACCGGATCGCCGTTGACGTCCAGGATGCGGCCCACGACGCGCGCCTTCGGCTTGTCGTTCGGCGACGTCCCGCTGGCAGTGTTGTCGGCCGGCGAGGGCGTGCCCGGCGCGGTGTTCTCGCTTGCGGCCGGTGGAGGCGCCTCGACGGCGTTGGTGGCAGCGGACGACGCGTTGCGCAGTGCGGGTCCCGCGTTCGCACCGTTCGCGCGGTTCGCAAGCGCAGACGACGGCTGATTGTCCGTGCTGCCGTTGGCCACACTGCGCGGCCCCGACGACGGCGGCGGCATGAGGTTGAACACAAACACGCCGGCCAGACCGGCCAGCAGCAGGACCACCACGATCATGACGGCGACGCGACGCCCGGCGTTGGCGTCCGAATGCGAGGGCGAATCAGTCATTGCGTGCGTACGTGCGTGTGTGTGTGGCTGGTGAGGTGGACCGGCGGAGCTTGCTCGCACCGGGCCGTTCTGCGACGATCCGCTCGCCGCGTCGTTTCAACTTTAGTGCAGCGCCGCCATGCCGACCACGTCCGACCGACGCCGATCCGGGCGCGCGCCGCTGCCGCTGCTGCTGCTGCTGGCGCTGGCGGCCGTCGCGACGACCCTGGCCACCGGCTGCGTCGAGCGTGAGTTCTGGATCGTCACCGATCCGCCGGGCGTGCGCGTCTCGATCGACGGCGTGGAGATGAAGGGCATCGACGGCGCGACCACCACCCAGCCGATGGTCGACGACCCGACCGAGCCTGACAACATGCGCGCCACCGCGGGCCGCCATCTCGGCCTGATGCGCATCCCGTTTGACCGCTACGCCACGCGCGAGATCGTGCTCACCCGCGACGGCTACGAGACGCAGACGCACTGCATCGCGCCGGCCCAGGAGCTCTGGGAGCATTTTCCGTTCGACGTGTTCACCGAGGTGTTCCTGCCGACCACGATCAAGCTGCGCTTTGTGTTCCGCTTCACGATGGAAGGCGGCGAGACCGCCACTCCGGGCCGCACGCTCGAAGAGGCCGAGCGCGTGCGCAACGCCGCGGGCGGCAAGTTGAAGGACGCCGAGGAGCGCTACGGCATCGCCGGGTCGCAGACGCCGCCCCGCTGAGGCGCTCTGACCCCTTGGCCCTTGACCTTGGCCTTGGCCTTGCCCGTGCCCTTGCCCTTGCCCTTGCCCTTGCCCTTGCCCTTGCCCTTGCCCTTGCCCTTGCCCTTGCCCTTGCCCTTGCCCTTGCCCTTGCCCTTGCCCTTGCCCTTGCCCTTGCCCTTGCCCTTGCCCTT
>JBFWQT010000749.1:0-2706 GCA_050249295.1 Planctomycetota bacterium
GGGCTGATCGACTTCATCGACGGCGTCCGCGAGTCGCTTGCGCCGTTTGCGGTGCAGGCGCTGGCGAGGCAGTTGCTCGGTCCGCAGTACACCTCCACGATGCTGGCCAGTCCCGACGTCGCGAAGCGGATGTGCGACATCCTGCGGGTCGTGCGCGTCAACGGCGTGCCGTCGCCCGACGTGTCGCGCCCGCGCACCGATGTCGCCGTGTTCCTCGGCCTGCCCGATCACCCGGCTGACGAGGCGATGCAGTTCATGGCCGGCCTGCGCGATGCCCCCGGTAACCCAGCGGCCGACGGGTCGCCCGAGCCGCTCGAACTGATGGCCGCGCTGGGCAGCGATCGCGCCGCGTTCCTGCTCGAGACCGGCGTGCAGCGGGTGGAAGGCACCTCCAGCCTGCCGCAGCCGTGGCGCGTGCTGCGGCCCGACTTCGAACGCATGCCGCCGGCGCAACGCTACCGCTCGACGAATACCGACTGGATGCACACCGCCTCCATGCTCGTCCGCCCCGAGGGCCGCACCAGCGGCTACCCGAGCTACATGGCCGGCGACGCCTACGCCGACCGCCTGCTCGGTGCGGCGCTGGCCGCCTACGTGCTGCGTCACCCGGACACCGACATCCACAGCTACAAGGTGGCGCAGGCCAACGACGGCCCGGTCGATCTGCCACCGCAGCCGGGCAGCACGGTCGAGCCGTTGCCGCACGTGTACGCCTCGATCCTCGACGTGGTGCGCCATGCGCGCCTCGGCCTCGAACAGCTCGACGCGTTGCCGGTCGGCGAGAACGACCTGCTGCTCGAGACCGAAGCGACGCTGCAGGAACTGGTCACGCTGTCACGCAAGGTGCTCGCCGGCGAGGACCTCGGCCAGGAGGGCATCGAGTGGATTGCCGGCTTCGCCAACAAGCTCGAGTTGCTGGGCATGGGTCAGGGCCGCCCCGGCATGTCGACGGTCACTACGTTCCGTGGCTCCGACCCCAACGCCGCGCGTGGCCACACGCGTGCCGGTGGCGGCGGCGTGCGCCCGATGTGGATTCTGTCGCGCCAGCCGAATGGCGAGGTGATGATCGCGATGGGCTGCGTCTCCAGCTACTTCCAGACGGCTGACGTCGAGCCCACGCCGATGCACGTCGAGGCGTGGCGCGAACTGGCGCGCCGCGGCAAGGTCAGTTCGCCGGACTGGATGAACAGCTACATTTCAAACCGGTAGCGGCAACCGCCAATCACTCATCGTCGCGGCCGCAAATGCAAACCGGGCGGACATCGCCGCCCGGCCTGTCAGGTGCAATGCTGCTGATGTCGCGACTAGACCTTGCAGGTCATGTCCTTGCCGCAGCACAGCGGCGACTTGATCTTGCCGTGGCCGTTCGGGCACTGCGACACCTGCACCTGGCGGCCGTCGTCCAGCTTCAGCATGGTGTTCTCGAGCGGCGCATCACAGTGGCCACAGGTGGCGTTGACCTTCATGCCGCACACGTCGCATTCGTAAGTTGCCATCGTCTCGCCTCGCAAAGTGGTGAACGGGTTGGTGGAGATGCGGATAGTACATCACTCTCGCAGCGACGCCGACAGCCTTGGCGGTCAGCCGCCCAGGTAGGCCTTCTGCACGTCCGGGTTGGCCGCCAGTTCGGCCGCCGGGCCGCTCATGATCACACGGCCGGTCTCGAGCACGTAGGCGCGATGCGCGCACTTCAGCGCCTGCGTGGCGTTCTGCTCGACCAGCAGGATCGTCAGCCCGTTTTCCGCGTTCAGCTTGCGGATCGTCGCGAAGATCTGCTGCACCAGCACCGGCGCAAGGCCGAGCGACGGCTCGTCCAGCAGCAGGATCCGCGGGCTCGCCATCAGCGCACGGCCGATCGCCAGCATCTGCTGCTCGCCGCCCGACAACGTGCCGGCACGCTGCGCCGCGCGCTCCTTCAGTCGCGGGAACAGCTCGTACACGCGATCCAGGTCGGCCGCGATCGCCACCCGGTCGTTGCGCAGGTACGCACCGATCTGCAGGTTCTCGAACACCGTCATGTCGGCAAAAATGCGCCGGCCCTCGGGCGAGTGCACAATGCCACGGCCGACGATGTCGCTCGCCGGCAGCACCGAGATGTCGGTCCCCTGGTGAACGACGCGGCCCGAGCGCGGACGCAACAGGCCGGAGATGGTGCGCAGCGTGGTGCTCTTGCCGGCGCCGTTGCAGCCGATGATCGTGACGACCTCGCCCTGCTTGATCGTGATCGACACGTCCTTCAGGGCGTGCACACTGCCGTAGTACGTGTTGACGTTCTCGAGCGAGAGCGAGCTGCTGCCGGCCGCATCGCTGGCGCCGGGCTCGGCCACTGCGGTGGCGAAGCGATCCGAGAGGTGCTTCCTCGCGGTGGCCATTTCGTGGACGCCGTCCAGCTTGCGTGGGTCGTTCATCGGTGCTGCTCCCGCGGGGCCGTGCGTGCCGTACTCTCGCACACGCTGCGCGACGGATCAATCAACGCGTGATCGGCGGAGCCGCCCCGCGCGCGGCCGCGCAATGTATGCTCGGAGCGTCGCCGCCTCCTCATGTCCCCATCGCTCCAACAGCCGGACGGAATCATGTCGCAATCGCAACTGCTGCCGATGTCGGAGTTCGTGTACCAGCGGCCGGACATGGATGAGCTGCGCAGCCAGCACGGCCGCCTGCTCGAGCAGTTCGACGCGGCCGGATCGGCGGCGGGGCAACGCGCCG
>JBFWQT010000750.1:0-2655 GCA_050249295.1 Planctomycetota bacterium
ACACCCCCGGCTCGCCCGGAGGGCTCCTCGATGGGACGATGACTTGTGATTCGCTGTACCTACGGTCGTACGACACGACGGGCACCTTGATCATGACCAACCCCGAGACCGCCACCGGACACGGGCTGCCGCATGGCGTGCGAGTGGTCCGGCTGACCACGCACGACGATGCGCGCGGCTCCTTCACCGAGCTGTTCCGCGACGAATGGGACCCGGCCAACCGGCCGGTGCAATGGAACCTCGTGCACAGCAGCGCCGGCGCGCTGCGCGGCGTGCATGTGCACCGGCGGCACACCGACTACCTGATAGTGATCGCCGGCTCGATGACGCTCGCGCTGCACGACATCCGCCCGGCGTCGCCGACGCACGGCGCCTCGGCCACGCTGCAACTCGCCGCGTCGCCGTTGCAGGCGGTGAGCATTCCGCCCGGCGTGTGCCACGGCTTCTGGTTCAGCGTGCCGGGCACGCACATCTATTCGGTGACGCACTACTTCAACATGGCCGACGAGCTGGGCTGCCGCTGGAACTCGCCCGAACTGGGCGCGACGTGGAACATCGTCGGCGAGCCAGAGCTGTCGCAGCGTGATCGCACGGCCGGCAGCTACTCCGCGATGGTGGCCGCCTGGAAGGATGCGCCGCACGAGGAGCGCGGCCAATGAGTGGCGCGAGCGTGAGCGTGGGCCTCGTCGGTTGCGGTCGCTGGGGCCGGCACATCCTGCGCGACCTGATCACGCTCGGCGCGCGCGTGGAGGTTGTGGCGCCGGCAGACGAGACCCGCCAGTTTGCGCTGGCGCATGGCGCGGCGGCCGTGCACGCCGCGCCGCCGGCGTCGTGGGCTACGGAGATGGACGGCTTTGTGGTGGCCACGCCGACGACCGTGCACGCCGCGTCGATCGACCAGCTGCTGCCGTTCGGCAAGCCGATCTACACCGAGAAGCCGTTGTGCGACGACGTGTCGCACGCGCGCCGGCTGGCCGCGGCTGCACCCGACCGGCTGTTCGTGATGGACAAGTGGCGCTACCACCCCGGCATCTGCAAGCTGGCCGCGCTGGCGCAGAGCGGCGAGCTGGGCACGATCGACTCGCTGCGCCTGCACCGCCTCGGCTGGAGCACATCGCACGACGACGTGGATGCGGCCTGGGTGCTCGTGCCGCACGACTTGTCGATCTGCCTGCACATCATCGGCACGATTCCGCCGCTGCGAATGGCTGCGCGCACCGGCACCCTGCGGCACGACGGCGGGCTCGTGGCGGTGCTGGGTGGTGGCGACGACCCGACGGTGACGCTCGAGTACTCGATTGTGTTCCCGCGCACGCAGCGCAGCTTCGCCGTGGTCGGCTCGAAGGCGAGCGCGCTGCTGGCCGACTCGTACGACCAGACGATCACGGTGCGCCGGGGCGCGCCCGGCCAGCGCGATGTGGAACCGATCGAGATGGTGGCTGACGGCGAGTTGCCGCTGCTGGGCGAGTTGCGGGCGTTTGTGGGCCATCTGCAAGGCGGCCCGCCGCCGCTCAGTTCGGCCGCCGACGGCGTGCGGATTGTCGAGCGCACCGCGGAGATCCGTCGCATGGCAGGGCTGCACCCATGACCGGCACGAGCCCGCACGACCCGCTGTTCACCATCATGCTGCCGGTGACGCGGCCGCCTGCGTTGCTGCCGTTCGCGGTGGAGAGTGTGAAGCGGCAGCTCTGCGATTCGTGGGAGCTGTTCATCATCTGCGATGGCGGGCCGCCCGGAACGGGCGAGATGGCCAGGCAGTTTGCGGCCGACGACCCGCGCATCCGCGCGCGCGTGCACCCCAAGGGCCAGCGCCATGGCGAGGCGTATCGCCACCTCGTGCTGCAGGAGGCGCGCGGGCAGTACGTCGCGCAGATTGCCGACGACGACCTGTGGTTCCCCGATCACCTCACCGAGTTGGAGCGACTGCTCCGCGAAGTGGACTTCGGCGCGACGCTGTCGGTGAACATCGACGCGCAGCAGGTGCCGCAGATGAACACGCGCGGGTTCGACAGTGCCGAGGTGCGCCAGCAACTGCTGGTTCGCGGGTTCACGATTCCCGGCCCGACGCCCACCGGCTACCGCATGAGTGCCTACCACCAGCTGCCGGAGGGATGGGCGCCGGCGCCGGAGGGTGTGCCGACCGACATCCACATGTGGCGCAAGTTCATCCGCGTGCCGGGCCTGACGTTCGGCACCCGCTTCGCGCTCACGGCGATCAATTTCGGTTCGCCGAACCGCACGACGTGGACGCTCGAGCAGCGCGAAGAGGAGACGCGCCGCTGGTTTGCGCGCTTCGACGACGACGGTTCGGTCCGCGACCTGCGCGCGGAACTGCTGGCCACCGTGGTGCGCGAGGCGCGGGAGTGGCGCGCCTTCAAGCTCACCGGCCGGCACGTGCCGTTCGTGCGCCGCACGGTGCGGCAGTGGTACCTGTGGTGGAAGCGGCGGCGAAGTGGCAAGCCGCGGCGTTGAGTGAACGCAATGCCCCTCCGGAGCCTCCGAAGGAGGCGGCTCTTTCGTTAGCCCCGGGTGGAGTCGCGAAGCGGCGAGAACCCGGGGTGGCGCGACAAGCCCCTCCGGAGCCTCCGAAGGAGGCGGCTCTTTCGTTAGCCCCGGGTGGAGCCGCGAAGCGGCGAGAACCCGGGGTGGCGCTAC
>JBFWQT010000751.1:0-2613 GCA_050249295.1 Planctomycetota bacterium
TGACGCGGCCATCGCGACGGTTCGCGAGCCAGGCGTCGGGCACGGTGGAGCTCGCATCACGACTCCACTCCCCGATCCTGCAGTCGGTTTCCGACGGCACGAACTCCACTGTGCCCGACGCGCTGCTCGCACTCGTTCGTCAATCTTCGGCCACGCTTGCCCCGGCGACCATGTCTCACGTACACACGGCCCCACCGCCCGCACCCGGGAGCCTGTCGATGCCCGAACCGGACGCCGCCGCACCGCCGCTGCCGCTGCCGCTGCCCGACGTCCGGCTCGCCAGTGGTCCCGTCGGCTGGCGCGTCAGCGAGGTGATCGCGATGGAGCTGGAGACGGCGCTCGCCGTCGTCTCGGGTCGCTACCCCGGCTTCGAGATGCCCGAACTGGCGCGTCGTGTGCCGGCCGACTGGCTCGCGGAGTTCCCCGACTACCTCGGCGCGGAAGAGCGCTTCGTCACGCCGCTGTCGTTGGCGGCCGAGGGCGCGGGTGTGCTGCTCGAGAGCGACTACCAGCTGGCCACACTGGCGATTCGCGAGACCACCTGCGACGACGCCGTGGATCGCCTGCGCCAGCTCGACCTCGAAACGCCGATCGATATTCCGGCGCGACTCGACGACGTCGAGCGGTTGCGCTTCGTTGCGCTGACCCGCCAGAAGCGCGCGTTCCTCGGCATCGGCGCCGACGAGCACACCGCGCGCGTTGTGCTCGATCGCCTCTCGCAGCAGATCCCGATGACCGCGTCGTTCTTCCGCGGCGGCCGGCTGCACAGCAGGTTCTGGCACTGGCTCGATCGCTTCTGGTACGAGGTCTATCGCAACTGGCGCGACGAGCGGCAGCCCGTGATGGATGCGGCCCGCAAGCGCGCGGTCGCCGGCCTCGGCGGCGATCACGGCAGCGGCGTCCCGGCGCTCGGCTGGCTGCAGCCGGGCCATCCGTTGCGCGCGGTCGGCCACTTCGTGGATGCGGTGCAGGGTGGCGAGTTCAACCTCACGTTCCACATCGAGCCGTTCGGCGTGCCGGACAGCCGGGCGGTGCGGCTGCGTCAGATGATCATGGGGTTTGCGCTCTCGCAGGATTTTGCCGACTCGTTCAACCAGATTGCGGAGCGCATCGCGCAGACGTGCAGGGCGCTCGGCGACCCGAACCGCTTGCAGCTGTTGCGTCTGATCCGCAGCTTCAGCATGGACAACACCGAGATGGCGACGCTGATGCAGCTGGCGCGTCCGACGGTGAGCATCCATGCGCGCGTGCTGCGCGAGGCCGGCCTGATCCGCACCGAGCACATCGGCCGCCAGGCGCGACACGAGATGCTGCCGGACCGCGTGCGCGAGTTGATCGCCGACCTGATCCGCTTCCTGGAGATGCCGGATCGCCTGCCGGAGCCGCCGGCGAGCGAGTAGGAGCCGGCGGGGCAGCCGGGTCTTCGTTCGTCGCGATCGGCGTGGCCTCCTTCGGCCCGCTCGGCGTGATGTGGCTTGCGCCGGGGGCCGTGGTACACCAGAACTACATCCCGACATCCATTCCCCACTCCCGCCCCTCCCATGGTCGAGCCGCAACAGATTGTCGATGCCGCCACCAGCCTGATCCGCCAGTGGGACGAGCGCATGCGCCCGCTGCCGCCGGAGCTGTTCCACTACACCGACACCAGCGGCCTGCTCGGTATCCTGGAGAACGCGTCGATCCGCGCCACGCACTTCGGCTTCCTCAACGACTCGCGCGAAGTGCGCTACGGCTTCGAACTGGCGATGGAACAGCTCGAAGCGGCCCGCAAGGACCCGCAGCCGCCGCTCTGCGAGCAGACCATCGCGCATGTGGTGCGCAGCCGCGAGTGGATGATGGCCAAGGGCGGCAGCGAGTTCGACGTCTACCTCACGTCGTTCTCCGAAGATGGCGACCTGCTCAGTCAGTGGCGCGGCTACGGCCAGACCGGCGCCGGCTACTCGATCGGCATCGACCCCGGCAAGCTCGAGCCCGGCAAGGTGCCGGTCGCGCCCGACGGCAAGCCGTTGTTCCTGCGACTGCTCTACGATCCGGACGAGCAACGGCAGCTGATCCGCGATGTGCTGCAGGCGATCCTCGAGCCGCTGAAGGGCGAGTCGCCCGACGTCGAGAACGCCGAGGCGCTGGTGACCACCGCGGCCGGCGCGATCAACCGCGCGCTGTTCCACCTGGCGCTGATGTTCAAGGCGCCGGGGTTCCGCGAGGAGCGCGAGTGGCGCGCGGTGACGGTGCGCACGCTGACGTCGATCCGCGTCTCGGCCGACCTGCGCTTCAGAGCGACGGCCGACCAGCGACTCGTGCCGTACGTGGAGCTCGACCTGCGCGGCAGCGGCGGCAGCATGCCGTTGTCGCGCATCGTCTGCGGCCCGCGGCACGACTACGAGCAGGCCCGCGCGGCCGTGGTCATGCTGCTGCGCAAGGTGGGCCACCACCGCCACGCCAACGGCAGCCGGCTGGAAGTGGAACGCAGCAGCACGGCGTTCCGTTGAACTGATACCAGATGCGCCACTCTGTTCCGGGCGAGCCGGTGGTGTCAGCCCCCGGAGTCTGATCCGGAGCAACTCCGGACGAACAGGATCCACCTCACGCACAGCTCGCTCGCATCCTGAACCC
>JBFWQT010000752.1:0-2603 GCA_050249295.1 Planctomycetota bacterium
CGCGGGCCTCGTGGGCCCGGGGTCTCCGTATCACCGGTCGGATGTTTCGTGACCGCGATTGACCGGGTTCAAACGGTGGACTTGCCGGCGTGCCCCCAACGGGGCCCGCTCGCTTGCGCTCGCGGCTCTTGTTTAGCGCCGATGCCCCCCCGACCCCCTGACGACCCCACCTCACCCATGTCGCCGCAACTTCGCATCGCCATCGCCGTCGTGCTCGGCGCCGTCCTCGTGGTCGGCGTGACGTGGGCCGTGTGGCGCGTGTTCGCGCGCCGACGGCTGCTCGCCGACGACTCCGGCCTGCTCGCCGACTGCATGCGGCTGATGGTGGCCAGCGAGCCGGCCGGAAAACCCTGGTCGGATCGCGATCTCTCGCGCATGCTCACCGCCGAGTTCGGACTGCCGGTGCGCAAGCGCGACGTGATCCAGCTGCGCCGACTGCTGCACATTGCCGGCCCCGAGAGCCGCGCGAAGGCCGCTCCGCCGGCCGAGTGATTGACCGCCCGCCCCGCCACGCCGCCCCACGCCGCCTATGGAAACCATTGTCATCGCGCTCGGCGGCAACGCCATCATCAAGGCCAAGGAATTCACCAGCGTCTACGACCAGTTCGCCCGCACCCGCCAGGCGATGGACAACCTCGTCGAGATCTTCAAGCGCGGCTACAACTTCGTCCTCACCCACGGCAACGGCCCGCAGGTCGGCAACATTCTCATCCGCGTCGAGGCCAGCGGCGACAAGGCCTACCCGATTCCGCTCGGCGTGGCCGTGGCGCAGACGCAGGGCGAGATGGGCTACATGATCGCCCAGGTGCTCTCCAACGAGTTCGTGCGCGAGGGCATCCGCCGCGACATCGTCTGCGTGCTCACCCAGGTGCTCGTCGACCCGAACGAGGACTCGGTGCAGAACCCGACCAAGTTTGTCGGGCCGGTCTACGAAGACCAGCACCAGGTGGACCGCCTCCTCGAACGCGGCGTGCGGCTGAAGATGGACCAGGGCCGGGGCATGCGCCGCGTCGTGCCGTCACCGACGCCGTTGAGCATCATCGAGCGCGATTCGATCCTCAGGCTGCTGCAGTCCGGCGTGATCGTCGTGGCCTGCGGCGGCGGTGGCATGCCGGTGTACCACGAGTCCGACGGCACGCTCGAGGGCATCGACGGCGTGATCGACAAGGACCTCGCATCGGCCGTGCTGGCGCGCGAGATCACGGCGCACAAGCTGGTGATTGTCACCGGCGTGAAGAAGGTGGCGTCGGGCTGGGGCACGCCGCAGCAGGTCGACCACGACATCCTGTCGCTGAGCCAGGCGAAGCGCCTGCTCGACGACGGCGAGTTCCCGCCCGGCAACATGGGGCCGAAGATCCAGGCGGCGATCGAGTTCCTGGAGCACGGCGGCCGCAAGGTGCTGATCACCGACATCGAGGACATTGTGCCGGCCTTCGAGGGCCGTGCGGGCACGCTGATTGTGCCCGACCACACGCCGTTCTGATCGCGACGGCGGCCCGCGGCTTGCCCGCGTGGGCGTTACGCAGCGCGCGACGGTCGCGTTGAACCAGGGCGAACCTGCAAGTACACTTGCGCCGCCCCTCGCGACTGCTTCGCTTCATCACCCGGACTGGAATGGCCACCATCAACCGGAAGCCCGGCGTCGGGTTCTCCTTCACCACCATCGTGACGCTGATCGGCGGCCTGTTCCTGCTTGTCGCCGTGTGCTTTCCGCTGCACGAGGGCAGCCAGATGGGCTTCGATGCCATCGGGCTGGACAAGGCCCTGGCCGAGCAGCTGCTGACCGACCCCAAGGCGCCGGACTACGCGGACCGCGCCGAGTTCAAGCTGCAGGACCGCATCCGCCTCGGCACGAACATGCCGTACAAGGGCGAGCCGACTGCCGCGAAGCAGCGCCTCGGCGACCCGATCAAGGACATTGCCGCGCAGTTCCGCCTCGACATCGTCGTCGAGAAGGTCAACCGCGACTTCGCCGTGGAGTTCCTCAAGCGCGCCGAGCGCGCGGCCGCCAACCCCACGGTCTGGAACCTCTACCAGCTGACCGACATGCGCCGCACGTGGCCGGACACGTTCACGCCGGCCTCGAACGCGCGCGCGCAGTTCACCGGCCTGATGCTGTGGATGCTGCCCGCGCTGGCGATCGTCTGCCTCGCGTGGCCGCTGATTGCGCGCTTCGAGACCGGCGGCTTGCTCACCCCGCTGTGGCAGGGCGCCACGTTCGCCACGCTGGTCTGCACCGTGGCCGTCGCGTTCGTGCTGGTCAACCCGACCAACAGCCCGATGCTGCAGTCGGTCTCGCTCGGTGTGCCGGCCAGTTCGCCGAGCCTCGGCGCGCTGTTCCTGTACGTCGCGATCCTGCCGCTCGGCGTGGCGGTGCTGTTCGGCCTCGGCCATCGCTTCTGGTGGCTGTCGCTCGTCTCGTACGTGGTGGTGCTGCTCGGCGTCGTCATCTACTGGTTCGTGATCACGTCGGGTCTGACGCCGACCACCCCGGCCACGGCCCTGCTGTTCATGGCGCGCGGCGCACCGCTCCCGCTCGTCTGACGCTCCCGCGCACGGCACCCACATGCCCGGCTTGCTTGCGCTGAACTGGTTCCAGCCGG
>JBFWQT010000753.1:0-2590 GCA_050249295.1 Planctomycetota bacterium
GTCGAGGTGCTCGGCGGCGCAGTCCGGCGACGCGTCCTCCATCAGCTCGTGGTACCAGTGGTCCCGGCCCTCCTGCATGTGGCAGTGGAAGGCGCTGTTGCCGGGGTCGCGCGCGACCACGAGCACGGCGCTGATGCTCGGCGTGCTGGCCAGCGCCTTGTCGGCTTCCACCTTCAGCGGCAGCACGGTGCCGCGCCGCCAGCCGCCGTCGGCCGTGATCAGCAGCTTGCAGGTGCTGTCGTTGATGCGATCGCTCAGCGACTCCGGCGAGAAGCCGCCGAACACCACCGAGTGGATCGCGCCGATCCGCGCGCAGGCCAGCATCACGACGGCGGCCTCGACGATCATCGGCAGGTAGATCGCGACGCGATCACCCTTGCCGACGCCGAGATGCTTCAGCACGTTGGCGGCCTTGCACACTTCGCGATGCAGCTGCAGGTAGGTCAGCGTGCGGACGTCGCCGGGCTCGCCTTCCCAGATGATCGCCGCCTTGTTGCGGCGCGCCGTCGTCAGGTGGCGGTCCACCGCGTTGTGGCAGAGGTTGAGCTTGCCGCCGAGGAACCACTTCACGTCCGGCGGGTTCCACTCCATGACCTTGTTCCACGGCGCGAACCAGTCGAGTTCCTTCGCGTGCCGTTCCCAGAACGCGTCGGGGTTCTTGCGCGCCTCGTCGTAGATGGTGGCGTCGCTGGTGATGGCCGCGGCCTTGAATGCAGCCGATGGGCTGATGATGCGATCCTCGATCAGCAGGTCGGAGATTTGCGGCGAGTCGGTCATGGCAGCGGCTCCGTGCGGCGGTCGGGTGAGGTTCGTGCCCACCAGACCATCTGCGCATCGGGCACGCAAGCAATTGCGAGGCGTTGCACAACACGAGCCGCGAGCGCGAGCGAGCGGGCCCCGGGGGCGTCGCAGTTGCCAATTCGACCCTCGATACGTCGCCGGCGGCCGATCAGCTCTTCGGGCGCCACGGCACCGGGTTGGCGCGCCAGTAGCGTATCGCCGCGGCGAATGGCTCGGCCGGGTCGTCGCTCATGCCGGTGTAGGGCGACGGCGGCGCGAGCAGGTCGACGTTGGCGACGCGCGCGGCGGGGTCGAAGATGGTGCGGTGCAACTGCGGGCGCGTGACCGCGGCCAGCACCGTGCGCACCGCCTTGTCCAGCTCCGTCGCGGCGTCGGTCGGCTTCATGCGCGACGTCTGCACCACCTGCTGCGCAAGGTCGGGCACCAGCGACACGCGCGCGCTGATCTTCAGGAACTCGCTGAGACCGCCGGTGCGAACCTCCACCGGATGGATCGCGAAGATCGCGTCCTTCAGCAGTTGCTGCAGCAGCAGCTTGCACGCGGCCGCGCGATCGGCCGGGGCGGCGGCACGGTGCTCGGCCAGGCGCGACAGGAAGAACCAGACCGCGTCGTCGTCGAGCGGCTGCCTCGCCTGTTGCGCGTAGAGCTGCTCGATCGCGCGCTTGCGCACGTCGAGCAGCTTCGCCATGAAGTGGCCCAGCGCGTGCGCCGGCTTCTGCTCGTCGGGCGCGGCCGTCACGACCATCTCCAGCAGGCGCGCGCGCGGCCGCGGCAGGTAGCCGCCACCGCGCTCCTCGGGCTGGAACGAAATCGTCAACGTGTGCGGGGCATCGAGCGCTGGCGCATCCACGCGGCAGGCGCGCGGGTCAATCCCGAGCATCGGCACCCGCGGCGCCGAGCCGAAGTTCACCGCCTCGTCGTCCGGAATCAGCCACAGCAGCGGCGGATACGCGAGCGGCGTGACCCGCGTGCCCTGCGGCACCAACGCGTCGAACGGGCCCATGCGGTAGACCACGCTGGCGCCGCGCACGTGCGCCTGCTCGCCATGCACGGCCGGCATCCAGCCGTTGATCAGCGCGAGCCAGTTGGCGTCGAGTTCGCGGCGCGCATCCTTGAAGCGGCGTTCGATCTCGGCAATCGGCCACGCGCACGCGTGCGGATGGCCGAGCTTCTGCATCTGCTGCTGGCGGATCAGGATCAGCGCCATGCTGTCGGCCGGCGCGAGCGACTCGAGCATCAGCCGCAGATCGTGCTCGCGCAGCCGTGCAGCCTCGCGCTCCTCGCCGCTGGTCTGCTTGAGCGTGACCTTCAGCGCCTGCCACTCCTCGATCAGATCCTTGCGCGGCACGTCGGGTGACGGCGGCAACACCGGCGGCGCGGGGGCCAGCGCGGGTGGCGCCGCGACGAGCGCAGGCGGCGCGGGCGCGACGGCCGGTTCGAGGCGCAGCGGTTGCGCGTCGAGCTTCGTGCGCGCGCCGGGCTGCTCGCTGATCAGCGGGTTCTGCGCTTCGCCGACCGGCCGCTGGTACACACCCGTGACCTCGCGACGCCCCGCCTTGATGCCCTGCGGAATGTGGATCTGCGGCGACGGCGACTCGCTGGCCGGCGGCGTGTGCGCTGCGGCTGCGGGCTTCTGTACGCGCCGCGTGGTCTCCTTGCGCGGCGCCGCGGCCGGTCGCACGGTCCCCGGCAACACCGGTCGCGTCGGCTTCTCCACCCGCGCGCGGAACCACGGCAACCACGCCGACGTCACCTTGCGCGCGTTCTGGAATGTTCCGGCCTGCTCGGC
>JBFWQT010000754.1:0-2589 GCA_050249295.1 Planctomycetota bacterium
ACGCACGAGATGCTGAAGGAGAAGATCGAAGCGGTCCTCCAGACGCTGACCTACCGCGAGCGCGAGATCATCAAGTACCGCTACGGCATCGGCAACGGCTACACCTACACGCTCGAGGAAGTCGGCAAGATCTTCCAGGTGACCCGCGAGCGTGTGCGCCAGATCGAGGCCAAGGCCGTTCGCAAGCTGCAGCACCCGGTGCGCAGCCGCAAGCTCGAAGGGTTCCTCGAGACGAATACCTGAGTGACGCGCGCGCGCCCGCCGCTTGAAGCCCACGGGCTGCCGCCCGTGGGCAACCGCGCGCCCGCACCGACGGTCCGCCGCGCCGGACGCCTTCGTACGCATCCGCGCACGCCCGCCCCGCCCGCCCCGCAACCCCCACCTGCGTCTGGGATCCGGCGCGCCGTCCCGGCACAATGGTCGCGGTCCGTGGTTCGCGCACGCACGAATCACTGAAACCCGGAACCGCCCGCGGGTTCATGGGTTAGTAGAGACGTTCACCTTCATCGTCACCGCATTCGGGGTCCTGTCATGTCCGACCTCACGCCGATCTCTCGCGAGGAGTGGTCCCGGTCCGCCGCCAGGCACCTGCTCAATCGAGCCGGCTTCGGAGTGCCCGCCAAAGCACTCGACCACCTCGCGCGCGTCGGCCCCGAGGCGGCCGTCGAGACGTTCGTCAACTTCGAGAAGTACCCGGACGTGGTGACCGAGCCGGACTTTTTGCCGACGGCCGACGAGCTCAACGCGTACCGCACGGCAATCCGCAACGCGGCCACCGAGGATGAACGGCGCCAGCTCTCCAACCAGTTCCAGCAGAAGCAGCGCCAGGCCGTCGAACGGCTGAAGTCCTGGTGGCTCAACCTGATGCAGTTCACAACACGGCCGCTGCAGGAGAAGCTGACGCTGTTCTGGGCCGGGCACTTCGCGACGAGCGCGGAGAAGATCCAGGACCCCACCACCAACTACAACTACAACCGCATGCTGCGCGCCGCCGCGGCCGGCAACGTCAAGTCGCTGGTCACGCAGGTCGGCAAGTCGCCGAGCATGCTGCGCTACCTCGACAACATCCAGAATGTGAAGGGCCACCCCAACGAGAACTGGGCCCGCGAGCTGATGGAGCTCTTCACGCTGGGCATCGGCCACTACACCGAAGACGACATCAAGGAGGCGGCGCGCGCGTTCTCGGGCTGGGCCGCGGCCGGCGAGTCGTTCGTCTACAACCTCGGCGCGCACGACTTCGGCATGAAGACCGTGCTCGGCCAGCGCGGCCTGCTCGACGGCGAGGATGTGATCCGCATCATCTTCGAGCAGCCGGCGTGCGCGACGTTCATCTCCTGGAAGCTGCTCGGCTTCTTTGCCTGCGAGAACCCGCCGGACGACATCGTCGCGGCGCTGGCGACGATCCTGCGCGAGAGCAACTTCGAGCTGAAGCCGGTGCTCACCGCGCTGTTGCGCAGCAAGTGGTTCTACAGCGAGGCCGTGGTCGGCGCGCAGATCAAGAGCCCGGTACAGTACATGATCGGCCTGCTCGAGACGCTCGGCGTGACGCCCGGCCGGTTCGACCTGCAGCAGCAACGGCAGGTTGCGCTGCTGCTGCGCGCGATGGGCCAGGACCTGCTCTTCCCGCCGAACGTGAAGGGCTGGTACGGCAACCGCGAGTGGATCAACACCAACACGCTGCTCTACCGCTACAACATTGCCGGGGGCCTGGTGAACGGCCGCATCCCCGAGAACCTGCGCGAGAACCTGCGGCTCGATGAGACCGAGGACATGATGGGCGACCTGAAGGCGCGCGAAGATGCGCTGCGTCGCCGGCTCAACGCGCCGTTCAACGTCATGGCGTGGGCCCGCCCGCTCGACGGCAAGCCGCTCGGCGAGGTGATCGACGTCGCGATCGAGCACTTCATCGGCCGCCCGGTAGACGCCGATCGCCGGCGCGAACTGATCGACTCGCTGGCGCCGGGTGTCGACGAGAAGACGCCGATGAAGCTGGCCGAGACCAACGAGATCTACCTGCGCGGCCTCGTGCATCTCGTCACGTCGATGGCCGAATACCAACTCTGCTGATCCCGCAACCACAGGAGAAAGCCATGAGCCACAGCAAGCAGATCTCGCGGCGCGACTTCCTGCGGTACTCCGCGGCCGCCAGCGCCACCGCCGTGGTGCCGATGTTCCTCGATGCGACAGCCGCACTCGCGCAGGACCCCGGGCCATCGGCCGGGCCGGGTCGCAAGCGTCAGCCGATCCCCGGCTTCAAGGATGATCGCATCCTCGTCGTGATCCAGCTCGGCGGCGGCAACGACGGCCTGAACACCGTGATCCCGTATCGCGACGACGCGTATCGTCGCGCGCGCCCCGTGCTGGCCGTGCCCGAGAGCCGCGTGCTCAAGCTCGGCAGCGACGGCGAGGCCGGCAAGGTGGGCCTGCACGAGCGCCTCGCGCCGCTGAAGGAGCTGTTCGACAACGGCCTCGTCGGCGTGATCAACGGCGTCGGCTACCCCAACCCCAACCGCTCGCACTTCCGCGCGATGGAAATCTGGCACACCGCGTCGGACTCCGAGCGGTACGAGCGCGACGGCTGGATCGGCA
>JBFWQT010000755.1:0-2583 GCA_050249295.1 Planctomycetota bacterium
TTCTCCAGCAGCTCGGCGACGGCCACCTTGTCGAGCATTGCGTCGGCGTACAGTTGCGCGCGCTTGTGCCCGCCGCCGGACGAGGCGTAGCGCGCGACGGTGTGCAACGCGTCCCACGTCTCCTGATCGACGGTCTGGCGCACGCGGTGGAACCACGCGACGTCGACGGCGCCCTCGACGAGGTCGCGCGCCTTGAGCGGCGTGCGCTCGCTGATCGCCGATCGCCAGCGGCGCAGCACGTCCTGCTCGACGCGCCAGTTGCTGTCGCGGGTGTGCGCATGGATCCACCACACCGCGTCTTCCAGGCCCTTCGCGCCGAGCGCGGCCTCCACGTGCGCGGCCCACTGCGGCGCGTACATCGCCACCGCAATCAGGTCGCCGCGGTCAATCTCGCGCGCCTTCATCTGCTTCGCCACGGCGGCGGGCGTCTCGCCGTCGGCCGGCATCGAGACGCGGATCAGGTGGCTCCACACCTCGGCGTGCGTGCCCTTGCGGTCCCACGAGTAGCCGCCGCGCGAGAGCTTCAGCGCGCGCGCCGCGCCGAGCAGTTCGAGCAGCAGCGACGCGCCGCCGGAGTGGCGCAACGAGAGCGCCATGAACGACGCCGGCGTGGGCATCTCGCCACGCGGCAGTTCCACCTCGAGGATCCGGTCGCGCACGCGCTGCACCAGCGGCTCGAGCACGGGGAAGCGATTGAACAGCTTCGGCCGCCGCATCGCGGTGAGCGCCGACAGCTCATTGAACGTGTGGCCCCAGCGGCGGCTGTCGCGCACGCCGATCAGCAGGTCGAGCAGGTCGGCTTCCGTCGCCAGGCCGTCTTCGTGCGCCTCGCAGGCGATGCGGATCGAGCAGCGGTTACGCGCCGCGGTCGGCGTCGGCTGGTCGCGGTAGCGCTGCAGTCGCCAGAGCCGTTCGCGCATCGGCTTTGTCCACGCGTCCGGCGTTTCGCGACGGTGCCACAGCGCGCGATCGAGCCACGCGGTGAACGCCGAGTTGTAGAGGCGCCACGCGTCGGGCGCGGCGTTCTCGTCACTCCAGTGGCCGAGCATCAGCTTGCGATCGGCCGCGGTGCTGGCTCCGGCGGCGGTGCGTCCGCGATGCAGGCCCTCCTCGGCGGCACTCAGCGCGAACTGCGCGAACGTGGCAGGCGGCACCGGCGCAAACCCCTTCAGCCACGTGACCAGCGCGTTGACCACATTCTGGTAGCGCAGCGGCTTGCGTTCCGGCCCGGCCAGCGCGTCCGCGATCGCCTGCACCTCACTTGTGAAGCCGGTCGGGCGCTGGATGCCGAGCAGCATGCTGGCCCGTTCGAGTTCAAGGCCGTCGGCATCGCGCAGCTTCTTGTCGCGCGTCTCGAACCAGTCGATCCAGACGTCGGCGAGCGGCAGACGGCTGCGTTGTTCGGCCACGGGCCGCGCGGGGTTGGGTTGCGTGAACGACCAGCCGGCATTGCCGACCGTGGTCGTCTGCATCGGCCCGCTCCGTGCCACGTCGTCGTCCTCGCCTTCGCTGGCGGCGGCGGTGCCCGCCACCTGGTCGATCGCGTCGTCGTCCATCATCTCGTAGTCGAAGCCGCCGCCGTCGTCGCCTTCGTAGCCGTCGAATTCGTCGGCGCCGGCGTAGCGGTAGTGCTGCCACGTCGGAATCGTGATCTCGACGTCCCTGTGCTCGTGCACCAGATCGTCGAGCGCCGTCAACAGGGCCAGCGCGGCCGGCGTCACCGGTGTGACCTGCTGCGTCGTCGGCTCCAGCGGCTGGCTCAACTGCTCCGGCGTGTACAGGCCGAGGCCCTCGCCGAGATCCGTGTGCACGGCCGACTTCGCGGCCAGCACGGCATCAACCAGCGCGGTCTGCTCCTTGCCCGGCTTCTTCGCTTTCGCCAGCCACGCGCGCGCCAGCTCCTGCGCCTTGTCGGCCTCGCGCCCGGCCTCCACCAGCGAGCGCAGCAACTCCAGGCCGCTGGATTGCAACAGGCTCTTGCCCGCCGCCAGCAGACGTTCGGCGCTGGCCATAGCGGCCGCGTCGGACTGCCCGAGCAGCAGCTTCATCACGGCGGTGCGCAGCTTGTCGGCCTTACGCGACAGCAGTTGCTCCACGACCGCGGCCTCGTCGCCGGTCATGGAAAACGCCTTGTCGCCGATCGCCTCGGCCGCCGCGGTCTGCGCGTCGCCCGACGGGTCGCCGAGCAGGCTGATCAGCGCGGCTCGCACCTGCGGCGTCTTCTCCTTCTTCGCCGCCAGCTGCCGCGCCACGTTGGTGCGCTGCCACGGATTCATCGACGCAAGGTGGCGGATCAGCACGGCCGGGTCGCGCGGGCCGAGCAGCTGGATCATCATGCTGATCGGCGCGTCGCGGTCGATCGTCGTCGCGGTCCACGGCCAGACCAGCTCCTTCGCCGGCTCGGGCTTCGCCGGGAAGCGTTCGAGCAGCTGCTCGACGCGCTCGAACATGTCGTCCGGCAGGCGGCTCGGCGGGCCGCCGTCGTCGTATCGGTAGTATGGCGTGGTGTTGTGTTGCTGGTTGTAGCGCCACGAC
This sequence comes from Planctomycetota bacterium, assembly GCA_050249295.1. GTDB lineage: Bacteria > Planctomycetota > UBA8742 > SKZP01 > SKZP01 > JBFWQT01. The sequence goes on from JBFWQT010000755.1 coordinate 2,536, forward strand.
TCGCGCTGCAGCCCCCGCATGGCCACCTGCACGATCCGCAGGTCGCGA
>JBFWQT010000756.1:0-2581 GCA_050249295.1 Planctomycetota bacterium
GGACGGCGAATACGATGACGACGCCTGGAAGAAGGTCAGCGCGATGGACTTCGTGATCGACGCGACGACCGAGACCGTCGACGTGATCATCCCGCGGAAGTGATCGCGGGTGCGATGCCGGACACAACGCAGTCTGCCGGATTTCCGTCCGGCAGACTGTCGTGTCGGGGCGGTGATCTGGCCGGGAATCACTGGCGGCGCGGCGCGCGTTGTGAACTACTATGTCGCCTCCGGGGTCACGCCCGTCGCGTCGCGTACCGCCCGCCAGCACATGCCCTACAAGGAACTTCACTTCGAGTGGGAGTGGGACCTGCGGTCCACACCCGAAGCGCTGTGGCCGATGGTCACCGACACCAACCGCTTCAATGAGGCGGTGGGCCTGCCCGTCGTCAGCGAACTGCTGCCGTCGCCGGAGCCGGAACTCGGCGTGCGCCGCATCCGCACGAAGCTGTTCGGCCTGATGGAACTGGTCTGGACCGAGGAGCCGTTCGAGTGGGTGCGCCCGTATCGCATGGGCGTCGAGCGCCTCTACGAGAAGGGGCCGGTCAAGCAGATGAAGGTGCAGCTCGAGTTGCTGCCGCAGGATGGCGGCGCGCGGCTGCGCTACACGATTGATGCCGAGCCGCGCAACATCATCGGCCGCCTGATCCTGCCGCTGGAGCTCGGCCGCAAGATGGGGCCGCGCTTCGAGAAGGCGTTCCGCCAGTTCGACGACGAGATCCAGGCGGCGATCAAGGAGGGTGCTGCCAGCGCGGCCACCGTGAAGATGGCGGCACCCGTGCGTCCGCCCACGATCCGGCTGCGCCGGTTCCAGGATCAGCTGGTGGCGGTCGGCGTGCGCGATGAGGTCGCGGCGCGCGTGATCGACATGGTGCAGAACGGCGACGACCTGACCGTCTTCCGCATCCGCCCGTACCGCCTGGCCGACCGCTGGGGCGTGTCGCGCCGCGAGGTGCTGGAGGCGTGCCTGCAGGCGACGCGGCTCGGGCTGCTGGAGATGCAATGGAGCCTGCTCTGCCCGCTGTGCCGCGGCGCGAAGGAGACGGTCAACTCGCTCAGCGATGTCGCGCAGACGATCCACTGCGACAGCTGCAACATCGACTACACCGCCAATTTCGAGCGCTCGGTCGAGGCCACGTTCCGGCCGAGTCCGGGCGTGCGCGAGGTCACGGTCACCGAGTTCTGTGTCGGCGGTCCGCAGGTCACGCCGCACATTGTCGCGCAGATCCGCCTGCAGCCGGGCCGCAGCAAGTACGTCGAGCCGTTGCTCGACGCTGGCCGGTTCCGCATCCGCACGCGCACGATTCCCGGCGGCCTGTTCCTGCGTGCCGAGGGCGGCGAGCAGATCCGCGAGACGATCGAGGACACCGCCCTGCCCGCGGCCGCTGGCGCGATGATCACCGGGGCAGGCGGCGCGCCGATGCAGGAGTACACCGTGCGCGCGCTCGACGAGGGCTGGTCGTCGGATGAGCCGCTGGTGGCGCGCCGGCCGAAGCTCGAGTTTGTGAACAGCACGAACGAGGAGCAGGTGTTCGTGCTCGAGCGCACGAAGTGGAGCGACGACGCGGCCACGGCAGCCGAGGTGACGGTGCTCCAGAAGTTCCGCGACCTGTTCGCCGACGCCGCGCTGCGGCCCGGCGAGAAGGTCAGCGTGGGCACCGTCGCGATCCTCTTCACCGACCTGAAGGGCAGCACGGCGATGTACCGCGACATCGGCGACGCCCCGGCGTTCGGCCGCGTGATGTACCACTTCGATGTGCTGCGCGAGGCGATCGACGCGGCCGACGGCAGCCTGGTGAAGACCATCGGCGACGCCGTGATGGCCGTGTTCCGCCGGCCTGCGCATGCGCTCAAGGCGATTCTCGGCGCGCAGTACGAGCTGATGCAGCCGGTGGACGGCGGCGAGCCGTTGATCCTCAAGGCTGGCATGCACGTCGGCCCGAGCATCGCCGTGACGCTCAACAACCGGCTCGACTACTTCGGCAGCACCGTGAACATGGCCGCGCGTCTGGAGGGCCAGTCGTCGGGCGGCGACATCATCGTCTCCGACTCGGTGATCGCCGACCCGGACGTGGAGCAACTGCTCAAGGAGCAGGCCGACGCGTTCCAGGCGGAGGAGTACCAGACGGAGCTGAAGGGGTTTCATGGCGAGACCTTCAAGCTGTTCCGCATCCGCGTGAATCCGCGCGTATTGGCCGACGAGTCGCGTCTGAAGGACAGTGGCGTGTGGGTGCGCAGCCAGCAGAAGCGCATCGCGGCGACGCGCCTGCTCAAGCGCGGCGGCTGAAGCCGCGTTCCGGGGCGAGCCGGGGGTGCAAGCCCCCGGAGTCTGATCCGGGACGACTCCGGGACCGGCCTGCAGAGCCAATCGTGAGCTGACTTCAGAACCAGACGCCGATGGGCGCTAACATAAGAGCCGCGAGCGCGAGCGAGCGGGCCCCGAGGGCCCCGGGTCTACGGATCAACCGTCGGAAGGTTCGTGAACGCGCCAGTCAGCCGTCAAACGGTGGGCTTGCAGGCGTGACCTCAACGGGGCCCGCGCGCGCGCGCACGCGGCACTTGTGATAGCGCCCCACGGGCT
>JBFWQT010000757.1:0-2576 GCA_050249295.1 Planctomycetota bacterium
AGCAGGTCGAGGCCGCCGGCCGATGCATCGTCGTCGCCGTCGGTGTTGTCGCCGGAGCCCGCGGACGACGCCTTTGCCTTGCGCGGCTTGATCGCGCGGGACGGCAGAGTGCCGACACGATGCTCCTCGGCCGCGTCGCCACGGAACTTGCGCAGGTGCTTGCAGGTGCGCTGCTCGATCGGAATTGACTGGTGGCGCCACGCCGGGCAGCTGCAGGAGTACACGCCGGCAGTGTTGTTCAGCGTGTAGGTGTTGCTGCCGGAACCGGCGACAGTGGTGGACTCGCCGTCGTCGAGGTCGTTGAGCGCGGCCGGCGCGTCGGCGGCGTCGTCGGTTTCCGGCTCGTCGTCATCCGCTGGTGCGGGCACGCGCTTGACCAGAGGCGCGTCATCGGCGTCGTCATCGTTGTCGACGACTTCGCGGTAGCCCTTGCTGGTCTTGGCCTCGATCTGCTTGCGCAAGTCGGCTGTCGCGGCCGCCACACTGGCGTACGACTTCGTCTTCGACTGGCCACTGGTGCCGCGGCGACCCCAGCGCGTCGTGACGTCGCTGCCGTCCTGCTCGATCTCCCAGAACTTGTCGGACGAGCCCTCGCTCAGTTCGAATCGGCGCGCAGTCATCACAGTCGTCGTGGCGGTGAGTGGCGATCGGTCGTCGGTCGTCGCGTTGTCCGTCATTTCTGCCTGCTGGGCAACCGCCCCCGACGTCGCATCCGTACTACCCTGCATCCGCAAACCGCATCCACCACTGCCCATGACTGATCCACGACTGTTCGACGATGCCGCGCTGTTCGACGATGACTACCTCTGGTTCTACGACACGGTGATCACGCCGGAACGCACCGCGGTCGAGGTCGCGCTGATCCAGCAACTCACCGGCGCAACGGCCGGCACCGCCGTGCTCGACCTGGCCTGCGGGCATGGCCGCATCGCCAATCCGCTGGCCGCGGCAGGCTGCCGGGTGACCGGCCTCGATCGCAGCGAACGCTTCCTGCAACACGCGCGCGCCCACGCGGCCGCTGCCGGCATCAGCGTGGAGTACGTGATCGGCGACATGCTCGACCTGCCGGCCGCCTGGACCAACCGCTTCGACCTGCTGATCAACTGGTTCACCGCGTTCGGCTACTTCGATGACGCCACCAATCAGCGCGTGCTGGCCGGCATGCGGCGCGTGATCCGCCCCGGCGGCACGCTGCTGATCGAGCTCAACCATCGCGACTTCCTGTTGCGCAACTTCCGGCCGCAGGCAATCACCGAGCGCGGCGACAGCTTCATGCTCGACAACGTGTCGTTCGATCCGCTGACCGGACGCACGACCACGCACCGCACGATGATCCGCGACGGGCGCACGCGCCGCGTGACATTTGTCGTGCGGCTGTTCACCTTCACCGAAATCCGCGACTGGCTGAACGCAGCCGGGTTCGCCGACGTGACGGCCGTGGGCCGCGATGGGCAGCCGATGACACTGGAGTCCAACCGGATGGTACTGGTGGCGCGCTAGCAATTCGAAGGGGCACGAGGCATGCTCGACTGACTGACTGCCCCCATCCGATCGCTACCGGCGCCCCCCGGCGTACCGGCCGCGGACAGATCCGACGGAGACTCCAATGCAATCCAGCAGAGTGTTTTTCACAGTGTTGCTGTGCTGCCTGGCTGTGCTGGCCTGGCTGCTACCCGACACCGGCAGCGCCCAGCCGCGCAAGCCGCAGGGCGGCGACGAGGCGCGCCAGGGCGAGGACAACCTCGACGACGTGCTGCGCCGCTTCGGCCCCGAGGCCGAGGGCCTCAAGGCGAAGATCGACGAGGCGATCGAGAAGGGCGTCGACTGGCTGCTCAAGCAGCAGAAGACCGACGGCAGCTTCGACTGCTACCAGCAGGCGGGCCTCGCCTTCCCGATGGGCGGCACTGCGCTGCCCGCGCTGGCGCTGAAGAAGTCGATCATCGGGCTGTACGAGGGCGACGCGCGCGACCTCAAGCGCGAGATCAGCAAGCTCGAGCGCCTCGAGAAGTCGGGCAAGATCGAGTACATCGACTCGCTGCGCCTCAAGCACCTGCGCGAGAAGGGCGAGGCCGAGGTGGCCCGTCGCGAGGCGGTGCTGGCGGCTGTGCACAAGTCGATCGACTGGATCCGCAACAAGTACGACGCCTGCAAGAGCAGCCCGCAGGGTCTCTACACCTACGACGTCGGCGTCACGCTGATGCTGCTCGAGGGCTACTACACCGAGAAGCAGGAGACGAAGGACGGCTACGTGATGGGCGTCAACTCGCGCAAGATCCCGAAGGGCGACCTCGACTGGATCCGCGAGATGGTGAACTACCTGGCCGGCAAGCTGCGCGAGCCCGCCTACAACGCCGAGAAGGCGCCGGGCCGTGCGTGGCGCTACCCGGGCGACGTGGCCCAGGACGGCGGCACCGTGGACAACTCGAACACGCAGTACGCCGTGCTCGGCCTCAAGGCTGGCTCGCGCATGGGCGTGGACGTGCCCGACAAGAGCATCTGGAAAGACGTCGCCGAGTACTTCATCGCGATCCAGGACCCGACCGGCGTGAAGATCCCGCGCAAGCCGCCGGCCATCA
>JBFWQT010000758.1:0-2575 GCA_050249295.1 Planctomycetota bacterium
CCGCGCGACTGCACACGCATTCACGCGTTGGGCGTCGACTCGATTGCGGACGAGCGTCGATTGTACAGGAACCTGTACCGCGGACCGATTCCTCAACGTTTGTGGCGCCTGCCGATTGTCGGCCGCGTCTCAGGCGTTGAGTGTTCGCTGACCGCGCCGGGTGATGCGCGTCAGATCGGCGCTTGCTGGCGGCGGCCGCCGGTTGGTCCAATCCAACACCATTCGCGTCACCCGTCGCATCGCGCGCACCCACCTCGATGGCCGACCCGCGTCGCAACACGCCACCACCGTCATCACCCACCGACGACGCATCGCACCACACGACCGTGGGCGGCGCGCGTGAGGTACCGCGTCCGCCGGCGCAACCCACGGTGGAACACACGATCGCCGGTACGCGTGCTCCGCGGCGCACAACCACGTCTACGCCAAACGCCGACACGCTGGCCGCACGCTACGAGCCCGGCGCCGAACTCGGCCGGGGCGGTATGGGAGTGGTGATCGAAGCGCACGACGCCGCGCTGCGTCGCACCGTGGCCGTCAAGCAGCTTGCCCCCGACGCGCGCGGCGACGCGGTGCAGGCGTTCCTCGATGAGGCGCAGATCACCGGGCAGCTCGAACATCCCAACATCGTGCCGGTGCATGACGTCGGTCGCGATGCCGACGGCCGGCCATGGCTGGTGATGAAGCGGATCCAGGGTCGTGCCTTGCGCGAGGTGATCGCCGCACGCAAGAAGCGCAGCCGCACGATCATGCCGCGCGAGCTGAACGAGATGCTCGACGTGATCACGCGCGTCGGCGAGGCCCTGGCGTTTGCGCATGATCGCGGCGTGATCCATCGCGATCTGAAACCCGACAACGTGATGGTCGGCAATCACGGCGAGGTGCTGCTGATGGACTGGGGCCTCGCGCGGCCGGTCCATGGCGGCGGCAGCGGCGACCAGCCCCCCGTGGTGACGACCGATCGCCGCAGCCAGCAACCCGACGTCACAGTGGATGGTCGCGTGGCTGGCACACCCGCCTACATGGCGCCCGAGCAGGCCGACGGGCGCACCGGCGAGATCGGCACCGCGAGCGACATCTTCGGACTCGGCGCGATCCTCTATCACCAGTTGACGCTCGAACCGCCGTACACGGGCGACAGCCTGATGTCGGTGCTGACGGCGGCACGCAACCGCGACCTGATCGCGCCGCGCCGGCGTGCGCCGCATCGCGGCATTCCGCTGGAACTCGACGCGATCGTGATGCAGGCGATGGCGGCCGAACCGCGCGATCGCTACCGCAGCGTGGCCGATCTGCTCGACGACATCGCCGCGTTCCGGGCGAACACGCCGGTGTCGGCGTTGCCGTCCACGGCCTGGCGTCGTCTGATCAAATGGACCCGGCGGCGCCCGGCGGCAGCACTCGGCGCGGCGCTCTCGCTGACGTTCGTGCTGGTGCTCGGCCTCGTGGTTGCGTTGCTGATGGTGCAGTCGGCCGAGCAGAAGCGGCTGCTCGATCTGGAGGCGATCCGCCTTGCTGCCGACGCAGCCGACGCGAAGGAGCGCGCCGATCGCGCGGCGCAGGACCGGATCCAGGCGGAGCTCACTGCGCGCGACGCGGTGATCGCCGAATGGAGCACGCTGATCCACCAGGCGGTCGGCAATTCGGGCACCGAGATGTTCCTTGCGCAGCTCACGCCGGCGCAGGGCGCACGCTACCTCGCGGCCTACGACCGGCTGTTCAGAGCGCACCGCGAGCATGGCGTGCCGGTGACGGCCATCGACTACTATCACCGCGCCGTGCTGCTGGCGGTGGGCACCAACATTCTGGCGCCGGCGATGGAAGGCTTGTCGGTCGCGCTGGAAATGAAGCCCGACCTCTGTGACGGCTGGCTTGCGATGGTGATGCTGCGGGTGATGTCGGGAGATGTCCCCGGGGCCGCGGAGGCTGCGGGCAAGGCGCTGGCGTGTGCTGACAACCCGCGCGCACGGGCGGCGGCGCTGTGCAGTCGCGGGTCGGTGTGCCTCATGCAGGGCGATGAGACGGCCTCGCGCGCCGACGTCAACCAGGCCCTGCGCGAGGATGCGGACTATGCGCCGGCCTGGACGATGCAGGGCGCCGCGGCGTTGCGCGCGCAGCAGTTCGAGAATGCGCTGAGCTACTACGACGAAGCGGTCACGCGCTCGCCGGAATCGTTGAGCACCTGGATGTCGCGCGCGATGTGCCGGATCCAGATCTTCGCGATGACAGGCGACGCCTCGAATCTGGACAAGGCGCACGACGACTTGTCACGCGCGATGGAACTCGGGCCGTCGGTGTCCACGCCGGTGACCGCGCGCGGCATGATCTACCTCGCGCGCAAGGACTTTGCCGGTGCGCTGCGCGAGTTCCGCTACGCGTGCGCGATCAATCCGGGCGACTTCATCGCGTGGATCCAGCGCGCAATGGCGCTGATCCAGCTCAAGCGGCCCGACGAGGCTCGCGAGGCGATCAACAAGGCCACCGCGCTCTGCCCGCCCGCGTTCCGCCCGCAGATCGACGCGGCCCGGCGTGCGCTCGGAGACTGACAACTCGTCGGTTCCGGGTTCAGCCCTCG
>JBFWQT010000759.1:0-2574 GCA_050249295.1 Planctomycetota bacterium
TACGCCGTGGTCGTGTTGCCGTTCTTCGCGGCCGAGCGCGTGCTGCCCGACGCGAAGGTCGCCAGCATTCTCGTCTCCGTGGTGCGCGGCCGGCGCGAAGTCATGGCCGTGTCCGCCGCGGCCCACGCGCGCGGCATCCGTATCGGCATGACCGCTACCGAGTCGGCCGCGATCCTGCCCGATGTGAACGTGCTTGATCACGATCCGGCCGGCGACGAGGCCGGGCTCGCGACGCTCGCCAGGTGGATGCAGCGCTACAGCCCGCGCGTCGGCCGCTGGACTGACGACACCACGAATGCCGCCTCGCCGGCCTGCCTGTGGGCCGACACCACCGGCTGCGAGCGCCTCTTTGGCGGCGAGTGGACGCTGCTCGCGCGCCTCGCCAACGACATGCGCGACCTCGGCTACTCGTGCCGCGTGGCGCTGGCCGGCACCGTGATGGCCGCACGCGCGATCGCGCTGGCCGGGCGCGCCGCCACGCAGGTTGTGCCCGACCACACAAATGGTGGTGGCAGCGGCGAGCTGACGCGCGTGCTGGCGTCGTTGCCGGTGCATGCGTTGCCGTTGCAGCCGCGCGTGCTGGAGATGCTGGCCGACCTCGCGATCGTCAGCGTCGGGCAGCTCGCGGCGATCAAACGGCCGTCGATCGTCGCGCGCTTCGGGCAGCATACGCTGCGCGTGCTCGACGAAGCGCACGGCCGCATCAACGACCGGCTGCCGGTCGAGTCGCTCGACGAGCCGCTGGCGATCGAGCTGCCGTTGCCTGCGCCGACCGACCGCCAGGATGCGCTGGTGTTCCTGCTTCGGCAGGTCATCAACCTGCTGGCCGGGCAGTTGCTGGGGCTGGCGCAGGGCGTGCGCCGGTTGCAGCTGACGCTGACGCGTCCGACCGGCGAGGCCGAGCCGGCGCAGATCGAGCTGTATCTGACGGAGCCGCAGCGCGACGCCGACGAGTTGTTCCAGTTGATGCGCGAGCGCGTGGAGCGCGTCGATCTGTCGGTGCCGGTGGACGGGTTGGTGCTGGTGGCAAGCGAGACGGCCGGCCTGGCGGAGGAGCAGTCGGCGATGTTCATCGGTGGAGCTGGCGGCGGCGGTGGTGGCGATCGGCGCCGGGAGCTCGGCGTGCTGGTGGATCGCATGCGCGAGCGTCTCGGCGACCCGGCTGTGTTGCGCCCGATGCTGACCGAGAGCCACATCCCCGAACGCGCGGCCATGATGCAACAGCTGGTGCAGGCGCCGAAGACGGTGCAGGCGGTGCTGCCCGCGTTGCCTCCGCGGCCCGCGACGCTGCTCGATCCGCCGGTGGAGATCCGGATCGCAGCGGCGGCGGCGGCGGGGGCGGCGGCGGGCGGCGAGACGTTCGACTTCGAACGGCGCACGTGGACGATCGGATGGCGCGCCGGTCCGGAGCGGATTGTGGCCGAGTGGTGGGACGTGCACGGAGCACTGCGGGACTACTACACGGTGCATACCAGCGAGGGCGCGGTGTTCTGGTGCTTCCGCGAACCGGCGACGGACCGGTGGTTCGTGCACGGGGTGTTTGATTGAGCGAGGCGAGAGGGCGCGAGAGGGCGCGGGGTGAGGCGCGGGGTCGGTGGAACCCGCCAGGTTGCCCACGGGCAGCAGCCCGTGGGCTTCAAGGGCTTCAAGGGCTTCAAGGGCTTCAAGGGCTTCAATGGGGAAAGGGGGCAAGGGGGGCAAGGGGGGCAAGGGGGGCAAGGGGGGCAAGGTTGCAATCGCACGCATTATTGCGAACCTGGCGAACCGTCAGATGCTAACCACAAGGACCGCGACGTCGTTCGTGATGGGTGGGTCAGCCGCCGCAGGCGGAATTGACCGCCCACCACCAGGGAACTAGCATCGTGCACGCAGCACAGAGCGGCGTGCCGACGAACGAACAGAATCCCGGTTGCCCGAAAGCCCCGCAGACAGCACATGTTCCGTATCTCAATCCTGTGCCGACTCGCGGTCCAGAACGGCTTCATCGACGCCGGCGAAACCGCCGGTCTGATCGACAGTTACAAAGAAGCGATCAAGACCGAGCCGAACCTGCCGTTCATGCAGTGGGCGGTGAAGGCCGGGCGCATCACGCGCGAGCAGGCCGGCGTGCTGAAAGAAGGCTACCCGGGCGTGCATCTCGACTGCCTGGAGTGCAGCCACGCGTTCAAGGCTGGCGACACCGACATCCGCAAGCCGCTGGTCTGTCCGAACTGCGGCGCGGCCAACCTCGTGGTGAAAGACGAGCCGGGGCCGTCCGGCGCACCCCTGGATTCGACGCGGACGCTGCTCGAGTTCCACACCGCCGAGCATGCGATGCCGTCGCCCGGTTCGCCGTTGAGCACCGGCAGCAGTGTGCCGGGCAGCGGTGGCGGCGACTTCGTGCCGTCGTCGGGCGCTACGCGGGCGCATCAGGCGCTGTCGTCGGCGTCCGATGCGGCGGTCGTGCCACCGCCTCCGCCCCCGCCCCCGCCGGGCCTGCAGTCGGGCTCGGGTGGCGGCATGCGCTCCGACTCGTCGGTGCTGGGTGAGAGCTTCGGTGCGCCGCCGCCCACCCTGGGTGCCGACGGCACGCTG
>JBFWQT010000760.1:0-1304 GCA_050249295.1 Planctomycetota bacterium
TCTGGTTGTGGTGCAGGTTCCAGCCTGCATCTGGTGAAGATGCTGCACCAACCACAAACCAGGATGCAGGCTGGAAGCCTGCACCACATGGGCTGGAAGCCTGCACCACACCGGCTGGAAGCCTGCACCACATCACAATGCAGGCTGGAAGCCTGCACCACAGTCACCGCCGACGATCAGCGGTCGCCGCCGTCGCCGTCGCCGTCGCCGTCGCCGTTGCCGCCGTTGCCCAGATCACTGTGCTCGTCGTGTGACGGGTCGTCTTCCGGTGCGTGGCCGGGCTCGAAGTCCGGCATCAGCGCCTTCTGCGCCGGGTCGGCCCGCAACTCCTGGACCCACTTCCGGAAACCGTCGTACTGCCACAGACCCGCAAGGTCGTGGTCACGGAAGATCCACGACCAGTCGGCAAAGCCGTTCTGCACCGCGTTGCGCAGCGCCTTCAATGCCTCGCTCATGTGCGCCGAGCGCGCCGCGTCGTCCGTTTCGTCGAGCGCGAGCCGCGAATGGATGCACGCCGTGTTGTACCAGTTGTTGCCGATCGTACCGCCGTTGGGGTCGCCGTAGCGCGAGGCCTCGTCGGTGGATTTCTGGAACGCGCTGAGCGCCTTCGTGTACTCCTGCGCCTTGAGGTAGGTATGTGCCAGCTCGTACCAGGCGCGCACGGCCGTGCTGCCGCGCGAGTGCTCGGCCACGTTCTTCTTCTGGTCGATGATCACCTGCGCGCGCGCCGTGTCGCCGACGACGTACAGCGCGAACACGGCCGAGTCGCGCGGCTCGTTGTCACCCGTGTTGCCGCTGGTCTCGAAGTACGCGACGAGTTCGGTCAGCACCGCGCGGGCCCGCGGATGGTGCGAATCGCCGATCGCGCGCGGCGCCATCTCGCGGATCTTGCCGACCTGCTCCGGCGTGAACTGGTTCAGCACGTTCTTGTCGTTGCGCGCGATCTCGCCGAACAGGTCAATCACCAGCGCGCCGTAGCGGTACACCGGCGTGAACATCTCGCGGTAGTAGCCGGTGAAGCCGCCATGCTCGAGGCGCAGCATCAACAGATTGAGCACCTGCTGCCGCACGAACTCCACGTACAGGCGCTCGACGCGCGGCTGGCGCGCGGCATCCGGAGCGGGCTGGTGATCCTTCTCGCCGAACAGCTTCTCGCGCAGCACCTCCCAGCCGTCGCCGCCGAACATCAGCAGCGCGTTGAGCAGCCGGCGGTCGTTCGATTCGGCGAACGAGGGCAGCAGGCTGACGATCAGCCGGGGCGTGCCGGGCGTGCGGCGCGTGGCCAGCACGTCGATCAGTTCGAG
>JBFWQT010000760.1:1404-2570 GCA_050249295.1 Planctomycetota bacterium
CGGCCCGGATGCAAATGCGTGAGCGCCGCTACCAGGCCGGGCCCTCGTCGCCGCCGCCATCGCTGCCACCGAAGGCAGCGGAGTTGTTGCGCCAGTAACGGGCCGCGGAGAGCGCGTCGTCCGACAGTGTGCTGGCCGGGTGGTGGTCGGCGCACTGCTCGAACCAGTACACGCCACGGCGGATCAGCCGGTCGGATAGCGTGCCGCACCACTCCATGGCCGGCGCATCGACAAGATGGATGTGCGCGAGGCCAAGCGAGAAGCGGGCCTTGTCGGCGCCGGGCCAGGCGGGCGAGGCGACGGCCAGTGCCGAGCGGAAGTAGCGGATCGCCAGCCAGGTCGCGTTCGAATGGCGCAGTTCCTCCACGCGCGGGTTGACCCCGGCGTCATCCGGCCCGAACTCACCCCACGACACCGGCAGCCCGGCGTTGACCCGCCGCGGCAGCGCGTAGGCCGGGAAGAGCCCGAGCTCCGGCGCGTGGTAGCAGATCGCGCCGCACTTGTAGCGCAGGTCGGCGGCCTCGTCCGGACGAGCACCAGCCACTGCGGCGGCGCGCGACTCGAGGTCGGCCAGCGCGCACCACACGCGGAACTGCCGGGCAAGCCGGCGCAACGGCAGGTGTACTGCATCGCGCGACGGCCACAGATCGTGCGTGTGGTCGGGGTCGGGGTCGCGGTCGCCCCACCAGTAGCTCCAGCCGGCGGACGGGTTGCGCAACGCCGTGTTGTCGATCGGCAGTCCGGCAACGGTACGCAACGGGTCGTCCGGCGGCAGCGGTCGCACGCCGCTGTCCAGCCCGCGCGGCGGCGGCTCGGCCATGCGCGCGCCGAACGCCCGCCCGATCGGCGAGGCCGGCTCGTCGTGTGCAAGGCGCGCGGCCGCGACGATCGCGTTGGCGAAGCCTCCTTCGGCGGCGGTGCGGCGCAGCACAACATAGGTGAGCACGTCGTGGCTCGGCGTCTGAGTTGCATCGCCCTCGCGCACGAACGCGGCAAGCTGGTCGAGCGGCATGTTCACCTCGGCCACAAACAGCGCCAGACCGACCGCGCCGGCGAGCATGTCCTGGTCGGGCGCCGACGCCGCCTCGGTGGCCAGTCGCAGGGCCGCGACCGGGTCGTGGCGGGAGGCCGCGATGCGCGCGCGACACACGAGCATGTCGTCGCTG
>JBFWQT010000761.1:0-2566 GCA_050249295.1 Planctomycetota bacterium
CAGCTAAAATGGACCGATGTCAGGATTGGCTTGCCGTCGTGAAAGCTCGTGAAGCGTCGTGGAGGTCCGCAGGTGTCACCCAGCGCACCGTATCGAGGGTGCATTGCATGCCACAAAGGCACGAAGGGCACGAAGGACCACGAAGGACCACGAAGGGCTGAAGAGTCACCACCACCGGCACGGAAATCACGATCAATCCACAGGCGAGCCGGGGACGTCAGTCCCCGGAGGGGTAACCCGCGATCACGCTCTGACCGTGTGCCGGAACTGACCCGCGATCCGCCGCAGGGCGAGCCGGTGACGACGGAGCGCGACCTCGCGAGCGCAAGATTGACGACGCCTGCGCCGAGGCGTCCATCCGTTGGTCGGTCGCCGCTCTTACTCGCCGTACGGGTTCGGGCGCTGCGTCTGGCGCAGACCAAAATGCTCCTGCGGCTCGGGCGCCAGGAAGCCGCTGATCAGCCAGTGACGCTTGAACGCTTCCAGCAGGTCGTTGCTGTTGGCCAGCACGCCCTCCAGCTGGCGGGTCAGCGTCGGGATCTCGTCGGACACGTCCGACACGCTGGCCGTGACCGTGCGGATGTCGGCCAACATGCCGCGCGTGGTCGAGAGCATCTCCTCGAGCTGCGCGACGTTGTCGCCGAACATCGCCAGCACCGGCTCCACATCGTCCAGCGCAACCTGCGTCTTGCGCAGCAGCAGGCGCGTCTCGTCGAGCAACGCGAGCGAACTCTGGAACAGCGTGTCCCAGGCGCGCGACGCCACTTCGACCTCGTTCCAGACCGTCGGGCCGACGAGGATCTCGAGCAACGCCGACTCGCCCGCCGCCACGTTGTCGAGCTTGTCCTGCACGCGGTCGCCGAGCAGTACCTGCAGCAGCGGGCGGCCCTTGAACAGGATGTCGCTGATGCTGCGGGTGCCGTCGTCGAGGTCGGTGACCATGTGCCGCACGCGCGACGACACCTCGGCCAGGTCCTGGTCCACCATCTGGCCGCCACGGTCGATCATCGAACTGATCTGCGTGGCGTTGTCGCGGCCGAGCAGTTCCAGCATGCCGGCGCGGTCCGGGTCGTTGATGCGCAGCACGAGTTGCTTGAACTGCTCGACCACGAGCGCGGCATCGGCCATCACCGTGGAGGCCGTGGTGCGCGGCGGGATGAACGCCATGCTGTCGGCGTCGCCCTTCACGTCTTCGTTCGTCCCGGGCAGCAGGATCAAGGCACCCGGCGTGATCGCGCCACCGCCGAGCGGGGCCTGGATCTCGACTTTGCCGTCGGTCTTGATCTGGTTGTAGAGGTCGGGACCGTCCACGCGGAAGTCGATGCGGACCTGCTCGGGACCCTTGAGCTCGATCGCGGTGATCTCGCCGACGGGGAAGCCGTAGAGCAGCACCTTCGAGCCGCGCGTCAGGCCGTAGCTCTCGCGTGGCTGGATCCAGTAGCTGCGGCTGGTCTGCAGCACCGACTGGCGCGTGAGAGTGATGAAGGCGCCGGTGATCACCAGCGCGCCGATGACGAACAGCCCGACGAATTTCTCGCCGCGGGTGATGTCGGGTCGCAGTGCGGTGCTCATGAGCTACGTCGCGTCAGGCGGGTCGGCTTGCTGATTGGTCCGGTGTACCAGATGTGGCCGCCGGGGCCGAGTATGAGTGTGGAGTGATGCGTCCCCGGCTCGCCTCTGAATCACGACTGCGCGTTCGACTCAGTCGTCGTCGTGGCCGTGGTCGTTCTCGTTCTCGTTGGCTGGCGGCAGGCCCTCGTCGGCGCGGCTGGCCCACACGCGCCACCCCGCGACCAGCGAGTCGGCACGCGGCGAGACCACGGTGTCGTACGCCGCGACGTATTGCGTCGAGCGGTCGGGCACGGCGGCAATCTCGGTGAGGTACAGCCGCAGCGTACCGTGGTAGAGGCCGCGCTCGCCATTGAGGATGTACCAGAGCAGCGACCAGGCCACCGCGTAGTTGTCGAGCATCTTCTGGCGGTCGCGGTTGGCGAACAGCCCGTAGCCCATCGTCGCCAGCCGGCGCAGGTCGAGCGACTCGCCGGAGCGCAGCCGCGCGCCGACCATCCGCGCGTAGGGCTCATGCAGCGCGCCGAACGTGACGGTGCCGTCGTCGGCAATCTGCGCGGTCTCGTAGACCGACGCGAGGCCCTCGTCGAGCCACGGCGGCAGGAAGCGCGTGCCGAGGTGGTCGCGCACAACGGCATGCGTGAGTTCGTGCGCGAGCGTGGCGATCAGCGCCGCGTCGGTGCCGGTGTGCGTGGCGACGACGTCGCCGGTGGCGGGGGCGAAGTAGCCGGTGACGTCGGCGTTCTCGGGCGCGTGGACGTCGGCCCACTGGCGGTAGCGGTCGCGCGTCTCGAAGACGAGGATCCGCAGCGACGTGGTGTGGTCGCGGTCGCGCGGCGGGAAGATCTCGCGCAGCCGGGTGAGCAGGCGCGAGCAGGCGCGGTGGCACGTGTCGGCGAGCGAGTCGCTGCCGTCGCAGATCAGCATCAGGCCGGGCGACTTGCGCGGCACGCCGCGCGGAAGGCTGGCGTCGGGTGCCGCGGTGTTGGCCGGTTGC
>JBFWQT010000762.1:0-2561 GCA_050249295.1 Planctomycetota bacterium
CAGCGTGATTCCGGTAGCGATGGCCGCGGCGTACTCGGTCGAGGAGCCGTATCGCACGCCGCTCATGCTGGCCGTCGCCGTGCCGTACTGCGTAGTGGTCGGCGGCCTGATCCTCGGCTGCACGTCGTTCCTTCACAGCGGGCACGATCGTCGCGCGTTCGCCCGCCCGGAAGATGACCTGCGGTAGCCGCTGCGACGCGTTGCCCGCCGATGCGGCGCTGATATACTGCGGCTCCGCCTGCTACCACCGCCCTCGTATCGTCATGTCGGAAACTGCCGAGCCCACCGGGCTGCCCGAAAGTGCGCCCGCGCAAGCGTCGTCGTCATCCGCCGCGAGCGAGACGACGGCGGCTGACGGGCCGGTGAAGAACGCGCCCGCAGCCGCAGCGCCCGCGCCGGCCTCGCCGTCGCCATCGCCATCGCCGGGCGCAGCGGCCGCGCCACCCGAAGACGAACTCAAGCCGGGCGACACCATCGGCGGTTGCCGGATCGAACGGCGCGTCGGTCGCGGCGGCATGGGCGCGGTCTACAAGGCCACGCAGATCGCGCTCGAGAAGGTCGTTGCCGTGAAGGTGCTGGCCCGCGCGCTGGCCGCCAACCAGGGGTTTGTCGATCGCTTCCTGCGCGAGGCGCGACTGGCTGCGCGGCTCGAGCACGAGAACATCGTGCAGGTCTTCGACACCGGCACCGAGCAAGGCCTCTCGTACATCATCATGCAGTTCGTCGACGGCGAGACCCTGCGCGACCGCGTGCGCAAGGGGCTGCCGCCGGTCACCAGCGTGCTCTCGTGGCTCACCGACGCCGCGCGCGGCCTGCATGCGGCCCACCAGCGGCGCGTCGTGCATCGCGATGTGAAGCCCGAGAACCTGATCGTCACCGGCGACGGCGACCGCATCAAGGTGGCCGACTTCGGACTCGCGCAGGAGACCGAGGAGTTCGCGAGCAGCGACGATCCGTCGCAGGGTGTGATGGCCTCGGCCAACTACATGTCGCCCGAGCATGCCGATATGCGGCCGGTCGACGCGCGCTCCGACCTCTACTCGCTGGGCGTCTCGTTCTACACGGTGTTTACCGGCCGGCGCCTGTTCGCGGGCGAGAGCCACCTCGAACTGGTGCTGCGCCATCACCTCGAGACGTCGTCCCCGGTGACGATGTTCCGCCGCGATGTGCCGCTGACGATCGCCGCGATTCTCGGCAAGCTGCTGCAGAAGAACCCGGACGATCGCTACGCCGACGCTCAGCACCTGCTCGACGACCTCAAGCTGATCGGCAAGCGGCAGCTGCCGCGCGTGGCGGACTACCACGCCAACACCAGCATGACGCCGCCGCGGCTCGACGCGCGCAGCATCGTGAAAGGCGGCGTGTCGCGCGCACTGGAGATCCAGCGCGCGATGAAGGCCCGCGGCGATGCGCTGATCTCGCTCGGCCAGCTGATGACGGCCAACAACTTTGTGGAGATGAAGCCGGCTGTCGAGAATCGCTACCCGGCCGGGCTGCCGTTCCTGTGGCCGGAGACCGACGACGACGGCGAGATGCCGGACGTCACCGGCATGCCCGACGGCCACCCGCGCGAGACCAGCCTCGAGCGCTTCTGCGACCGCCCGGCGAGCCCCGGCAACCCGGCCCGCGCCCGCCTCACCCGCGCGCCGATCATGGTCTCGTGGGACGGCGATCAGCTCACGCTCGAGCTGCTGCGGCCGTTCCCGAGCGACGTCGCGGTGCAGCACTACTACGACCTGCTGACGGTCTTCCCGTTCCGCGAGGCGCCGCAGGTGACGGTTGCGCTGAGCCGGCAGGTGTCGCTGACGATCCAGGACGTGCCGTGGCTGGTCGACAGCCACAACCTGATCGGCCGGCGTGGCGGCCGCTTCCGGGTGCAGGCGCAGGACGATCCGACGATGGCGTTCTTCACCGGCCACCATCTCGATCAGTACCTCGATGTGACGATGGCGCTGGTGGACGACGACGACGAGATCGAGAAGACGGCCGTGTTCGACGTGCCGACGGATACGCCGAAGCCCGCGAACCTCGAGGTCTCGCCGCTCGACGAGGCGCGGTCGTTCCTGGCCACGAACAACCCACTGGCCGCGCGCCAGGTGCTGCAGCCGTTGATGACGTCGGCCGGGGTCAACGCGTCGGACGAGCTGCGCGATGTGGCGCGCGAAGTGGCCGATGCGCTGAACGACCTCGGCAACGAGTGCATGGACGCCGAGGACTTCGACAGTGCGCGCGAGTGGTTCGACCACGCGGTGGCGCTGTGCCCCGACCATGCCGACGCGATGTTCAACAAGGCGATGGCGCTGAAGAAGCTCGGCCAGCTCGAGTATTCGCTGCGCTACCTCAGCGAGGCGATCCGCCTGCGGCCCGAGGATCCGGAACTCTACTACAACCGCGCGATCATCCACGCGCGCGCGGGCCAGTGGAAGGAGGCCGTGGCCGACCTCGACATCACGGTGCAGCTCAATCCGCGGCACTCCAACGCGTACTACAACCGCGGCATCGCGTGGGAGAAGCTGCGCGACGCCGGTCGCGCGCGGCAGGACTACCTGCTCGCGCAGAAG
>JBFWQT010000763.1:0-2556 GCA_050249295.1 Planctomycetota bacterium
GTAGTAGCGCTCGCCGGCGCTGACGTACACGGCGGCGTCGAGCATCATCAGGCCGTCGGCCGTGCGCTCATAGACATCCTTGCCGATGATCTCGAGCGTCTTGTCCTGCTGGCCGAGCACCTCGGTGCTGGCGAAGCGGTCCGGCGTGTGCACCAGCACCAGGTTCTCGCCGATCTGCGACGCGTAGCGGTAGTCGGTGTGCACGATGCTGCGGAACGGCGCCGTGTCGTGGAAGACCACGCCGCTGTAGTCGCTCATCGCCTCGGCGTAGCGGGCCTCGCTCCAGCCGCGCTCGACAAAGTCGTTGATGTCGCCCTCGACCACGAACGCCGCGTCGAACTCCTCGTGCGTCATGCCGCCACGCGACGGCTCGCGGCGCGCGTCGGTCAGCTCGCGGAACAGTTCGGGGTTGAAGGCCGTGTCCGACGAGAACATCACGCGCTCGTCGGCGGTCTCGAAGACCACGCCGATGACCTCCATGCCGTGCCACGCCGTGCTGCGGATGATGCGGATGGTGAACGGCTGGTTGGTGCCCTGCCCGCCGGTGATGCTGCGGTGCTCGGCCTCGTAGAATTCGGGCGACTTCAGGCCGTAGTAGATCTGCGGCTCGACCCACGCGCCGGTGGTGTCGTCGCGCAGCAGCATGCGCGGCCGCGGGTGGGCCGGGTTGACGACCACCTTGGCCTGCGAGGCCGGCAGCACGGTGCGGTTGCGGTCGATCACGCGCCACTCGCCGCCGATGCGGGCCACGCGGAACTTCTCGGCCGGGCCGATGTGCTTGACGTCGAAGAACGCCGAGTACGGCACGTCGATCATCTTGCTGCTGTCGAACGAGAGCGAGCGCTGCAGCGCATTGCGCGACGACTCCTCGAGCTCTTCGTGCAGCGCGGCGTTGGCCACCAGTTGCAGGCGCGGCGTGTCACGGCAGATGTAGTAGCGGTACAGCGCCAGGTCGGTCAGCCAGCGGCGGTGGTCGTCGTGCGAGTGCGTGATGATCACGCCGTCGATCGCCTTGATCTCGTCCGCTTCCATCAGGTGGAAGATCGGCGAGCCGCAGTCCACGAGCCAGATCGCGCCACCGACGTGGACGCGGTACGTGGACGACCGGCCGGTCCGCGAGAACGGATCGGAGCAACCGAGAATGTCGATCCGGATTCCTCCGGTAGTGGTCGATTTGTTCGACCCGGCCATACCGTCGTCCTGTGGTCCTGGCCCTGCGGGTTGCATGCGCCAGCCTGGCACCGGACAGGCCATACAGGCCCACCGACGCGCCACGGCGGCACACGGCCGGGGCAGAAGTCCCCGACAGCACCAAGTCTAGCAGGAGCCAGGGTTTGTCCCAACGGGAAACCCGGACCCCGCGGACAGCTGACAGCGCCGGGCTGCGGCGACGAGTGGCTATGGCGCGGCCCGCCGGAGCAGCGGCAGTGGCACGTAGTATTTCACGTAGTGGCGGCCGTCGGTGTGCAGTGCGCCGCGCGGATCCTCGGCAAGCACGGTCGCCCGGCGGGTGATGCGCTGGACCACGCCGGTGATCGTGCGGCCGTCGGCGACGAACGTCACGCGGTCTCCGCGGCGCACGTTGAGGTGCGTGGCGGCCAACTCGGTGCTGGTGACGAGCGCGTGGGTGTGGGCGGTGTGTCCGAACAGCCGGTGGGCGATGCGCTGGAACCACGGTTTGCGGCACGAGCTTGCGCCGGCCGTGAGGAACTCGGCGATGTGGACGATCTCGTGCTGCGTGATGAGGATCATCGCGTCGATCGCGTCGGCGCACGCCACGCCGCAGGCGGTGACCGCGCGGCCGGACGGAGCGGCGCGCGGCGCAAAGGTCTGGAACAGCAGATGCGACGAGAGGGCGAGTTGCATGCGGTCGATCGGGCCGCCGCGAACCTTGCTGTAGACGGTGGTCTTGCCGCCGGCGCGCGTCAGCCGGCTGCTGAGCGTGTAGTGCAGCGGGATGTGGTACGCCGCGAGCGTGCGGTGGATGCGGCCGCCGAGCCAGAGGTCGTCGATCGCGCGGACGGTTCGCTCGACGTCGGCCGTGGCGAGGCGGCGGAAGTCGGCCGGGTCGAGCGTGCTGGATGCGGCAATGAGTCTTTCCCGGGCCTCGGCGCGCATCGCCGTCGTGTCGGCCGCCGACCACTCGGTGGTTTCGAGCGCGGCGCGCAGCTCGTGGTCGAGTGGTGTCGACGAGTGCGGCATGACAAGCGGGACAAGCGGGACGACGGTCCTCGGCGGGGCAGCCGGAAACAGACTCCGGGGACTTCCGTCCCCGGCTCGCCCGGTGTTCGGGGTCGATGTCGATGCGTGGACCGGCTACTTGCCGTCGCGCGAGATGCGGGTGCCCACCTGGCCGCCGCGCACCGCCTCGACGATGTTGCCCGGCTTGAAGAGGTCGAAGACCACGATCGGCAGGTTGTTCTCCATGCACAGCGAGAACGCCGCCATGTCCATCACCTTGATCGACTCATGGCCGTCGAGCACCTGCTGGAAGGTCAGCGAGTCGTAGCGCGTTGCGTTCGGGTCCTTGAGCGGATCGGCACTGTAGACGCCGTC
>JBFWQT010000764.1:0-2542 GCA_050249295.1 Planctomycetota bacterium
GATGCGCAATCGACAGGCCCTCGGGGCCCGCTCGCTTGCGCTCGCGAACAGCCTCGCTACTCGTCGGTCGCCGGACCACTCACCAGCGGGAACACATTCTCCTTCTCGCCCTCCAGCAGCGTGAAGTTCCCTGCCTGCACCGAGTAGTCGTACCCGCGCGCCACCTTCATCTCCCAGCGCGGCTTGCCGAACGGGCCGTAGAACGACAGGTGCTCCTCGTCCACGCCGAGCACGCCGTCGGCAAACACCTGGAACTGCTGGAACAGCGTGCCGCGACGATGGCTCAGCGATGTGCGGCCCTGCAGGTCCACCACCCAGTGATCCCGATCGGCCCCGACGAACAGCCGGTGCGTGTGCGAGATCACGGCCAGCGCCACCGGCGCGCGCGGGTGACGGTCGTAGCGCAGACGGATCGCCCAGTACGGGCCCTCCTTGCCGGTCACCTCGGGGTCGCGCACGACAATCCACGTCTCGTCCTGGCCGGAGCCATCGAGTCGCACGACAGTGGAGGCCTGCTGGCGGGCTTCGCGTGCAATGGACGTGCGCGCGCCGTAGCCGATGCGCAGGCGGTAGCGATCGAAAGCGATTTCCACTCGACAGTTGCTCCGCGGTTGCAGTCAGTCAGTCGGGCGGGACGTGCGGAGACGGATACCATTCGCTGGCCGCAACGTCACTCGCATCCGCCGACGCGCGGCGCGCCGCACACACCAGCTGTGACCACGGCACGATCTGTTGCGTATCCGTTGGCAATCGCTCTGCACAGCCATCACCTTTTTCGCAACTGCTGGTGGCTGCTGGTACCTGCGCCGATTGACCCGAACGGATGCGGGTCTATAATGCGCGCCGCACAGGTGCGTCGCCCGAACCTGCCGCGCCCCTGAACAAGCGTGGGGGTGAAGTGGGTACGCTGCGCCAAACAAGGTATGCCATGGCCGGCAACACGCCCGAAACCTCTGCTCACCTGCCTCCGCCGCCACCGCCTCCGCCGGCCGACGCGGGTGTGCAGTTCAGTTTCGAGGACATCGGTGGTGCGCCGCCGCCGCCGCCGCCGCGCGTGAAGATCGCGCTGCCGCCGAGTCCGCTCGATGTGTCGCCGATCCGCTCGTCGCGCGAGATGGAGCTGCTGGCCGAGCTCGAGGCCGACGCGACGTTCGGCGAGTTCATGGCCGAGGTGCGCAGCAAGCACAACCCCGACCTGCTGCGCCGCCACCTGCTGAAGAGCGGCCTGAAAATCACCGACAAGATCTCGCCGCCGCTGGTCAAGCTGGTCGAGACGGTCAACCGCATCGTCGACTGCCCGATGCGCATCGAACTGTTCGTCGAGCAGGGCGAGCGCCTGACGTCGTGGGGTGCGGTCAGCACCAAGCGCGACGTCGCCTACGTCATCCTCTCGTCGGCCCTGATCGAGAAGATTCCGCAGCGCGAGCTGCTGTTCATCATCGGCTCGGAAGTCGGCCACCTGATCTTCGGCCACGATCGCTACCCGATCGACGCGGTGCTCGGGATGTGGCGCAACAAGCTGGCGCCGATCCACATGTTCAAGCTGCTGGCGTGGCGCCGCTACGCCGAGATCAGCGCCGACCGCGTCGGCCTGCTCTGCTGCCAGGACTACCGCGTCGCGTCGGAAGCGTTCTTCAAGCTGACCAGCGGCGTGACCAGCGGCAAGCTGGCGTTCAACATTGACGACTACCTGCAGCAGCTGGTGGAGGTGCAGGCGCTCGACGACGTCGGCGACAACACCGACGACTGGTTCTCGCCGCACTCGTTCAGCCCGATGCGCATCAAGGCGCTGCAGCTGTTCGCCAACACCGACGTGTTCCAGAAGGCCTGCCGTCGCGGCGTCGGCCAGCTCTCGTTCCGCATCATGGAAGAACGGCTCGACGAGTTCATGGGCATCCTGTTCCCGTCGTTCATGATGGCGGGCAGCAGCGACGAGGGCGACGAGATCCGCGAGTGGCTGGTGCACGCCGGCATGCTGGTGGCCTATGCCAACGGCGAACTGGTG
The DNA here is from genome assembly GCA_050249295.1 of Planctomycetota bacterium. Lineage (GTDB taxonomy): Bacteria > Planctomycetota > UBA8742 > SKZP01 > SKZP01 > JBFWQT01. The sequence goes on from JBFWQT010000764.1 coordinate 2,006, forward strand.
CGCCAGGAGGTCGACCAGATCGTCAAGATCGTCGGCCACCAGCGCTTCACGCAGAAGTTCGAGAAGATGGCCGACGTGGATCCGAACGAGCTGTTCACGAAGGTGGAGCAGCTCGTCGCGCCGATCCGCATGAAGGTCATCCCGGCGCAGCGCTGCCAGATGATGCGCGACCTGGTGCTGATCGCGGCCGCCGACGGCGCGATCGACGAGCACGAATTTGGCGCGCTCTACGACATTGCCGAGTTGCTGGACGTGCCGCAGGAGTTCGTGGACGGCGTGGCCGACGAGCTGCTCGGCAACGAAGACAGCATCGGCCCGAGCTTCTGAGCGCACGCGGTGCAGATTTGCTGCTGTGGTGCAGGCTTCCAGCCACATGTGGTGCAGGCTTCCAGCCTGCATGTGGTGCAGGCTTCCAGCCTGCCTGTGGTGCTGCCTCCCAGCCTGCATGTGGTGCAGGCTTCCAGCCTGCATGTGGTGCAGGCTTCCAGCCTGCCTGTGGTGCAGGCTTCCAGCCTGCACTGAGCACCGCGAGCCGGA
>JBFWQT010000765.1:0-2525 GCA_050249295.1 Planctomycetota bacterium
GTGGGGCAAGACGCAGGAGTGAGTGACTGCGCGGGATGCAGTGACTGCAGCTTCAAGCCCACGGGCAGCCGCCCGTGGGTAACCGTGAAGCATCACCGACGCATCGACCACGCGAGCGAGCGCACGACAAACACCGCACCCCACGCAACACGCGACACCACCACAAGGCGCGATCGGAAGGATTGCGGAACTGCACGGTTACCCACGGGCAGCAGCCCGTGGGCTTGAATGGAACACCAACCACCAACGAGAGACGTCATCGATGGTCCCGACGCTCTCTCGTACCTTCCTCCGTGTTCTCCGTGTCCTCCGTGGTCAATCTCTCTTCCTCGGGCAAGGGCAAGGGCAAGGGGTGAGAGGGGCAAGGGCAAGGGGGGGGCGGGGCAAGCCAAAATGAACGCGCCCGCGAATCACGAGGATTCACGGGCGCGTGCAATGCAACTCCCTGTTCGCTCGCGGCGGCGGCGATCAGCCCTTGTGCTTGTTGACCCACGCGTACAGCAGGTCTTCCTGCTTGAACGTCTCGTGGATCGGCGTCTCGCCCTTGTCGGCGTACGGGCTCTTGAAGAACAACGACAGCTGGCGCTGGATGCCCTTCTCGCCCTTCTGCTTCGCAATGTCGATCAGGCGCACCATGTCGATCACCAGCGGCGCAGCCAGGATCGAGTCCTTGCAGAGGAAGTTCACCTTCATCTGCATCATCTCGCCGATGAAGCCCTCGATGTCGATGTTGTCCCACGCCTCCTTGGCGTCGCCGCGCGGCTTGTAGTAGTGGATGTGAACCTGATGGTTCTCCACCTTGTAGCCGACGACGCTGTCGAGCACGCTGGCCTTGCTGACGATCTTGGTCTTGTTGCTGCCCGGGTCGTCGAGCACCAGGCCGTCACGGTTGCCGAGGAAGTTGGCCGAGTACCAGCCTTCCACCTTGATGTTGCGCAGGCGGAACATGCCGGCCAGCGTGGTCTTCAGCAGGGTCTGGCCGGTCTTGCCGTCCATGCCGCAGTAGGGCGTGCCGGTCTGCTGCGCGATCGTCTCGAGCGCCGGGATGCGGCACAGCGACGGCGCGAAGTTGCAGTGCGGGATGCCCATCTTGACCGCGACGTAGAAGTACTTCATGCCGGGGCTGATGCGCTCGTCCGACGCGTCGAGGCCCTTCTCGAAGGCTTCCGGCGTGGCATGCACGTCGCCGGCCTCGATGTAGCGCTCGGTGCTGGCGAGGTTGACCATCACGACGCGGTCGAGGCCGTTGGCCGCCTTCCAGTCCTCGATCTGCTTCTGGATGATCTGCGTCTCTTCGCGGAAGGTCTTGGCCGCGATGACGTTCTTGCCCGACAGGTTGACCACGAACTTCTGGCTCACCGCGGCCGGCCACGGCTTGACGCTCAGCTCGTCCTTGATCTGGTCGGCCAGCGCCTTCGGCACCACGCCGTGCTCGCGGACCGCGTCGTAGTAGGTGACGTCGTGCATGTCCCAGCCGCCGAACACGAACTCGTCCAGCGTCGGCATCTTCAGCAGGTCCGGCAGCACGTTCTTCGTGAACAGCGGGTCCTTCTCGGTGATCATGCCGCGCTTCGGCGCGAGGCCCTTGCGCATCAGGTAGGTACCGGCCACGACAGTGGTGGCCACGGCGCCGGCCGAGCCGATGATGCACACACCGATCTTGCTCATGGAATCTGCTCCTCTGTAGCGAGGCGTACGGGTCGTCGATCAGGAAGGTGATGGGTGCGGTGCGGGTCGTCTCGCGCGCGGGTCGTGGCGGCTGCACCGGTGGGCCGCGGGCGGAGGTCTGGCGCCCGGCGGGAAGCGGGGAGACTACCTTTCCGTCCGTCACGTGGCACCGGAAAACTGCGCGCGCCCGGTCAACGGCTGACGGCAGGCGCGCGCGACGATCGGCCACCGTCGGGAATATGCTGCGCGGCTCGATTGTCTTGAGTGCAGGCAAGTGGCTCCGGGACACACAACAGGAGATTGTCATGACCCACACCATTTCGAGCAGTGCCGAGTTCGAGCAGTTCCTCAAGAATCATCCGGTCGCGCTGATTGACTTCACCGCGACGTGGTGCGGCCCGTGCCAGATGCTGAAGCCGGTGCTCGCGCAGGTCGCGCAGACGCACGACGGTGTGGCCGCGGTCGACGTCGACGCCAACAGCGACATCGCGCAGCGCTTCGGCATCCAGTCGGTGCCCACAATGATCTTCTTCCGCAACGGCAAGCCGGTGGATGCCCTGGTCGGCGTCGCGCCGAAGCCGATGATCGAGAAGAAGCTGGGCGCGGTAGCGGCTGCCGCCGTGTGACGTTTGCCACGGCGCGCGGGTGATGAGACGTGCAAGAGCCCGACCGGAGACGGTCGGGTTCGCGCATTACCGCTCACCGCATCAAGGAGCCCTCCGGGCGAGCCGGGGGTGTGAGCCCGGTGTGAGCCCCCGGAGTCTGGTTCTGGGACCAGCACATGACTATGTTGGTGGCGCGGACCGGGTGTCGCCGAGCGCTCGCCTCAGTACCAGACTCCGGGGGCTTACACCATT
>JBFWQT010000766.1:0-2523 GCA_050249295.1 Planctomycetota bacterium
AGCTTCTGCACCTCGGTGTCGAGGTCGTAGTCGGGGTCAATCTTGCGGCGCTTCTTGGTCGCGGTGGCATCCACGACCACGACACCGGGCGGCACGACCACCTCGACCTCGGCGCCGACCACCACGTCTTCATCGACGTCGGGCTCCTCGACTTCCTCGGCGTCTTCCTCGTCGTCGGCAACGATCAGATCGGGCTCATCGATGATGTCGCCGCTCTGCGCGCCCTTCTTGCCCTTCTTGCCCTTCGTCGCCTTGCCGCGACCCTTCTTGCCACCGGCCGGCGCGATTTCGTCGTCGTCTTCGCTGACCACCACGCCATCCACGTCGTCGTCACCGGTGAGCCCGCGGGCTTCCATCTCGGCGCGCAACTCTTCCACCGAGGGCCGGCTGGCCGGCTTGCCACCCTTGCCCTTGCTCTTGTCCTTGCCCTTCACAGCCGACCCGTTGGTCGACGCCGCCTTCGCGGTCACGGCTTTGCCCGTGGCGGGCTTCGCCTTCACCTTCGAGCTGGCAGCAGCAGGCCTGGCCGGAGCCTTGCCGTTTTTCGATGCGGCGGCCGGCTTCGCGGTGGCCTTGCGGGGCGCCGCGCTCTTGCTCTTGCTGGCGGACTTGCTCTTCGACGATGTCTTCGGCACGTTGAACGATCCTCTGGTTCGATGACCGGTTGGACCTCTGCGAGTTGCGAAACCTGTGTCCGGTGGCTGCCGGGCTGCCGGCCTGCGTTCGGCGATTCAGCGATCACCCACCACGCGATTGCCACACACGACCGGGCAGGCGGACGGGCGTGGCGGGTTGCGGGGCGGCCGCAAGCGGTCGGCTGCGAGAGCCGGGTGCTGGTGATGGGTGTCGTTTCCCCGGTTCATCGCCCGATGCCGTGCGCGGCGTCGTTGCGTCCTGTGGGTCCCGTGGTGGGAGCGGCCCGGACGCGGGTGGGCGACGAGGAACGGAGTGCCATACACCAACCTCGCCGACATTTCAACGCCTGGATTGGCGTCGATGTTCCATCCGGTTGTGCGAACAGGGCGGAGCCTGATGCGAAGGCGGTTGGCGGGGTGACGGCTCATGCGCTGGCACCTCCCACCGCGCCGGCACTTTCATCTGTACGCTTGGCGCCGCGCTTGCGTTCGCGCAGAAGTGCGAGGTGCTGCGCGGCCAGCCGGCGGGTCTCGTCGCTCGGGCTGCCGGCCGGGTCGTCGGTGCGCGCGGCCGTGACCAGATGCCGGTCGAACGCAGCACGGGTTTCGCGCGCGGCGTCGCGTGCCCGCCGCTCGGCCACGCAGGCGGCGAAGATCTCGCGCGGCCGCGCCGGAACGAACAGGCCATCCTCGGCCGCCACCGGCGCATCCTCGTAGAGTGCATCGCCGAGCCGGCGGTGGATCAGCCGGCGCAGCTCGGCGCGTGCCTCGTCATCAAGCAGCGTCATCAGGTCGGAGACCAGCGTGTCGCGCTTCGGGTCGGCGTCGGGGTCGGAATGCAGCATGTCGATGATGCCCTCGACGATGCGGCGCAGCGGGCCGTCGGGGAAAGCGCCAGGGCCGAACTGCTGGTCGAGTTCGTCGATCAGCTCGGGGTCGGAGAGCGCGCAGGCGACGGCCGTTTCTTCGAGCGTGAACGGCGAAAGGACCATCGAGTTGGCGGCGCGCCGGTGCGTGGACGGCCGGGCGCTGGCGGCCGACGCCGTCGCCGGCGAGGACGGCGCGAACGATGCGGTTGCGGTAGCCGCGGCCTGCGGGGGTGCTGCGGCCGCGGCCTGATCCTGCTGCTGGAAGCGCTGGCGGCGGCGCTCGCGCTCGGCCTCCTTCGCGTCCTCGTCGTTCATCTGCCTGCGCAGCGTGTCTTCGCGCAGGCCAAGACCGGCGGCAAACTTGTGCAGCAGCGCCTCGCGGAACACGGGCGACTGCGCGGCCCGCATCAGCTGGATGCACTCCTCGGCCGCGTGCGCATGCTCGACCGGATTGTCGAAATCGTGCCGCCGGCGCACCGCCGACAGCTTGAACTCCACCGCGCCGAGGCCGTGTTCGAGCTCCGCCATGAACGCCTCGGCCCCGCGCTGCTGCAGGTAGTCGGCCGGGTCGAGTCCGTCGGGTAGTACGACGATCGACGCCTGGACTTCCTTCGCGACGAGTTGCTCGAGGGCACGCTCGGCCGCGGTCATGCCCGGCGTGTCGCCGTCGAACAGCAACGTCAGCCGGTCGGCCTGGCGCAGCAGCTGCAGGTGCCCCTCGGTGAAGGCCGTGCCGCAGACCGCGACCGCATTGGCAACGCCGAACTGGTGCGCCATCATCACGTCGGTGTAGCCCTCCATGATGATCGCGTGCTTGCTCTGGCGGATCGGATCGCGCGCGTGGTCGATGCCGAAGAGCACGCGCGACTTGTCGTAGAGCTCGGTCTTCGGCGTGTTGATGTACTTCGCGCCGCCCTTGCCGTCGGCCGAAAGATCGCGCGCGCCGAAGCCCAGCACGTTGCCGGTCGGGTCGCAGATCGGAATCATCAGGCGGTCGCGAAAGCGGTCGTACGTGCCGT
>JBFWQT010000767.1:0-2521 GCA_050249295.1 Planctomycetota bacterium
AGGTGGTGCGGCACGCATGCGCGCAGCCCCGCATCGGGCTTCGCGGTGCCCACGTCCATGCCGCGATACAGCTTCATGCTATCCATCGAGATGATCTCGACCGGCAGGTTCGCGCTGGTCACCGCCTCGACGGCCGCGCGATTCTTGCCGGACGCGGTCTGGCCGACGAGCGCGAGGATCAACGGTGCGAGCGGGCGCGAGAGCGGGCCACTCACGGCGTTGCCCCGGCATGCAGCAGCGCGTCGCGCTCGGCCCGTGTGAAGCCGCGCGCGATGATGCGCCGCTGGTCGCTGCCAGTCTCGTCGCTGATGCCGCCCGGCTCGATGCCGTGGCCGAGCTCGATGCGGCGCACGTTGTCGCCGGCGCCGGGCACGAGTTCGGGCACGCGCGAGCCCCACTCGATGAGCACGACGCGACGCTGCCCGCGCGGCGGCGCCGAGAGCGACTCTTCGAGCCCGACGTCGGCTGCGTCGGCCGCGTCCGCCAGCCGGTAGCAGTCGAAGTGGTGCACCTCGCCGATCGGCGTCGGGTACACCGCCATCAGCGTGAACGTCGGCGACACGACCTCGGCGTCGTCACCGCCGAGGCCGCGCACCACCCCCTTGGAGAAGTGCGTCTTGCCTGCACCGAGTTCGCCGCCGAGGCTCAGCACGAGCAGTGGGTCGCCGGTCGTGGCCCAGAGCTGGCCGAGCGCCTCGCCGATCCGCCGCGTGTGGACTTCGCTGTACGAGAGCATTGCCACCGGAACGCGGCCGCTCATTCGTCCTCGTCGTCCGTGTAGTCGTCTTCTTCCTCGAGGCCGTCGGACGCGGCCGCGAGCATCCACTCTTCGAGCGCGGGCCAGCTGCAGATCACGCCGCCCTGCGGATGGACGCGCACCACCGGCATCTCGCCGTCGTCGTTGGCCGACGAGATGTCGAAGACCAGCAACTCGCCCGACTTGCTCCAGCCGAAGACGATGTGATGCCACGGGACCAGGTCATTGTCGGGCGACTTCCAGTTGGCGCAGGCCTTCTCGTCGTCGGGGTTGACCTTGCGCGCCTTCCACCACTTGCGGCGCAGCTTGTTGAGCGGCTTGCTGCGGCCGCGCAGGCCGTTGGTGGAGAGCAGCGAGAAGCCCTCCCACGAGTTGGGCCAGCCGTTCTGCAGCGTCAGCAGGCGGATGTACGAGGGCGGCAGCGACGGGTACGCCTCGCGCGCCTCGTCGAGTTCGTGTTCGGTGGCCGGGGCCGGGACGGTCACGCCGGTGCGGCGCGCCAGGTCGGCCACCTGCTTGTGCAGCATCTCGAGGAAGCGTGCCTGAACGTCTGCCATGGCGCCCTCGCGCGTGCGCGCGTGTCGGTTCTCCGGGGACGCGGAGTTTACCACACGCCGTGTCGGTCAGCCCACGCGCTCGCGCAGGTAGATCTCCTCGATCGTCTTCGACGTGTCGGCCTCGGTGGGCGCCTTGTCGGCGCGGATGTGCACTACCTTGGGATCGCGCAGCGAAAGCTTCTTGGTGGCCATGTCGCGCAGCACACCCTCGAAGCGCACCGTGACGACAATGTGCGGACGCAGCTCCAGGCCGGGGCGCACGCCACTGGCGCTCGGTCGCTCGATGCGACGGCCGGTGAGCAGGCCCTCGCGCATGATCACCGCCTGGATCTCCGCGTCGCGAACCTGGTCGAGCCCGGCCACGTCGCCCATGTCCTCGAACGAGCCGTCCGGCGCGAGCGCGCCGATCACGTAGCTGCCGAACAGGCCGGCGCGCTCCTTGCTCGTCACGGCATACACCGCGGCCAGCAGCGTCAGGTCGAGCGTGATCGCCGGCTTGCGCTTGGTCCACTCCGGGTCGCGCGTAGCCAGGCGATACGGGCCGGCCAGGTTCTTCGCGATCACGCCTTCAAAGCCCTGGCCGCGGAAGTACTGGTAGAGCCGGTTGATGTCGTCCTTCTTGTCAGCCTGCTGGCCCTCCGACACCGAGAACGGAATCGGCGTCTGCATCCCCTGCATCGGGCCGATCAGCTGCTGCAGGATCTTGCGCCGTTCGCTCAGCGGCAGCGGCGTGAGGTCGCGACCGTTGAGGTAGAGCACGTCGAACGCCACGTAGCGGATGCTGACCGGCGAGCGCTTGTCGCCGGTGAGGCCGTGGTAGATGTCGTAGACCGACGCGGGCCGCGTACCTTCCATGCCGGCGATGATGCCGTAGAGCTCGCCGTCGAGGATCACGCTGTGGCACGGAATCTGGCGGATGCTCAGCTCCATGCCGGCGATCATCTCCATCCAGTCGTTGCGCGCGCGCGTGTAGGCGGCGCAGAGCACGCTGCCGCCGTAGCCCCCGTGGTGGCTGGCGACGGTCGCGCCGGTGCTCTTGTGCAGCATCAGGCGGATGCCGTCGTACTTCTTCTCGACCCACACCGGAAACTTCTCGATCTTGTCGGTCGTGCCGCTGGCCAGCGCCGGGCGCACCGCCGAGAGCGGCTGCAACTGGATTGCGCGCAGGCCGTCGGCGCCTTCGTCTTCGAGCTTCTGCACGACGTGG
>JBFWQT010000768.1:0-2519 GCA_050249295.1 Planctomycetota bacterium
CGTCACGGCCTGCAGGTCAATGTGCACGCGCAGGCTGAACAACTCGTCGGGCACGATCGCGCCGGTCAGCTCCTCGGCATGGAACACCGGACCGGTGGTCGGCACACCCGCCACTTCGGCGGCCGGCGCAGCGCCCTCGTACGGCGCGGGGCCGACGACGACATCCTTCAGCTTCAGGCTGCCGGCACCGAGATCGACTTCCACCGCGCCGACCTTGATCGGCATGCCGACCTGCGTCGCGACCGGGCCCTCGATCACGTACTTCACGATCTGGTTGCGATAGAGGTACGCGACGGTCAGCGCGATCGCCGGCACGACGACGAGCATGGCGACAGCGGCCACAACCGATCGGCGCAGGCGGCGGATCTTCTTCTTCTTGCGGATCTTCAGCTTCTTCTGCTTCACGCCCTTCTCGTCGGTGACTTCCTCCTCGACGATCAGCGTGAGCGGCGTGCCCTTCGGGTCGTCGGCGAGCGCCTCCAGGTCGGCGGCGTCGCCGGTCGGGTCGGCGGTCGCGGCGGCGGCGGGTGCCTCCGGCTGGTCCGGTGCCGCGGGCGCGTCGGCCGGCTTCGCGGCGGCGTCCTTCTTCTCGGCGTCGGCCTTCAACTGCGCCTTCAGCTTCTCCTCATCCTGCAGCTGGTCCTTCGCCTTCTGCAGTTTCTCGCCGGCCTTGCCTGCCGCGACGGTGGCCACCAGCACGTTGCCGACCATGAACCACAGCGTCCAGCGCAGGACAAAACTCTTGCGGATGTACTGCATGCCCTTCGTCTGCGCGATCACCAGCAGCCAGTTGCGCAGCTTCTCCACCAGTGCGCGCGAGCCGAAATACACGGGCGCAGCCAGCAGCAGCCACAGCACCACCGCACCCATGATCCGCCAGTGATGCAGCGCGGTCAGCGAGAGCAGCGAGTTCTCGCCGATCATCTTCACCAGCCCGCCGATCGGCCCGGCTGCCTCGCCCGCGGCGTTGGCGCCCATGCTCTGGATGATCGTGTAGCCGAGGCCGTACTCGAGTTGCGCCAGTCCGATCGCGGAGAGCGCGCCGAAGATTATCGAGCTGATGATCGCCATCGTGATCGACACGTTGAACAGCAGCAGGATGCCGAGCATGCCCCACCACAGGGCGCAGACCACCAGCGTGTCGCCAGCGTGGAACCACGCCGGCATCAGGCCGAGGAACATGCCCATCACCAGGCCCATCGCAAGCTGGTTGGGCGTGGCGTCGCTCTGCAGCGCGCGGAAGAACTTCTTGATGGGGTTGAACAGCAGCATGGCGTGGCGTGGCGTGGCGGGAAGGTTGGGGCGGGTCTCGCGTGGCCGCGTGGAGGGGAATCGGTGGGAACCGCCTGTATTGCACCGCTGCGGGGCGCGGTCAACAGCAACCGGTTGCCCGTTGCGCGCCGGACATGCGGCGATACTGTGACGCGTGACGCATCGCTCCCGAGCCACAACACCTGCGTGGAATCCGGCGGACGCTTCGGCATCTTCGGCGGCTCGTTCGACCCGCTGCACATCGGCCACCTGGTGCTGGCCGAGGCCGCGCGCGAGCGCCACCGGCTGGATCGCGTGCTGTTCATGCTCACGCCCGATCCGCCGCACAAGACGGGCCACCGCCTCGCGCCGTTCGACGCGCGGCTCGAGATGCTGCAGGCCGCCGTCGCGTCACAGCCGGGTGTGTTCGAGGTGACGACAATCGAGAACGACCGGCCCGGGCCGCACTACACGGTGGAGACGGTGCCGCTGTTGCGGGCGCAGTTTGCCGGTGTGGCGCGCGAGTGGTTCCTGCTGATCGGCGGCGACTCGGCCGGGCACTTTGCGCGCTGGCGCGAGGCGCGCGCGCTGCTGCGGCTGGTCCGGCTGTGCGTGGTGTTGCGGCCGGGGCACGACACGCGCGAACTGCAGGAGGCGATGCGCGCGACCGCCAACGATGGGCAGCCGCTGTGCACGCCCGACGAGGCGGCCAGGGTGGTGGCCGATGTGGCCGCTGATACACCGTTGATCGGCATCAGCTCGACCGATGTGCGTGAACGCGTGCGGGCGGGCCGGAGTGTGCGCTACCTGGTGCCGGATGCCGTGCGCGAGGTGATTGCGCGCCGCGGGCTGTACCGGGCGTAGACGCCGCGCGGAGTTGTCGGCGGAGTTGTTGCGGCAAGAGCCGAACGCGTCTCCGGAGCCCCGGAGGGGCGTCCCTGCAGTAGCCCGGGGCGTCAGCCCCGGGAACGGACGCGCGCTATTCCTCCTCCTTCCTTCTTCTTGATGAGCCCCGGAGGGTGGCCCGGGGCTCGCCGGATGCCGTGGGTCGCCCCGCTCGTCATTCCCGGGGCTCACGCCAATTGGCGCCAACACAAGACAAGAGCCGCGAGCGCAAGCGAGCCGGCCACGGAGGGCCTGTCGTTGCGAATCCGCATCACGATCATCACAGTTGGTCGAATGGTTGATTCGAAGGCGCAAGGCCCTCTGGGCCCGCTCGCTTGCGCTCGCGGCTCTTGGTTTGGTGCGCGCTTGGTCGTACCGTAAGT